>CAWUIY010000140.1:0-11642 GCA_963922555.1 uncultured Serratia sp. | reverse complement strand
CCACTTATTGAACGGTGCCTGTGGATAAAAAGGATCTATTCTGTGAGGAAGGGGAGGATCTCTGCCGCGGTTTGCGTTATGATCCGCCATTCCGATCGCGATCCATCCTGGACGCCCGATCGGCCTGTAGATTTTTTAAACAAAACTTATAGCCGACAAAAAACCGTATAAATCGGTTCACACGTCGCTTTCGGTCGCTGACAGGGTGACCCAAAGACATCTCCTCAACATTTATGCAAGCCACTACGGTGAAACCCCGTGGCATCGCTGTAAATGTCAGAGTGAGGCGTGTGTCTAAAATCATGATTTAAAAAATATCCTGATCCTTTTTCTTTTTTGGTCTTGTTCGAGTGGAGTCCGCCGTGTCACTTTCGCTTTGGCAGCAGTGTCTTGCCAGATTGCAGGATGAGTTACCTGCCACAGAATTCAGTATGTGGATACGCCCTTTGCAGGCGGAATTGAGTGACAACACTTTGGCGCTGTATGCTCCAAACCGTTTTGTCCTCGATTGGGTGCGCGACAAATACTTAAACAACATTAACGGTCTGTTGAATGATTTTTGTGGCACGGATGCGCCTTTGTTACGTTTTGAGGTTGGCAGTAAGCCAATGGTTCAACGCGTCAACGAAACCGTTGCTGCCGCCGTGAGTTCTCCGGTTGCGGCTCGTACACTCCCGCGTGCTGCGCCTTCTCGACCTAGCTGGGACAGTTCTCCTGCTCAGCCCGAGCTATCTTACCGTTCAAACGTTAACCCTAAACATACTTTCGACAACTTCGTTGAAGGTAAGTCAAACCAGTTAGCGCGTGCTGCGGCTCGTCAGGTGGCAGACAATCCAGGTGGTGCTTATAACCCGTTGTTTTTATACGGTGGAACCGGCCTGGGTAAAACGCACCTTTTGCACGCCGTTGGCAATGGTATTATGGCGCGCAAGGCCAATGCCAAAGTGGTTTATATGCATTCCGAGCGTTTCGTGCAGGATATGGTGAAAGCCCTGCAAAATAACGCCATTGAAGAATTCAAACGTTACTATCGTTCGGTCGATGCATTGCTTATCGATGACATTCAATTCTTTGCTAATAAAGAACGTTCTCAGGAAGAGTTTTTCCATACCTTTAATGCCCTGCTGGAAGGCAATCAGCAGATCATTCTGACCTCTGACCGTTATCCAAAAGAGATTAACGGCGTTGAGGACCGACTGAAGTCGCGTTTTGGCTGGGGACTCACCGTAGCCATCGAACCGCCAGAGCTGGAAACCCGCGTGGCGATTCTGATGAAAAAGGCCGACGAAAATGATATCCGTCTGCCTGGCGAAGTTGCGTTCTTTATTGCCAAGCGTCTGCGTTCCAACGTACGTGAGCTGGAAGGCGCACTGAACCGCGTTATCGCCAATGCCAACTTTACCGGTCGCGCGATTACCATCGACTTCGTTCGCGAGGCGCTGCGCGATCTGCTTGCTCTGCAAGAAAAACTGGTCACCATTGATAATATTCAGAAAACGGTGGCCGAGTATTATAAGATTAAGGTCGCAGACCTGCTCTCCAAACGGCGTTCACGTTCGGTTGCTCGTCCTCGTCAAATGGCGATGGCGCTGGCAAAGGAGCTCACCAACCACAGCCTGCCAGAAATCGGCGATGCGTTCGGTGGTCGTGACCATACTACGGTGTTGCACGCCTGCCGAAAAATCGAGCAGCTGCGTGAAGAAAGCCATGACATCAAAGAAGATTTCTCTAACTTAATCAGGACACTATCCTCCTAGCGCTATGAAATTTATTGTTGAACGTGAGCATTTGCTGAAACCACTGCAACAGGTCAGTAGCCCACTGGGTGGACGACCAACACTGCCAATTCTGGGTAACCTGTTGTTGCAGGTTACAGAGGGCGCGTTGTTGCTGACTGGGACAGATCTTGAAATGGAGATGGTCGCTAAAGTCGCGCTGTCTCAACCTCATGACGTGGGTGCAACGACAGTGCCTGCGCGTAAATTCTTTGATATTTGCCGTGGCTTGCCGGAAGGTGCAGAAATAACGGTGGTTCTGGAAAGCGACCGCATGCTGGTTCGCTCCGGTCGCAGCCGTTTCTCGCTGTCGACGCTGCCCGCCAGCGACTTCCCAAATCTTGACGATTGGCAGAGCGAGGTGGAATTCACCTTGCCACAGGCCACGCTAAAACGTCTGATCGAAGCCACGCAGTTTTCTATGGCACATCAGGACGTTCGCTATTATTTGAACGGCATGCTATTCGAAACCGAAGGTGAAGAACTGCGTACCGTGGCGACCGACGGACACCGACTGGCAGTCTGTTCAATGCCGATTGGCCAGTCTTTACCATCGCATTCGGTGATTGTTCCACGTAAAGGTGTGATGGAGCTGGTGCGCTTGCTCGACGGTGGCGATACTCCGTTGCAGCTGCAAATCGGTAGCAACAACATCCGCGCCCACGTCGGTGATTTTATTTTCACTTCGAAGCTGGTTGATGGACGTTTCCCAGATTATCGCCGCGTATTGCCGAAAAATCCGGACAAAACTTTGCAAGCTGGCTGTGATTTACTGAAGCAGGCATTTGCCCGCGCGGCGATCCTCTCGAATGAGAAATTCCGCGGTGTGCGTCTGTATGTCAGCCAAAATCAGCTGAAGATTACTGCTAATAACCCCGAGCAGGAAGAAGCCGAAGAGATCCTTGATGTCGCCTATGATGGCACCGAAATGGAAATCGGCTTTAACGTCAGCTACGTCCTCGACGTGCTTAATGCACTGAAATGTGACGAAGTTCGCCTGTTGCTTACCGACTCGGTTTCCAGCGTACAAATCGAAGATGGCGCGAGCCAGGCAGCCGCCTACGTCGTCATGCCAATGAGACTTTAAAAAGGGCTACCTTACTTGCCATTTTGAACCCGGGCAGTGCTCGTGCTCTTCACGTACTCTTTGTACGTTCTGGGCCCTGCGCGCTGGCCGTCTCCAAACTGGCTGCGACGCTTGCGCCTTTGCCTGGTCGGTTATGTCTTGCCCTTGTTTGTTGGAAAAAATAAAGCTTTATGGCTCTGACGCGATTACTGATTAAAGATTTCCGCAACATTGAGGCGGCGGACCTTGCGCCGTCGCCTGGATTTAACTTCCTGGTGGGTCCCAACGGTAGCGGTAAAACTAGCGTGCTCGAAGCGGTGTATACCCTCGGGCATGGCCGCGCCTTTCGCAGTTTGCAGGCGGGCAGAGTTATTCGCCACGATCAGCCGGAGTTTGTGCTGCACGGCCGTATTGATGACGGCGGCGAGCGTGAGTTAAGCGTGGGTCTAAGCAAAACGCGTCAGGGCGACAGCAAAGTCAGAATCGACGGCAGTGATGGTCATAAAGTTTCCGAGCTGGCGCAGCTGCTGCCTATGCAGCTGATTACCCCCGAAGGTTTCACATTATTAAACGGCGGCCCAAAATTCCGCCGTGCGTTTTTAGACTGGGGCTGTTTTCACCACGACCCTGGTTTTTTTATCGCCTGGAGCAATCTGCGTCGATTACTCAAGCAGCGCAACGCCGCGCTGCGTCAGGTGAGTCGCTATGCGCAAATTCGCGCCTGGGATCAAGAAATTATCCCGCTGGCCGAGCGCATCAGCGAATGGCGGGCAGAATACAGCCAGGCAATCGCCGCTGATATCAGCGCGACCTGTGCGCAATTTCTGCCAGAGTTCGCCCTGACTTTTTCATTCCAGCGCGGCTGGGACAAAGAAAGTGACTATGGCGAATTGCTGGAGCGCCAGTTCGAGCGTGACAGAGCCTTGACTTACACAGCATCGGGTCCGCACAAAGCCGATTTTCGCATCCGTGCCGATGGCACGCCGGTGGAAGATTTGCTTTCACGCGGGCAGTTAAAACTGTTGATGTGCGCGCTCCGATTAGCGCAGGGTGAGTTTCTCACCCGACAGAGCGGGCGGCGTTGCCTGTATCTTCTTGACGATTTTGCCTCCGAGCTGGATACCGGTAAACGCCGGTTGCTGGCCGATCGCCTTAAAGCCACCCAGGCTCAGGTTTTTGTCAGCGCAGTGAGCGCTGAACAAGTAACCGATATGGTGGGTGAAAAGGGCAAGATGTTCCGCGTGGAACAAGGTAAAATAGCCGTTCTATCACAGGACTAAAAATGAGCGAGAAACGTTGATGTCGAATTCTTATGACTCCTCAAGTATCAAGGTATTAAAAGGGCTGGACGCGGTGCGTAAGCGCCCCGGCATGTATATCGGCGATACCGATGACGGCACTGGTCTGCACCACATGGTATTCGAGGTTGTGGACAACGCTATCGACGAAGCCCTCGCTGGCCACTGTAAAGAGATTCTGGTTACCATTCATGCAGATAACTCCGTATCCGTACAGGATGACGGACGTGGTATCCCGACCGGTATTCATGAAGAAGAAGGCATTTCTGCCGCAGAAGTCATCATGACCGTTCTTCATGCCGGCGGTAAGTTTGATGATAACTCATACAAAGTGTCCGGCGGCCTGCACGGCGTGGGTGTGTCAGTTGTAAACGCCTTGTCCGAAAAACTGGAACTGGTTATTCGTCGTGAAGGCAAAGTTCACGAACAAACCTATGTCCACGGTGAGCCTCAGAATCCACTGAAAGTGGTTGGTGAGACAGAGCAGACCGGTACTACCGTACGTTTCTGGCCTAGCTTCGCTACTTTTACCAACCAGACCGAATTTGAATACGACATCCTGGCTAAACGCCTGCGTGAACTGTCGTTCCTGAACTCCGGTGTGGCGATCCGCTTGCATGACAAGCGCGATGACAAACAGGATCATTTCCACTATGAAGGCGGTATCAAGGCTTTCGTGGAATACCTGAACAAAAACAAGAACCCAATCCATCCAAACGTATTCTATTTCTCCACCGTGAAAGACGACATCGGTGTAGAAGTTGCGCTGCAATGGAATGACGGTTTCCAGGAAAACATTTACTGCTTTACCAACAACATTCCACAGCGCGACGGTGGTACTCACCTGGTTGGTTTCCGTACGGCGATGACCCGTACGTTGAACGCGTACATGGATAAAGAAGGCTACAGCAAGAAATCCAAGATCAGCGCTACCGGTGACGATGCCCGTGAAGGTCTGATTGCCGTAGTTTCTGTAAAAGTTCCAGATCCCAAGTTCTCATCCCAGACCAAAGACAAGCTGGTTTCTTCAGAAGTGAAATCAGCGGTTGAAACGCTGATGAATGAGAAACTGGTTGATTATCTAATGGAAAATCCAGGCGACGCGAAAATCGTAGTCGGTAAAATCATCGATGCAGCCCGTGCTCGTGAAGCCGCGCGTAAAGCACGTGAAATGACTCGCCGTAAAGGCGCACTGGATTTGGCCGGTCTGCCGGGTAAATTAGCGGACTGTCAGGAACGTGATCCGGCTCGCTCTGAACTGTATCTGGTGGAAGGGGACTCCGCGGGCGGCTCTGCCAAGCAAGGTCGTAACCGCAAGAATCAGGCTATTTTGCCTTTGAAAGGTAAAATCCTGAACGTCGAGAAAGCGCGTTTCGATAAAATGCTCTCTTCTCAGGAAGTCGCTACGCTGATTACAGCGCTGGGTTGTGGTATTGGCCGTGACGAATACAATCCGGACAAATTGCGCTATCACAGCATCATCATCATGACCGATGCCGACGTCGATGGTTCACACATCCGTACCCTGTTGCTGACCTTCTTCTATCGTCAGATGCCTGAAATTGTTGAGCGCGGCCATATCTTCATCGCTCAGCCGCCGTTGTACAAGGTGAAAAAAGGCAAGCAAGAACAGTATATTAAAGACGATGAAGCGATGGATCAGTACCAAATCTCCATCGCAATGGACGGCGCAACGCTGCACACTAACGCCAGCGCACCTGCTTTAGCCGGTGAGCCGTTAGAGAAGCTGGTTGCCGAGCACTATGCAGTGCAGAAAATGATTGGCCGCATGGAGCGTCGCTATCCGCGCGCGCTGCTGAACAATCTGGTGTATCAGCCAACGCTGGCAGAGTCTGATCTTGGCGATCAGGCGAAAGTGCAGCAATGGATGGAAGAGCTGGTTGTTCTGCTCAACGAAAAAGAAGCCCACGGCAGCAGCTATAGCGCTATCGTTCGTGAAAATCGTGAGCGCCAAATCTTTGAACCTGTTCTGCGTATTCGTACGCATGGCGTTGACACGGACTACGATCTCGACTTCGATTTCATTCACGGTGGCGAATATCGCAAGCTTTGCGCCTTGGGTGTGCAACTTCGCGGCCTGATCGAAGAAGATGCTTTCATCGAGCGTGGTGAGCGTCGCCAGCCTATTTCCAGCTTCGAACAGGCGCTGGAGTGGTTGGTTAAAGAATCCCGTCGCGGTCTGTCAGTACAGCGTTATAAAGGTCTGGGTGAAATGAACCCAGAGCAGCTGTGGGAAACCACCATGGATCCTGAGCAGCGTCGCATGCTGCGCGTGACTATTAAAGATGCTATCGCCGCCGATCAGCTGTTTACCACCCTGATGGGTGATGCGGTTGAACCTCGTCGTGCCTTCATTGAAGAAAACGCCCTGAAAGCAGCGAATATCGATATTTAATCGTCCAGCTCTGCTGATACTCTCTGTAAATCCGAAGTGGGAAACCTCTTCGGATTTTTTTTTCAAAAATTTCAGATGGATAAAGGATGTGTGGTTGCCTGCCATCGATTCAAATCGAGAAGCGCATTATGTTAAATACAGAGGGAAATGTAATAACATGCCGGGAATAAATCGTGTTCAGAAAATACAAATACCAACCAGCTATGCAAAAAGTGAAATAAAAGGTCGAGATTTTTATACTCAGTCCGGTAAGTCAGAAAGAATGGCTGTGCTAACGAGCAAAAATGTTCCAACGCAGCCTGCAAGTTTTAACCGTCGGTCTACGCCTCCAACAGGGACCTTTCTCGTCACGGCGTTAGGGGTCAGTGCAATGGCCAATATTACGCAGGCAAACGCCGGGACTCAGCCGCTAACTAACACATTAAAATCTTCCCAAAAAAATCTGTCTTTATCCTCTCACCTGCATTCCGCGCCTCGTCACCCATCTGTCCATCTCAACTCATCTTTTAAGCTTCCAAAAAATCACTCTACTATTGTTAAAAAAACCATCGCATCAAAAAAATTATCTGATTTTTCCCCTGAATTAAAAGCCTTGGTTAACTCTTCGCAAAACCTTCACTCCGGCCAACGGCCAGCTGAAAATAAGGTCAGAAATTCAGAGGGCAATGCTCGACGGATAAGGCCAGCGGATTCAAAAGATGCCAGAAATTCTTCTACAAAAGCCTCTCATTCCAGACGCGCTGAACGTAGCAGGACCAAAAGACAGCAGCTCGACCGTGATGTAAAAGCGATTAAAAATTCAGGGGATGAGCAATATTGGATGCCCATTACTCCTTTGCCTGAAATCTCCCCGCCAACCATCGATCATCAAAACTATCGCAAAAAAAAACAGTGGCACAAGCCATTGGGCGAGGTTATTTCATATCTCCAGGACTCCTCGCAAATCGCTTATCCCTCCCTTGCCAGCAATCGGCTGGACGCCGCAAGATTGGCCTATGGCATGACTGACCTTGCTAATTGGCAAGATGAGGATGTTTTTAATTTTGCGAATCAGCAAATTGACCCGGCTAACGCTAATTATTCTCTGCCGATGGCTAGAGAACTTATCCGCTATGAAGCTTTGCTGTATTACGTGCAGTATCGCGCCATAGATTGGGATTTGAATCTTTCAGACTTTTATTTTGAAAGGGATTTTCTTAATGCACACAAGGTTCATCAGGGGGCTTTTAATGCAGAAACTGTGGTCAAATTTTACAACAATCAGTTTCATCACTTGCACCGCCTTTCCGCCGAGCCGTTTAAAACTCGGAATGAGTCAGGCAGTCTTGAAAAATATTACGCTCAGTTTAATCACTATCTTAAATCTTACGCCTCTGATGATGCGGTAAACGCTGCCGAATTGATCGCAGCGTTTAGGGAAATCAGTAAGCTGGATTTAGAACGCCGCTTTATCCCGCTATTTTCGCTAAGAGTAGGTCACTACCAAAAAGAACTGTTACCGCAGACGGCGTACAGTGTAGAAACGCTAAAGCTTGGCGCGTTTATTTATATCCTGCAGGGAGATTCGGGAAAGCGTTATGCCGCTAGCATGTGGGGATCGATACTCATGGTGGCCGATATGAGCGATATTTTGAGTAAAGAGAAAACCGAGAGTATCAGTGCGATGAGAAACAATGGAATAGTGCCACCTGAAAGTTTGGGTGTCGGGGCTTTATTGGCTGCACTATGGCCCGAGTCACCCGATTTTTTTGCTGGTAAAAGCTCGGTTATTGTTAAATTTCAGCGCCAAGTAGAACTGTCGTCGCAGCAACCAGTACTCAGTGAAGTATTAGTTCACCTGCAACTTAGGGCAATTAAAGTCTTTATTAATAGCTGGCGCGATCAGCACATCAACAAAAATGGTCTCGAAAAATTTTTGTCTTTTGTGCCTTTTTTCGACGTTATTCAGCGCAAGTTACACGATCCGCATTATCAGCCGACCCTAAAAGACCTGGCATTTGACCTGTTTGATTTGGGTATAACGCTGCTTACGTTAGGTATCCCTTTGGTCAAGCTAGGTTCCTCGGGGATCAAAGCGGCGCTTATAGCCAGGAAAACGGCACATTTTGCAGGGTTAACGGGAGCAGCGCTGCGAAAAGCCGTTTTTAATGCCGTAAAACCGACATTAAAAAATATGGCCAAGGTTAGCGGCCATGAAATTGCCGGGTTTGTTGTTCCGCCCTATGATTTGCTGCGTTTGTTACATAAGCCTTTAAAAAAAGGTATTCGCAACATTGTTCAAACCCGACATAGTAAAGGCTTGAGGCGCTGCGTACGGGCAATTGGGGGAGCCTGCGTGCCGAGAACTGAAAGCATTCATGGCTTCAATACAGCTGACTGGGACGGGTTATTGACGCACCTGATTATGGATCCCGCCAGCTGGAAGGGGGCGACGATGACCCGCGCTTACCGCCACGAATATTTCAGGCGTTTTACGGCATTATCGGCCGATCAAAAAGAGGCACTTCGCGGTTGGTCTTATGTTCCTAAGCAAAAAGATTATCGAAATTATCCGCGTAAAAGAAGCTGGCCAGCGGGAAAGAGCAACATCAATTTTATGTTAAATCAATCTTTATCCGGTGGCTATCCAAGTCCAGGAATGTTACGCATAGCACATCATTTAAGTAGTGCGATCAAGGCATTACCAAATGTGCCCGATAGCCAGTCGCTGTTGAGAGTGGTCGATATTTCAGAGGATAACATTAGCCTTTTCCGCGCGGGAGATGTCGTGAGTAATTATCCGGCCTTTATGTCTGCTTCATCCAAAGGAAAACTGGCCAATATTGCGCTTTCTCAAGGTTGGTTGTTTGATCCCTCATGGAGAGCCAGAGCGAATTCTGCGATTGCGATTTACCATATTACCGGCGACAAAAGTCGGCCGCTAATCAACCGATTAACCACGCAGATTGATATGGAGGGGGAATATCTGTTCGATCAGCGCAGCGTTTTCAAGATTGAGGCTATCACTCGGCTGTTTCTGACCAGTCCGGTAAGAAGCTTTAAACAGATTTATTTTATCAAGCTCGTGGAGATACCGGGAGAGGGTCCACGGTGGGTGAAAAATATTTTTACCGCCAATGATATCCTCATTTAGCTTTTTTCAGCCTCGCTTTAGGCTGCTGAAACGCGCTAGCATGGAAAAAACACCATCAACTCCGAGGACGCTATGGCAATTGAATTAATCGCAATAGATATGGATGGCACGTTGCTTAACCCGCAACATGATGTAACGCCAGCAGTTAAGAAGGCACTGACTGCGGCCATTAACAAAGGCGTACAGGTGGTATTGGCAACGGGCAGGCCGTTGATTGGCATTAAGCGCTATCTCGAAGAACTTAATCTGCAACAGGATGGATTTTATTGCATCTCTAACAATGGCGCATTAGTACATAATGCCAAAGATGGCAGTATCTTCGCTGAAACGACGCTAAATTATAATGATTTAGTTTATTTCGAATCCCTTGCTCGTGAGTTGAAAGTGGGTTTTCACGCACTGTCTCACAGCGATCTTTACAGCACAAACCCGGATATCAGTCCGTATTCTGTGCATGAGTCTTCGGTAACCGGTATTCCTCTGCGCTATCGCAGTGTAGAACAGATAGATCGTTCAATGACTTTTCCTAAAGTCATGATGATTGACCACCCTGAGGTTCTGGATGTCGCGATCGCCAAAATCCCGGCAGAAGCTAAAGAACGCTATACCATCATGAAAAGCTCACCTTATTATCTCGAGATCCTTGATAAAACGGTAAACAAAGGCACTGGCGTACAAAAGCTCGCCGAAAAACTGGGTATCCCGCGTGAAAATGTCATGACCCTGGGCGATCAGGAAAATGATATTGCTATGCTGGAATACGCGGGCCTGGGTGTTGCGATGGGCAATGCGCTGGACAGCGTTAAAGCCGTCAGCCAGTTTGTGACAAAATCCAATACCGAAGACGGCGTAGCCTACGCGGTCGAAAAGTTTGTACTGAACGATTAAGGAAAATAACGTGGCGGGCGAGAAGCAGCTAACTTTTGATCCAAGGGGTCATCAGCTGACCAATATCAATGTCTGGACGGCAGATAGCCAATGGCTAGCTTATGATGTCCGCCCAAAAGGCAGCGAGTTCAGCGGTTCAACCATTGAGCGCGTTAATATTACCAGCGGTGAGGTAGAGATACTCTACCGTGCAACCCTTGGCGCTCACGTCGGCGTTGTAACAGTAAGCGCCGATCCCCAGCCACGTTATGCTTTTATTCACGGACCTGAAAATCCTGATTCCACCTGGAAATATGATTTTCATCATCGCCGTGGGGTTATTCTCGATCCCGCTGTCTCCTCTGAGGTGGTGACTCTTGATGCCTTAGATATCACCCCACCTTACACACCAGGTGCGCTGCGCGGTGGTTCCCATGTTCACGTGTTTAGCCCGGACGGCAGTCGTTTAAGTTTTACTTATAACGATCACGTTATGCATGAAAGTATTCCAGATGAGGACTTACGCAATATCGGTGTCGCGCTGGCAAATCATCGTGTTGCCGCGACCAGGGCGCATCCACGAGAGTATGACGGCAGCCATTATTGCGTACTGGTCAGCCAGACGACCTCCACTCCGCAGCCTGGAAGTGATCAAATAAACCGCGCTTATGAAGAGGGCTGGATTGGTGAGCAGGGGTATTTGCAAGCCGATGGTCAGAGACAACGTTGGGCACTGGCCTTTATTGGCGATACGCTTTCGAAACAGGGTAGCAAACTGCCGGAGGTGTTTATTGTTGACTTGCCCGAACGGGATCGAGACTACATGCAAGCTGGGGAGTTTCCGCTTCAGGGAACTACCACACGTTTACCTGCTCCCCCAGCCGCAGTAGGTCAACGCCGATTAACCTACACGGGTGAGCGCAGTTATCCAGGGGTTGCTTTGCAACCTCGCCATTGGATACGTGCTTCGCCTGACGGCGCAACGATTGCTTTCCTGATGAAAGACGATCGTGGCGTGGTGCAACTTTGGGGCGTATCTCCTCTCGGCGGAGATCCACGGCAGATAAGCCATGCTGAATCGGATATT
>CAWUIY010000139.1:0-11676 GCA_963922555.1 uncultured Serratia sp. | reverse complement strand
CCGCCAGACGTCGCGCTGAGTTCACCTTTACCTAAAGAATCCATCGAAAATCTTCAGCTTCTGCCCATGATGTTGATTGAAAGCAGCAGTGCCGAGGCTTCACAGCGACTGGCTGCACATGCCTGTCACGCTCTCGACTGTACACTGGGTGAGGTCATGCACTATGGCCTTAGCTGGCAACTTACCGCACAGGAGTTGAAATCATGAGTCTTTCCTCCACGGATAATCCCAAAACTTTGCCTTCCGGGGCAGCAGGCGCTGCGAATACGCCGCCTAAAACCGGGCGGCTGGCGGCGGCCAGTTCAATTGGCACAGCCCTGGAATGGTATGACTTCACCGTCTATAACATCATGGCAGCGCTGATTTTTAACCACGTTTTCTTTCCGTCGTTCGATCCCCTGGTAGGGACCATTCTGGCCTTTTCTACCTACGCAGTCGGCTACGTGTCACGGCCGATAGGCGGGATGGTATTCGGTCATCTTGGCGACGTGCTGGGCCGTAAATTTGTTCTGGTCACTACGCTGGTAATCATGGGCGTGACCACTGCACTGATGGGACTGCTGCCAGGCTATGCCAGTTGGGGGATTTTTAGCCCGCTGCTGCTGGTTTCCCTGCGCTTTATTCAAGGGATCGCCCTGGGTGGCGAATGGGCCGGAGCGGTGCTGCTTTCTATGGAGCACGGCAAACCCGAGCAGCGCGGCCGTAATGCCTCATTTGCTCAGGTCGGGCCTTCCTGCGGAACCTTGATCGGCACCGGTATTATCACGCTGGTCACGGTGTTCCTGTCAGCCGATGATTTCCAGGTATGGGGCTGGCGTATTCCGTTTGTGCTGAGTCTGGTGCTGGTTTTATTTGGACTGTGGTTGCGCCGTGGCGTGGGTGAGACGCCGGAGTTTCTTAAACTCGAACGCAGCAAAAACACCACCCACACGCCGATTAAAGAAGTATTCACCCAGCATATGCGTCCGTTGCTGGTGGCGGGAGGCGCGCGTATCGGCTCTGACGTACTTTATGCGCTGGTGGTAGTATTTACATTAACCTACGTTACTACCGTTTTACATCTGCCACGCCCGCTGGCGTTGACGGCTACCATGCTTGGCGCACTCGGTAACGCGATTACCGTGCCGATGTTTGGTGCGCTATCGGACAAATGGGGGCGTCGTCCAGTTTACATTCTGGGAGCCGCGCTGGCGATCGTCTGGTCATTCGTCTTCTTTATGCTGCTCGACAGCGCCCACCCGGTGCTGATTTGCCTGGCGGTGATCGGCGGCTTGCAGGTTCATGCCATCATGTACGGTCCGCAGGCGGCTTTTGTCACCGAACAGTTTCCGACTCGCGTGCGCTATGCGGGTTCTTCACTGGCCTATACCCTCTCGGGAATTGTCGGCGGTGGTTTTGCCCCATTGATCATCACCTCTTTATATAAGGAATACAGCACGACGCTGGCAGTTTCCGGCTATGTCACGCTAACGTTGCTGATTACCTTATTGGCGGTGTTCGCTGCCAAAGAAACGGCAAAGAAACCGTTATAAAGCCAGGCAGGATTCATCTATTGCTTAAACTCAAAGGCGACCTTAACGGGTCGCTTTTTATTTCCCTTATTCCATGGGCGTTGTGTTAATTCCCCGTTTCCACATCTTTTAATCGCAGAAATCTTAAAGGTGCCTTAAACAACCTGAATCACGCTTTTTCTCAACTAAACCCTGCATCATGACCGAATTCGGTCATTCCCACACAAACGGTCATAAACGGTCATTTTTAATGACGAGGAATTATGACCGTTTGCTCAAACACCAATGACCGCTTGCAATATTAAAGACAGTTTAATGTGGGGCATCCCGCATAAGTTTGATCGTTCATTTCAATTGTTTTCATATTTTTTTGACATTCATCACATGAAAAATCATGAGGGAAGACTGCGCGGTCGGCTTTGAGGCAACACGCATTCTGAAAGCCACAGCCTGCGTATCTTATTAATTATTGGGAAGGGGGAAAACATGCTGCCTGTTGAACGTCATCGCTTTATTACCGAAGTCCTTAGCCAGCGCGGTCGGGTGCTGGTGCAGGAAGTGGCTGCCATGTGCCAGATATCCATGGAGACTGCGCGTCGTGATCTGGCGCTGTTGGAAAAACACGGTGTGCTGTTGCGCAGCCACGGCGGGGCGGTGTTTGTTAATCGGCAAGAAAACGACAAGCTTTATGTCCCTTCGCAAATCGAGCAAATCGAACAGGGTGAGTCCTTTCGAGAGCGCAGTAATCAGTCTGCGGACCAGAAAACGCGTATCGCTAAGCGGGCGCTGGCGCTGATTAATCCGGGTGACTGCCTGTTGCTCGACAGCAGTTCAAGCAGCTGGTTTTTAGCTCGCCAGTTGCCGGATATTCAACTGGTGGTGCTAACCAACTCACTGCACATCATCCAGACGCTGGCCGCCAAGGCGAATGTTAAAACCATCGGGCTGGGGGGTGAATATTCGGCAAAGTATGAAGATTTTATCGGCGTGCTGGCCGAGAAATTATTAAAAGAATTCGTGATTAACAAACTGTTTTTCTCCTGTCACGGCATCAGCCACGAGGGCGGAATTCGCGAAAGCAACGAGCATCACGCGCGGCTTAAACAACAAATGCTGCTGTCGTCCGAGCACAAGATTTTGCTGGCCGACTCCAGCAAATTTGGTCGCCGCTCCTTTGCACGCATCTGCCATTACCGAGAGATAGACACGCTGATCACCGATTCATTGGAGGACGATGAATTTCGTCAGGAACTGGCATGGAGCAACGTTAACGTGATTGAAGTTGCCCCGGTCAGGAGTAAGCAAGTTAGCGTCAGGTTACACCGGGGAAATCCCACAACATCAGAATAGCCTCGGTTTTTGATTGCAGACGCGTTTGTTGCACCTCAAAAGCTGTTGGCCAAAAACATCTTACCTATAAGTCACAAAACAATAACAGCCGTGGCGAACCACTGACTGCGGTAAAAAACTGACATTTTATGGAGTAAAAACATGAAAAAAACTGTCCTTGCCTGCCTGTTTGCTACGGCATGTTTATCTCTTTCGGCCCACGCGGCAGACAAGATCCGCATGGGAGTAGTGGTTAAAGTCGGCGGCAATCCGTGGTTCAACGCGATGGAAGTCGGCATCAAGCAAGAAGCCGCCAAAGAGGGGATCGATGCCTGGCAGGTTGGCCCGACGGGTGCCGACCCGGCGTTGCAGGTGCGCGCGATTGAAGACCTGATTGCGCAGAAAGTCGACATCATTGGCGTGGTACCTAACGACGCCAAAGTGCTGGAGCCCGTGCTGAAACGCGCTCGCGATGCCGGGATCAAGGTGATCACCCACGAATCTCCGGATCAAAAATACGCTAACTGGGATTTTGAAATGGTCGATGCACAGCAACACGGCATTAACCATATGATTGCTTTAGCGAAATGTATGAAAGAAACCGGCAGCTACGCGGTTTATGTCGGCAGCCTGACGGTACCCGTGCATAAAACCTGGGCCGATGCGGCAGTGAAATATCAACAGGAACATTATCCCAATATGCATCAGGTCGGTGACCGTTTTGGCGTCGCCGAATCCCTCGATGACACGATCCGCACCACTAACGATCTGATGTCGAAATATCCGGATCTGAAAGGCATTTTAGCCATCGGATCTCAAGGCCCGATTGGTGCAGGTCGTGCTGTGCTCAATCGCGGCAAAGCCGGAGATATCTGCGTGTTCGGGCCATTCAGTCCGGGTCAGGGATCTTCATTGGTTAAAAGCGGCGCTATCACTGGCGGTTACATCTGGAACCCAATGGTCGCGGGCGAAATCTTCGTGCGTATCGCAGGCATGATCTCTAAAGGCGAGAAAATTACTGACGGCATGGATATCGAGGGAATGGGCAAAGTGAAAGTCGATGAAACGACACACACCATTGTGGGCAATCGTACCGAAAGTCTCGACAAAGAAAACCTGCCGAAACTGGTCAAAATGGGGCTGTAATTATGGCGATCTCCGAGATTATCCAGCATGACGACACCCGCGTCGATAACGTGCAACCATTAATCGACGTTAAAGATCTTTCCGTGACCTTCGGCGGACAGCGCGCACTGAACAATATTTCTTTGCGGCTGATGCCGGGCGAAGTGCACTGCCTGGCCGGAACCAACGGCTGCGGCAAGAGCACGCTGATCAAGGTTATCTCGGGGGTCTATCAGCCGGACAACGGCTGCACGATTACATTAGGCGATCGCCAATTTACTCGTTTAACGCCGGATCAGGCACGCAGCTTTGGGATTCAGGTGATCTATCAGGATCTGTCGCTCTTTCCAAACCTTACCGTCGCCGAAAACATTGCCTTTGAGCATAACCTGCACGGCCTGCTGGGTTGGTATCGCCCTGGCCGCCTGCGTCAAACCGCGCAGCGAATTCTCGAAGAGCTGAACTTCTCTCTGGATCTCGACAGCAAAGTCTCCGCATTACCGATTGCCCAGCGTCAACAGGTGGCTATCTGCCGCGCGCTGGTGGCCGATGCGCGTTTAGTCATTATGGATGAACCCACCGCCTCGCTGACCCGCACCGAAGTTAATCAGCTACTGCGCACCGTGCATTACCTAAAGCAAAAAGGTATCAGCGTGGTGTTCGTCAGTCATCGCCTGGACGAGGTGCTGGAAATCTCAGACAGCGTCACGGTGATCCGCGACGGGCAAAAAGTCGGGACTTTCCCGGCGGCCGAAGTCAGCAGCGAACGTCTGACCGAGCTGATGACCGGCCTCAAGCTGAATTACGCACTCAAGGCTGCTAACCAGCATGACGAACGCATCATGCTCGAACTCGATAATCTCACCCGCGCAGGCCAGTATCACGATGTCAACCTCAAACTCTATCAGGGCGAAGTGCTGGGCCTGTGCGGACTGCTGGGATCCGGGCGCACCGAACTGGCGCTGAGCCTGTTCGGCATGACCCGGCCAGACAGCGGAAAAATTTATCTCGACAGCAAGCCGGTGCGTTTTCGCGGTCATGAGGATGCGATCAAATCCGGTATCGGCTATGTCTCGGAAGACCGGCTGACGCTGGGTCTGGTGCAGCAGCAGTCGGTAGGCGACAACACCGTGCTGGCGATCATGGACCAACTGCGCAGCCGTTTTCACCTGATCGATGAGTATCGCAAAAACAAGATCGTCTACCAGTGGATCGAAAAGCTTGGCGTCAAGGTGGCAAATCCGGATCAGGCGATCTCGACGCTTTCCGGCGGCAATCAGCAGAAAATCGTGCTCGCCAAATGGGTACTGACTCAGCCGAAGATCTTGATCCTCGACTCACCGACGGTCGGCGTCGACGTCGGCGCGAAAGCCAGCATTTACCAGCTGATCCACCAGCTGGCGGCGGAAGGTATCTCTATCTTGCTTATCTCCGACGAAGTTCCAGAAGTGTATTTTAATTGCGATCGCGTGCTGCACTTCAGTGAAGGCACCGTGCTCGGCGAATATTTCCCTCGTGGGATAACTCAGCAGCAGCTTGCGGAGGCGGTCAATGCGTAGTCTCAATCGATTCAAACCCTCCACCAACGAGGGGTATCTGGCCTGGGTGCTGGTGGTACTGATTGTCATTTTCTCTTTATCTACCAGCCAGTTTCTTACCCTGCGCAATCTGCTGGACCTTAGCGAAAGCTATGCCGTGAGCGGCATCTTTGCGCTTGGCCTGTTCGTGGTGCTGGTGACCGGCGGGATCGACATTTCTTTCGCCGCTGTCGCCTCGGTGGTGCAGTACATCATTGCTACGCTGGCAATCAGCTACGGCCTGACTAATCCGCTGGGCAGTATCGTACTGGCAATCGCGATTGGCACCACGCTGGGGATGATCAACGCGGTGCTGATTTATTGCCTGCGCATCGTGTCGATCATCGTGACCATTAGCATGCAGTCTTTCTTGTTCGGGATGCTGATGTGGTTGACCAAGGGTACCAGCCTGTATGACCTGCCGGACTGGCTGACCACGCCATTAAAAGTGTTGCCGTTCCACGTGGGCACGGAAAGTTACCAGATTGGCCTGCCGCTGGTGGTGATGCTGCTGGTAGCCGCGCTGACCTGGGTTTTGCTCAACAAAACCCATCTCGGACGCCAGCTGTTTGCGGTGGGCGGGGATCAGGAGTCGGCGCGCCGCATCGGCATTCGTGTGGGCCTGCTGCATCTTTTTGCTTACGGTTTTCTCGGTGCGATGGCGGCTATCGGTGGTCTGGTTCAGGTTTATCGCGTGGGTGAAGTGGTGCCCAACGCGTTGGTCGGCGGTGAACTTGACGTGCTGGCGGCCGCGGTGCTCGGTGGGGCCAGCCTCAACGGCGGCAAGGGGAGCGTGGTGGGAACGCTAATGGGCGTCTTCCTGATCGGCATCCTCAAAAATGGCCTCAATCTGATCGGCGTCTCTAATTACTTTATGAACGTGGTCATCGGCGGCGTGATTGTGGTGGCTATCACCGTTACGCACTACAAAAAACGCAAAGAAACCGATGTCGGCTTTGCCTGATTTCAAGGAGTGCAGCCATGTTTGCCAAATCTAAAACGCTTAGCGTGAAACAAAAAACCGGTGGCAGTCTGCCGCAGGTCCCGCGCTTCAGGATCGATCCGACCAATATGGGCCTGTCGTTACTGCTGGTTCTGGTGGTAATCGGTTTCAGTATTGCCATGCCGGGGCGCTTCTTTAGCGATGCGACCTTTATGAGTGTGGCGTTTCAGCTGCCCGAGCTGGGTTTGCTGACGCTGGCGATGTTTATTCCAATCCTCAGCGGTGGGCTCAATCTGTGCATTATCGCCACCTCCAACCTCACCAGCCTGTTAATGGCCTGGGTATTTATGACCTATCTGCCGCCGGATGCAAGCATGCTAATGCAGGCCGTATGGCTAACCATTGCGCTGGTCGGGGCGATGATTCTGGCGCTGGCAATTGGCATGCTGACCGGCGCGCTGGTGGCCTATATTGGCGCACACCCGATTCTGGTTACGCTGGCCACGATGACCATGGTTAATGGTATCGGGATTTATCTTTCTCGCGGCGCTGCGCTCAGCGGTATGCCAGATATCGTGCGCTTTATCGGGGCAGAAACCGTGCTGGGCATTCCGTTCCCGCTGATTGTCTTTCTCGTCACGGCGGTGTTGATTTCCGTGTTCCTCGAACGCACCCGCCTTGGCAAATATATCTATATGAGTGGCAGCAATATTAACGCTACCCATTTTAGCGGCGTTAACACCCACCGCGTGCTGATCGCGATTTATGTGCTGTCGAGCATGCTGTGCGTGATTGCCGGACTGGTCATGATGGCCCGTTTCAACTCGGCACGCATGGGCTATGGCGACTCGTATCTGCTGCTCACCGTGCTGGCGATTATTCTCGGCGGCACCGATCCCTTTGGCGGTTTCGGCAAGGTTAGTGGCGTTGTGCTGTCGCTGATTGTGTTGCAGGTCATCGCCACCGGTTTGAATCTCTTAAACGTCAGCCCGCATTTCAGCCTTGCGATGTGGGGCGCGGTGCTGATCGTGGTGCTGGCGGTGAAATTCTTCCGCACCCGTTATCTACAGCGGCGCGCCAGCCGTCGTAGCGCCGCGAAAGCGCGAGCCGCACAAATTTAAATCGAACATATACCGATATTTCACCTGATCATCGGCCTCTGGGGCCTTTAGGAAAACGCCATGGAATACAAAATTTCGCCTTCGTTAATGTGCATGAGCCTGTTTGATATTAAAGAGCAATTATCCGTGCTCAACCGCCGCGCCGACATGTTGCACATCGACATCATGGACGGGCATTACGTAAAAAACATCACCCTGTCGCCGTTCTTTATCGAGCAAATTCGGCCGCATACCCCGCTGGTGCTCGATGTACATATGATGGTGGAAAATCCGACCGACTTTATTGAGGCGATCGCTAAAGCGGGGGCAGACTTTATCTGTCCGCATGCAGAAACGATCAACCGCGATGCATTCCGGGTGATCAACCAGATCCGATCTTTCGGCAAGAAAGTCGGCATTGTGCTGAACCCGGCAACGCCAGTGGAGTTTATCCAGCACTATATTCACCTGCTCGACAAAATCACCATCATGACGGTGGATCCCGGCTATGCCGGTCAGCCGTTTATTCCGGAAATGCTCAATAAAGTCAGCCAGCTACGGGATCTGAAATTCAAGCATGGCTACAAATATCTTATTGAGATCGATGGATCCTGCAACGAGCGCACCTATCAGGATCTGATGGGCGCAGGCGCAGAAGTATTAATCGTGGGCACCTCTGGGCTGTTTAATCTGGATAAAGATCTGGATAAGGCCTGGGATAAAATGCTCGATCAGATGCGTCTGGCACGTCAGGCAGCCTAAGGGCAGGAGAGCCGTATGCGGTATTTTCTCGGCGTAGATATTGGCGGCACCAACACCCGTTTGATGCTGATGGATGAAAACCAGAAGTTTCAGGGATATCAAAAGGTCACAACGCAGTCCTGGGCTGGATTAAGCGATCCACTGACTGGGCTGCAACAGCTGATTAGCGGCTATTTACTGGCGGCCGGGAAAACGCAGCAGATCGCCCGTATCATGCTCGGCCTGCCGGGAATTCTCTCGCGCGACCGGCAGACCGTGCTGTCGCTGCCGTTTATCCCCGCGCTGGACGAGCAGCCGGTGGCGCTGCTGCTCAGCGAGCGCCTTGGGCTGCCGGTGGTCATGGATAAAGACGTTAACCACTTGATGTGGTGGGATTTAACTCGCCTGCCGCAGCTTCCTGACGTGGCGGTGGGCCTCTATCTGGGAACGGGTATGGGCAATAGCCTGTGGCTGAATCAGGACTTTTATCACGGTGCTCATGGCGCGGCGGGAGAGTTGGGTCACATTCCTTTGGCGGGAAATCCGGCATTTTGTCCCTGTGGCAAAACCGGCTGCGTCGAGACCCTGACCTCGGGCAACTGGCTTGCCGGGTGGAAACGCCAGCACGCCGCCGATATCGCTTTTGAGCAGGTGTTTGCTATCTACGCAGAACACCCGGATCTGCTGGAGTTTGTTGAACGATTGGGGCGGACGATCGCCACCGAGATGAACATTCTCGATCCGCAAATTTTGATCCTCGGAGGCGGCGTATTGTCGATGGCCGGATTCCCGTTGGCGCGGCTGGAGCAACAAATACGTAGCCATTTGCGCGGTCCGCAGCCTGCCAACGGGCTGAATATCAGGCTTAGCGGGGTAACCGACGAGACCGGCTGTCGCGGGGCCTGTCTGGCGGCGCAGCGGGATTTTAATCGTTTTGAACCCACCGATCAGCACGCTGAACCACTGGCTTCCGGCATGGAAATGCCCGTAAGGAGAAAGGCATGAAGAAAGGCAAAGTCTGTGTTCTCGGTTCATTTAACCTGGATATCGTGGCGGGAATGTCGCGCTTCCCACAGCCGGGTGAATCTTTAATCGCTCATAACAGCATGATGGGCGCGGGCGGTAAGGGCGCGAATCAGGCGGTTGCTGCACTGCGCGCCGGGGCGAGGGTGCATTATATTGGCAAGGTCGGTCGCGATGATTTTGGCACTTTTGCCCGTCGTCATCTGGATAGTGCGGGTTTTGACGCCGTTACGCTGTTTTCTACCGGCGAATTTCCTACCGGCAACGCGCTGATTTATGTCGCCGGAGTGGATGCCGAAAACATGATTGCCGTAGACCCTGGCGCTAATCTGACTTTCACGCAAGAGGAAATCGAGTCGTGTCGCCCGGCGATTGCCGCCGCCGATATCCTGCTGACTCAGCTGGAAAACAATCTGCCGGCCATTGAGAAAGTCATCGCTATCGCCAAAGAGGCCGGGACTTTCATTATTCTCAACCCTGCCCCTTTTCAGCCGGTTTCTGATGCATTGCTGGGACAGGTTGACCTGCTAACGCCGAATGCTACCGAGTGTTCCCTGCTGACCGGCATCCAAGTCAAGGATCTGCCCTCGGCCCAGCAGGCGGCGCAGGTGCTGCATGATAAAGGCATTAATGCCCTGATTATCACCATGGGAACGCAGGGCGCGCTGCTGTCGGTGGCGGGGCAAACTCAGCGAGTAGCGGCTTTTCCGGCGGTGCCTAAAGATACCACCGGCGCGGGGGATGCTTTCAATGGTGCGTTGGCCGCTCAGTTGGCCAGCGGCGTGGCGCTCGTTGATGCTGCCAGCTTTGCCTCGGCCTATGCGTCGGTCTGTGTTGAGAGGGCGGGGGCGGCTTCATCGATGCCAACTTATGAGGAGGCATTCGCGCGACAGAACAGCGCACAATCGCTGCTTGTTCAATAACATTTAGGTGGTAAATTATCACCAGAGTGACATTTTACTGAAATACAGAAAGACTAGGGTAAGCATCCTATCGAGGCCCGCTGGAAAAATAGCGATGCGACACAAGATTTTCCCTTACCTGATTTTATTGCCGACTTTGGTCTTTCTGTTAGCGTTTACTTACTTCCCGCTGCTGCGTTCGGCAATGGACAGCCTGTTCGACAGCCGCATGGCAAGCGATAACCCCCCGTTTGTCGGCCTGCAAAACTATCAGCGCCTGTTTGAAGATGCCGTGTTCTGGCGCGCGCTGCTTAACAACCTTGCTTATATCCTGATGACCGTGATCCCCGGAATTGTGCTGGCCCTGCTGTTGGCCGTGGCGCTGTGGGAGAACACAGGACTTAATCGCTGGCTGCGGACTGCCTTTTTCTTCCCGATGATTATCCCGCTGGTGAGTGCCGCGACACTGTGGCTGTTTATTTTTATGCCTGGCATGGGACTGCTCGATTATTACCTCGCCAGGGTTTTCGGCCCGCAGAATAATAACTATCTCGGCATGAGTAACAGCGCGCTGATTGCTCTTAGCGTGATCGGCGTGTGGAAGTTTGCCGGTTATTACATGCTGTTTTTCCTTGCTGGATTGCAATCTATTCCCGCCTCGGCCCGCGAAGCCGCGCTGATGGAAGGCGCAACGCGCACTCAGGTCTTTTTCTATATCACCCTGCCGCTGCTGCGCCCGACCATCAGTTTTGTGGTCACCATTGCACTGATTTATTCCATCACCCAAATCGACCACGTGGCGGTGATGACACAGGGTGGACCAAACAATGCGACCACCGTGCTGCTCTATTACATTCAAAGCCTTGCCAATGATACTCACGATCTGGGCAAAGCCTCCGCCGCGACCTTTATTACCCTGTTGCTGCTGTTTGCCTTTTCGGTTCTCAATCTGCGCGTTCTGGAAAGAGGAGCACACCATGAGCGTTGAAACATCCCCGCAAACGCTGGCAAAGAAGCCCGCGACGGCTCGCACCCATTCACGCCCCGGTTCCCTGCTGTTGCGCCGCAGTTCGCGCATGACGCTGCCAATTTTACTCTGTTGTGCCGCGCTGCTGTGGCTGACGCCATTTATCTGGATGCTGTCTTCGGCGTTTAGTGAAAGCAGTTTTTCATCGGATATGGCCTCCCTGTTGCCCCGTTTTCCGCTAACCCTCGACAATTTTAGGCAGGCCTGGGAAAGCGCCGACTGGCTGCGCCTGTATGCCAATACGATTTTCTTCGCCTTTGGCACCTTTCTGATTCAACTGGTGACCATTACCACTGCCGGTTACGTTTTTGCCTATCACGAGTTCCGTGGCAAGCAGACGCTGTTTTACCTGTTATTGATTCAGCTGATGATCATGCCGGTCATAAAGATGGTGCCCA
>CAWUIY010000138.1:0-11727 GCA_963922555.1 uncultured Serratia sp. | reverse complement strand
GGCGAGGGTTTCCAGCAGGGTGAAAATGTCTGGCTGATTGATGCCCCGGACACCTATCGCAGCCAACCCGGCGCGTGGGTCAACAGTGTCGCCAATGCACTGGAAGCCATGCGGCAGCAAGGGGTGACACCCGCCGCGCTGCTGTTTGATACTATTTTTTCCAGCGACGGCGTGTTTAGCCCGCAGGCAGCAGAGGTTCAAAAGGCCGTCACTCTGGTCAGACAGGCTGGAGGTTTAGTGATTGCCGATGAGGTACAGCCTGGATTTGGTCGTACAGGAAATGCATTTTGCGGGTTTAGTCGTTACGGTGTCACGCCAGATTTGGTCAGCTTGGGCAAACCCATGGGCAACGGGCATCCAGTAGCCGCGCTGGTTGGCCGGCCAGAACTTTTTGCCGAATTCGGCCGCCGACAGCGCTATTTTAATACCTTTGGTGGCAATCCGGTTTCGTGCCGTGCAGCGCAGGCAGTATTAACCATCATACGACGCGATACGTTACAGGGTAACGCATGCCGGGTGGGTAGTGACCTGCGTGAACGACTCGCCAGACTTGCTCAACGGCATGAAATTATTGGAGATATTCGTGGAGAGGGGTTGTTCATCGGCGTGGAGCTGGTTACCAGCCGTGAAAGCAAGGCTCCGGCCACTCAGCAAGCAGCCGCAATCGTTAACCTGATGCGTGATCGACGTGTGCTAATCAGCGTGACAGGGCCGCAGGCAAATGTGTTAAAAATCCGCCCACCGCTGGTCTTTAGCCAGCAACATGCAGGGATGTTGCTGGAAACCTTGGATAACGTCCTCGAAAAGCTAGAGGTATAAGGGGATATCGCACAGCAAAATTTTTGATTACCTGTACGGTTTACCCCCTTCCAGTAGCCAGAAACTCGACCATTTTCTGGCTGCCATCAAGAATATCCTCCTGAATGGCCTTTCTGGCTTTTTCACTGTCTCGCTGGCGTAGCGCGACAAGTATGTCTTGATGATGTTCGATGGCCATCCGCTGCGAAAAATGAGCATAGGCCTGAGCAATCAGCGGGCCGGTGCGCATCCACAGGCTATCAATAAAATTACTTAATAAAGGCATTTGTGCACTGTTTGCGAGCAGCAGGTGAAACTCGCTGTTGAGTTGCAGCGCCCGGGTTAAATCGTCAGCGGCAATTGCCTGCTGGTTATCGTTGATATTGCGCTCTATCCGCTGCAGGTCAAATTCAGAAATTTTAAGCGCGGCGTTAGCAGCTCCCAAACCCTCAAGCTCCAGCCGTAGAGTACGGATTTCAGCATATTGCGCCGCATTCAACTGGGGTACACGAATGTCTTTAGGCGTACGCATCTCCAGCGCCTGCTCTTTAGCCAGCTGTAAAATCGCGTCTCGCACCGGCGTGACGCTGGTGCCAACCTGTTCCGCCAGTTCACGGATCCGCAGGCGATCGTTAGGCTTAAGACGCCCGCAGATCAACGCTTCGCGCAAGGTGGAGTAAACGCTGGAGCCAAGATAAGCATGGTTGATGGAATTGATTGGATAGTTCAAGGCATCACCTTAATAGCACGCGCAGGGCGTTAGGCCGTGGCAGAATTTTCAATAAGTCGTCGGGTAATATACTACATGATGCATCAAGAATGGGTGACTGAACCTCAGGAAAAGGATAGTAAATTTCAGCGCTGAAATGCTTGCGCTCGCTTTATAACAGTCTAACTTTAATAGGATTTGTTAGATTTTCCCGGCAATGGATTAAGGCGAACTGACATGCATTTGATCGTATTCTGCGATGGTACCTGGAACACCCCACAGCAAATGGAAGACGGCGTTTCGGTGCCAACCAATGTCGTTAAACTGTGTAACGCGCTGGAAAAAACCGACAACGAAGGCGTTGAACAGCGAGTTTATTATCATCCAGGCGTCGGCACGCACGGAGGATGGTTAAACCGCCTTTGGGACGGCATTATCGGTGAAGGGCTGGATCACAACATCACCAGCGCCTATTGCTGGCTGGCTAAAAATTATCGAGTTGGAGCAGCAATCTGGTTGTTTGGCTTCAGCCGTGGAGCCTATACGGTGCGCAGCCTGGGCGGCATGCTGGCGCATTGCGGTTTGCTTGATGCAAGTAAACTGACTGAGCAAGAGATCTGGTCAGCCGTTAATACGCTGTTCAAACAATATCGCTCACAGCAGCCAGTGCACGCCAGTGAAGAACGGGCTTTCCATTTTGTCACAGCGGGTCAGCCGTGCACGCAAACCGTGCCGATCCGTTTTATCGGCGTCTGGGATACCGTCGGGGCCTTAGGTATCCCCGAAGACGTGGCTTTTCTGAGTTTGCTTAATCAGTCTTCAAAATATGGATTTCACGATACCCGTCTCAGCCCGTGTGTTAAAACCGCACGCCACGCGATGGCTATCGACGAGCATCGACAAACCTTTATGCCCACGCTATGGAGCGATATTCCGCTCGACCGGGATGTGCAACAAATCTGGTTTCCGGGCGTGCATGCCGACGTGGGGGGCGGCTACATCCAGCATGGCCTGTCAGACGGTGCGCTGGAGTGGATGATGGATGAGGCTCAAGCTAACGGTTTGCGTTTTCGGCCAGATATCAGAAACCAGCTTACCCCAGACGCTCTGGATCAACTGCATGATTCCGCGAGCGGAGTGTTTAAAAATCTTAAAACCAGACCGCGGAACGTCCCTTTCTTTGCCGCAGATAATGCCGCGTTGCATCGCTCGGCTTGGCTGCGCCATGCTAATCCGCCGCTAACGCAGAGGAATTACTGGGCAGGTCAACGTTTAAACAAAGAGCAGTCTGTAACCGTCGAGGTGTTTGCCAGAGAGTTTTGGAATTACACCGGGCTGTATCTTGAAGCAGGCGTCATTTACGAGTTTCACGCCAGCGGAGAATGGGTCGATGGCCATATCAATTGCGGGCCGAAAGGGGCCAGTGACGGCAAATTCCACTTGGGTAAAATCTTGCAGGGGATTTCAAGCGCATTGGGCAAAATCGAAATGCTATACAGCAAGCTGACGGGTAATTATCAGGCCGATTTCTGGTTTACCAAACGCCAGGAGCGGCTGGACTGGTTCGAATTAACTGGAACGGTAGCGAACGACTATCTGCCTGACAGCCAACCACAGCATAAAAATGATTACCTCCCGCATGAAGTCTTCAGAATCGGTGACCGACAGGTGTTTACCCCAAAAGCCAGCGGGTATCTGTATGCTTTTGCCAATGATGCCTGGCAGGCCTATGGCAATAATCGTGGCAGCGTAACGCTGACCATTACCCGGCGATAACCCGCGGGAAGCGTCGTGCTTCCCGCAATTTTTTCTTTTAACCAGGGCGACCTTGTCAAAGGAAAGCTCGACGCTTATGCACCAATTCTGTGCGCCACGCCACAAATTATAAACGTCATTAACCCTGCATTTCAGCCACTACTTTATCTGCTTTAAATTACCCGCCCTCTAATAGTGCGAATGCCTGTGCTGATGGGTTATTTTGCACCAAAACAAACATTAAAATTTATATTAATTATGTGACGTCATAAGAAAATTGAATAGTTGGATTTTTAAGTCCAATTAATGTTACACACGTCACAAAAACAGTTTTCCGATAATTATTTATGATATTGATAATAAAGGTTTTTTAATTAAATAAATTCTATTTATTTAGAGCCTCATAATAATTAAATAACGCGCAGTTTGACCATTTGGTCTCGAAAAAAAACATTGAACATTTAATTTTTAAAATGATAAAACATTCTCATTCGATAAATGTTTTTCACTTCCAATCCCTACATAAGGTCTGAAGAAATGGCACTTGAAACCGCAGAAGTTCGTATTGCAGAACGCTGGAAGCGTCCTTCCAAAGAATGGCTTGATGCATTTGCGCCTTTCCCTGTAGCCAATATAGGCGATGCAATGGAGCGTTTAAGCATGTGCGATGCCGGAATTATTCCGTTAACTGCCGACAGCGCATTTACCGGTTTTGCCTTCCCGGTGCAGGTCACTGCGGGAGATAACGCAGCGGTGATCATGGCTCTGGATTACATCGAAGAAGGCGACGTAATGATGATCAACGGCATGGGTCACATTGACCGTGCGCTGGTGGGCGAACAGCTGACTCAGCGCTTTCAACATGCCGGAGCGCGCGGGCAGGTTATCGATGGCGCGGTACGTGACAAGAAAATTATTGAATCAACCGCATTTCCTACCTTCTCACGTGGCACGAGTCCTGCAGGACCTTACAAGAACGGTCCGGGCGTGATTGGCGAACCGGTTGCAATCGGCGGCGTAGTTTGCTGTGCCGGTGACATCGTGGTGGCCGATCAGGACGGCATCATCATTATTCCTTTCTGGAGAGCAGCAGACGTACTGGAGAAAGTCAAAGAAGTGGCAAGACGCGAAGCCGAGATGACCGCAGAAGTCACCGGCCAATACCGCTAAATCACAGCGAACATGACCGGCTCAGCCCCATAAAGGGCCGGATTTCAACACTACTTTAGCAGGGCAGAACAATGAATAAATCTCAGGTTGCATCGATGGACTACGCTTTGCCGGCAAAAGACTCCACACAAAATAACGTGGTCAAACGCGCCTCACTGGCGGGCGGCGTGGGATCCTTTGTTGAATGGTATGACTACGGCATTTACGGCCTGCTGGTAAGCACGCTGGTTCTGGTATTTTCCGCCAATGATATGAACACCACCGACGCGGGCCTGATGCTCACGTATTTGGGTTTTACTGTCAGCTTCGTTGTTCGCCCTTTTGGTGGCGTAATTTGTGGGTACCTTGGCGATAAAATGGGCCGCCAGAAATTACTCGCCATCCTGTTATTGATTATTTCTCTGGCAACTGCCGGTATCGGCCTGCTGCCAAGCTACGACAGCATCGGCTGGGCGGCTCCTGCATTGCTGATTACTTTACGCATCGTCCAGGGCTTTTCTGCGGGTGGCGAAGTTTCGGGTGCCGGTTCTTTTGTTGCTGAATATGCAGAAGACCATCGTCGCGCCGTCGTGATGTCGCCACTGGTAATGGGATCCTTTATCGCGCTGCTGTTCGGCAGCTTATTGATAAGTGGACTGATTAACCTTTACGGTGCAGAAGCTATGAGGGCCTGGGTCTGGCGCGTACCGTTCTTGCTGGCTATCCCTATGGCGTTGATAGGGGTCTACATTCGCACCCGTATTCAGGATACCCCGCATTTCCAGATGGTTAAGCAGAACAAAACGGTAGTGCGTAATCCAATCCGTGAAGTGCTGACCTCAAAACGTCATCTGAAAGCTATCGCTCTGGCGGTAACTTTACCGGCAGTTAACGGACCTGGCTACTACGTGCTGTTCGTTTACATGCCAACCTATCTGAACAAAGTCATGCATTTCGCTCAGGTGCAGAGCCTGATGGTGACCGCCTGCGGCCTGCTAACCATTATTGGCGCTATCCCGATGATGGCCTGGCTCTCAGACCGTCTTGGCCGCAAACCTCTGCTGATTGCCTCGGCGATTGCCATGGCAGTACTGGCTTACCCGTGCTTCTGGCTGCTAACGCTGGGCATGATGCCGCTGGCCTGCATGGCCGCTATTTTACTGGCCTTCGCCTTTGCCGGTCATGCTGCAGTTATTCAGTCTACGCTGGCGGAAATGTTCCCGACCAATGTGCGCTACAGCGCCTACAGCATCGGCTTTAACCTTTCTACCGTAATTTTTGGTGGCTCAGCGCCGCTGCTGATGACCTGGCTTATCGGCCTGACCGGTATTGCCAGCATCCCGAGCTACATGGTGATTTTGACCGCCATGCTGACCCTAATTAGCACCTTATTTCTTAAAGAAACAGCCGGTAAGCCGCTGCGTGCGGAATAACCGAAAACCGAATGCGTTCATCGAGCAACTGAAACTCTGTCGAGGGAATTATGAAAAACGCGTCAACATGGCGAATGGGATTTGATATTGGTGGCACTTTTACCGATCTGGTGCTGCTCAACGATGAAACAGGCGTTGCGCTTCGTCATAAAACGTTGACTACGCCGCACGATCCTTCTGAAGGCGCCTACACCGGGCTGACTCAGCTGGTGGAAATGGCGGGGCTGGAAGCCAGTGATATTCACACTATTACTCACGGCACTACGCTGGCGATTAACGCTTTGCTTGAACGTCGCGGTGCCAAAACGGCATTCGTGGTAACCAAAGGATTCCGCGATGTGCTGGTGTTGGGGCGTGAATATCGCTATGACATTTATGATCTTAACGGCTCACCTGCGGCACCGTTAATCCCGCGCTCGCAGGCCTATGAAATCAACGAACGTGTGACCAGTAAGGGTGACGTTGTCACGCCGTTGGAAGAGGGTGACGTTGTTGCCTTGGCCGCAAAACTGCGCGCTGAAGGCTACGAAGCGGTGGCGGTATTGTGCATGCACGCCTACGCCTGGCCAGAGCATGAAAACCGCATCGAAGCGATTTTGAGCCGCGAGTTGCCGGGGGTGTCTATTTCGGTTTCACACAAGGTTTCCCGTGAGATACGCGAATACGATCGCGGCGTGCTGACTGCCATGAACGCCTTCGTACAACCCAAGGCTCGTCATTACATGGCGCGTCTGGAAGAGAAACTGCGTGAGGGCGGTTTTACCTGCGACTGGCTAGTGATGGGTTCCAACGGCGGGCTGATGGCGCCGCAGGTGGCAGCCGATTACCCAACCCGCATTATCGAATCTGGCCCGGCGGGCGGCATCGTAGCCACCGCGGCCTTTGCGCGTAAAAACGGCCATTCTCAGGTCCTGGCCTTTGATATGGGCGGCACCACCGCCAAAGCCTGTGTGGTGCGCGACGGTGAGCCTTCAATCACTACCGATTATGAAGTTGGACGCGCCGATCGCCTGCTGAAAGGCAGCGGCCTGCCGGTGAAACTGCCGGTGGTGGATATGATTGAAATCGGTGCTGGCGGTGGCAGTATCGCTCGCGTTGACTCCCTCGGCCTGCTGGAAATCGGCCCTGAGAGCGCCAGTGCCTATCCTGGCCCTGCCTGCTATGGCCGTGGCGGCGAACTGCCAACGGTGACCGATGCCAATCTGGTACTTGGCTTGCTCGACCCAGACGCTTTCCTTGGCGGTCGCATGACCCTCGACGTGGCCGCCGCGCGTAAAGCCATTGCGCGCATTGCCGAGCCGCTGGGGCTGAGCATTGAAGACGCGGCGTGGGGCATCCACGAAGTTGCCAACAGCAAGATGGCCGAAGCATTGCGCACGCACTCAGTCGAGAAAAACGTCAGTCCGCATCAGATGACCATGCTGGCATTTGGCGGCGCAGGTCCAAGCCACGCCTGGTCGCTGGCGAAGATCCTTTCCGTCAAGAAAGTCTACTTCCCGAACGGTGCCGGGGTGTATTCCGCCTTTGGCCTGCTGACCGCGCCGCCAAGCGCCGACTTTGTGCGTAGCGATCGCTGCCGCTTGCAGCCGGGCATAGACATGAGCGCAGTCAATCGCATCTTCGCCGAAGGTTTTGACGAGGCCTTTACCACACTGGCAGCTGCCAATGTCGATCCGGCCACCGCCAGCACGCAAAAGCTCGCTGACGTGCGCTATGTCGGTCAGGGTTCAGAACTGACCGTCACGCTGCCAGAAGGCTTTATTGAACACGGCGACGTTAGCACGCTTATCGCTGCCTTTGAGGAGGCTCACTTTGCCCGCTTCGGCCGCATCCTGAAAGGTCAGGGCGTGGAAGTCGTCAACTGGCGTGGCCGCGTGCAAACCACGCCGCCGTTGATGAACACCAGCGATAAACAGGGCCTGCCTGACGAAGGCGCGCAGGAGAAAACGCTGGCCGTATATCTTGGCCGTGACAGCGGATTCAGCGATTGCCGCGTTGTGCCACGCAGCCTGATGGTAACCAACGAATGGATTGCCGGACCGGCGTTACTGCAGGAAAAAGAGTGTGCGATTTATGTCGGACCGGGTGCGTCCGCCATGCTTGATGAACAAGGCAATATCCTGATGGAGCTGAAATAATGACGATCTCAACCCCTGATAACCTGCGCTTTCTGAATGACCCGATCAGCCTGAGGATCACCTGGGACCGTCTGGTGAGTATCTCTGAAGAAGCGGCCGCGACGCTGGTCAATATGGCGTTTTCGAGCATTATTCGCGAGGTGGGCGACTATTCCTGCCTGCTGATGGACGTCAAAGGCAACTCTCTGGCACAGCCAAAAACCAGCGTGCCGGTATTTATCGGAACGTTACCGGCTACCGTGCGCCATTTATTGGCGAAATATCCGGCCGAAACCCTGAAGCCGGGCGATAGCCTGATCACCAACGACCCTTGGCTGGGCACGGGTCACCTGAACGATGTCACCATCGTCACTCCGGTGTTCCGCGACGGCAAGTTGGTGGCCTTTACCGGCTCGGCGGCGCATATGTCCGATATCGGCGGATCGCTGAACATGGGTTCTTCTCGCGACATGTTTGAAGAGGGATTCCTGATCCCGCCAAGCAAATTCATGTTGGAAGGTGAGGTGAATCAGCAACTGCTGGACCTGCTGCTCGCCAACGTGCGTTCGCCGGATCAGGTGGAAGGTGACCTGCACGCCATGCTTGCCGCGAATCAGATTGGTGCCAACGGCCTGCTGGGCCTGATGGACGACCTGAAGATTGACTCTCTGGAGCCGTTGGCGGAGAAAATTCACTCGCTGACAGAAAATGCGATGCGTAAGGCGATTGAGGCCGTGCCGGACGGGCGCTACGAGGCGTCTGTAGATATTGGCGATTACGAGGGCGACATCCACCTCAACGTGGCGGTTATTGTCGACGGCAGCAATATCACCATTGACTATGCCGGTTCCTCTGCCGAGTCACTGTTTGGCAGTAACTGTCCGATGTCGTTTACCTATGCCTACAGCGTTTATCCGCTCAAATGTCTGTTGGAACCGCATCTGCCGAATAACGAAGGCTGCTTTAAATCCATTACCGTGACCGCGCCGGTGGGATCAATTGCCAATGCGCGTCCCCCATGCGCCGTTGAAATGCGTAACCGCGTAGGCCATATGGCGCATGCCGCCATCTTCACCGCGCTGTCTGACATTATGCCGGAGCGCGTGATGGGCCATTCTGGCAGTGCGCCAGTGACCTGCGACGTGTTTGCCGGGCAGTTTGACGACGGTCGCCGCTTTGTTGAGAGCCTGTGTGTCAACGGCGGGACCGGCGCGCGTCCATCGGCCGACGGCATTGTTACCGGCTTCCCTGGCAACATGTCCTCCACGCCGGTTGAACTGATGGAGTCCGCGACCCCGTTGCTGTTCACCGAAAAATCCATCGTGCCGGATTCTGGCGGTGCAGGTCGCTATCGCGGCGGTGTGGCGCAGCGCATGGTGATCCGCAATACCAGCAAGTTCCCGATTTCACACAGTATGTTCTATTCCCGCCAGAAACATCCTGCTCAGGGCGTATTGGGCGGCGAAGCGGGTGCAGCGAACTTTATTGCCATCAACGGCAAACAGCTGGAAAAACCGGTTGGACGCCACGACGTATTCCCTGGCGATGAAGTCACCATTCAGATGCCAGGCGGCGGCGGCAAAAGCCCGGTCGCAGAGCGTAGCAAAGAGGCGATCCTGTTTGACTTGCAGGAAGGCTATATCACCGAAGAAGGCGCAGTGCGCGATTACGGTGTTTCACTCAAAGATTTAAGAGGTTAGGCATGGATACTTTACAAGGAAAGGTCGTCATTGTTACCGGTGCCGGCAGCGGTATAGGCAAGTGTTCGGCAGAGCTTCTGGCGGCGCGCGGCGCGAAAGTGGTGCTGGTAGGCCGTCGTAAGGCGGTGCTCGACGAGGTGGCTGCCGGTATTCAGCAGCAGGGCGGTCAGGCCTGGAGCTGTGCGACACATATTGAAAATAAAGAACAAGTTTTGGCACTGGTGAGTTGGGTCAATGCCGAATTAGGTCCGGTCGATATTCTAGTCAACAACGCCGGAAGCGCCAGCAAAACGCTGAACGCCCGCTGGATTGAAGAAGACGAATGGCAACAGGTGCAAGACGTCAACCTCAAAGCCGTGTTCCTGCTGACGCAGGCGGTATTACCCGACATGCTGGCAAACAAAAACGGCACCATTATTACCGTTTCTTCGCTGGCGGCGCTGCGTCCAAATCTGTTGGGTGGCGCGGCTTACGGCGCGGCCAAAGCCGGTGTGCGCAACTTTATGACTTACTTGCATAATACGTTCCGCAATGACGGCATTCGTTCTACCTGCATTTTGCCGGGAGAGGTCAATACGCCGATTATGGATAATCGCGCCAATCCACCGAGCCAGACGATCCGCGACAACATGGTGCAACCGGAAGACGTCGCCGAGGCGGTACTGCTTTGCGCCAGCTTACCGGCGCGTACGGTAATCGAAGAGCTGATTGTTGCGCCGACCGTGATGCGTGATATCTCAGGCGATCTCGAAGTCAGCCGCTGGAAAGGTGCGCCAGAAAGCCTGATGGCGGAAAGAGAACGCTCATAGCGGCTGCCATTAAGCGCTGAATAATTGTCGATGATTGATCAAATCAAGGTGGAACATGTCTTCTTCAGATAAAAAGTTTATTGCGGCAGAAGCCGTTTTGCGTATCGAACGTACCTCACTGCGCGTGCAGCAACCGGCCTCCAGTGGGGATATGGTGTCATTGGCGATGGGCGAACCCGATTTTGATACACCGCCACGTATCGTTCAGGCTGCGGCCGACGCGTTGAAAAATGGTTTTACCCACTACGCGCCGTTGCTGGGCGACAAGCTGCTGTGTGAAGCGCTGGCCGAAGAGCTGGCCGAGCAGTCCGGTTTCCCGGTCAAACAGGGCGAAGTACTGGTGACTCATGGGGGTACCGCGGGTCTGGCGGCGGCGATTTTGTCTATCGTTAACCCAGGCGATCGCGTGGTCATCCCTGATCCAACCTATTCATTGTATGCCGATTTGGTCAATATGGCGGGCGGGGTTTGCGTGCCGATGCCGTGCAAGGCTGACCTGCACTGGGACCTTGACCGTCTGGCCAATAGTCTCGAAGATGCCAAGCTGTTTGTGTTCTGTAACCCTGGGAATCCCACCGGTATCGTACACACCCGTGAGGAGATCGAAACTCTGGGCCGTCTGGTTAATCAGCATGACGTGCTGGTGATCGCTGATGAGGCTTATAGCGATCTGGTATTTAACGGCAAGCCGTTTACCAGCGTTCTTCAGGTTCCAGCATTTCGCGGCAGAACACTGTTTTGCCAAACCTTTTCAAAGAGCTATGCTATGACCGGCTGGCGTGTCGGCTATCTTGCTGGCCCATCCGAGATGATTGCCGCCGCAGCCCGCGTGCATAACACCGTTAATGGTTCGGTCAATACAGCGGTTCAGCGCGCGGCGGTTGTCGCGTTGAAGGAGTGTAAAGATGACATCAAACGTATGTATGATGTCTATAAAGAGCGTCGCATCCTGATGATGGAAGGGCTGCTGTCGATTCCAGGACTGAAGCTCAACGAACCTGAAGGCGCGTTTTACTGCTTCCCTTCTTATTCATTGCCGATCCCGGCGATCGACATGGTGGCACTGCTGCGTGAACAGGGCATTGCCGTGCGTCCTGGCAGCGAGTTTGGCGCAACGGGCGAAGGGCATTTACGCCTGTCCTACGCGGCCAGCAAAGAGTCTATCGCCGAGGGCGTTAAACGACTGAAGCGAGGTCTGGCCTCACTGGGCTAGCCAAAAACGGGCGCGGGCATTATTGGAATTTCCAGTTTTGCCCT
>CAWUIY010000137.1:0-11821 GCA_963922555.1 uncultured Serratia sp. | reverse complement strand
TGCTCGACGCGCAGGTTTTTGGCGTGCCCCACGGCGAAATCAGCGAATATCAGCTTGAATGGATGGCCCGCTGCCTGGACCAGTTCCCGCAGCGTTTCACTTTAATTATGCTGCATCATCATCCACTGCCGTCCGGCTGTACCTGGCTTGATCAACACAGCCTGCGTAATGCGCACACGCTGGCCTCGGTGCTGGAAGATTATCCTAAAGTCTCGACGCTGGTTTGCGGACATATTCATCAGGAACTTGATCTCGACTGGTACGGCAAGCGTCTTTACGCGACGCCTTCAACCTGCGTGCAGTTTAAACCGCATTGCACTAACTTCACCCTGGATTCGGTAGCGCCCGGCTGGCGCTATCTGACGCTGCATCCTGACGGCCGCGTCGAGACTGAGGTCTGCCGCCTGCAAAGCGATGAATTCAGTCCTGACGCCGATGCGGAAGGTTATTAATGAACACGCTGCTGTACTTGCACGGCTTCAACAGTTCTCCCCACTCGGCAAAAGCCACGGCAATGAAAAGCTGGCTGGCCGAGCATCATCCGCAGATCGAGATGGTGGTTCCGCAGCTGTTGCCACATCCGGCCGATGCGGCCGAGCAGTTGGAGACGCTGGTGATGGATAAATCTGGCCAGCGGATCGGCGTTGTCGGTTCGTCGCTCGGCGGATATTACGCCACCTGGCTGTCGCAGTGCTTTATGCTGCCGGCGGTGGTGGTTAACCCGGCGGTCAGACCTTATGAACTTTTAATCGACTATCTCGGGGTGAATTACAACCCCTACACCGATCAGCAATATGTGTTAGAGTCTCGCCATGTTTACGATCTCAAAGTGATGCAGATCGAGCCTTTGGAGTCACCGGATTTACTTTGGTTACTCCAGCAAACCGGCGATGAGACCCTCGATTACCGCCAGGCCGTGGCGTATTATACGTCGTGCCGCCAGACCGTAGAACCCGAGGGAAATCATGCATTTGTCGGGTTTGAACGTTATTTCTCACCGATTGTGGATTTCTTGGGGTTGGCAGCGGAGTAGTTTTTGCCAGCAACAGTATCGTTCACTCACAACCAGAGCCACGAATTAATAAACGATGAGCCAATCTACTTATAACGCGGATTCCATTGAGGTCCTTAGCGGCCTTGAACCGGTGCGCCGCCGCCCAGGCATGTATACCGATACCACCCGGCCGAACCATCTCGGCCAGGAAGTGATCGATAACAGCGTCGATGAGGCATTGGCGGGCCACGCCCGTCGTATCGAAGTCATTTTACATGCCGACCAGTCACTTGAAGTGACCGATGATGGCCGCGGCATGCCGGTGGATATCCACCAGGAAGAGGGTATTCCGGCCGTTGAGCTGATTTTCTGTCGCCTGCATGCGGGCGGTAAGTTCTCTAACAAAAACTATCAGTTCTCCGGCGGCCTGCACGGTGTGGGTATCTCTGTGGTTAATGCCCTGTCAAAGCGTGTTGAAGTTACCGTGCGTCGCGACGGGCAGATCTACTCCATGGCGTTCGAAAACGGCGACAAAGTCCAGGACTTGACCGTGACCGGCACCGTGGGCAAACGCAATACCGGAACCAGCGTGCATTTCTGGCCAGACGGCAGCTTCTTTGATAGCCCGCGTTTTTCGGTCAGCCGCCTCAGCCATTTGCTGAAGGCCAAAGCGGTTCTGTGTCCAGGCGTTGAAATTACCTTTAAAGATCAGGTTAATAACACCGAGCAGAGCTGGTGTTATCAGGATGGTCTGACCGATTACCTGATGGAAGCGGTTAACGGCCTGATTACCCTGCCGGAAAAAGCCTTTGTCGGTGCGTTTGCCGGTGATACCGAAGCGGTAGACTGGGCGCTGTTGTGGTTGCCAGAAGGCGGCGAAATGCTGACCGAGAGCTACGTCAACCTGATCCCGACCATGCAGGGCGGGACTCACGTTAATGGCCTGCGTCAGGGCCTGCTCGACGCGATGCGCGAATTCTGCGAGTTCCGCAATATTTTGCCGCGTGGAGTTAAACTCTCTGCCGAAGATATCTGGGAACGCTGTGCTTACGTGCTGTCGGTCAAGATGCAGGATCCGCAGTTTGCCGGTCAGACCAAAGAGCGTCTCTCTTCACGCCAGTGTGCAGCATTTGTTTCCGGCGTGGTTAAAGATGCTTTCAGTCTGTGGCTGAACCAGAACGTGCAGGCTGCCGAGCAGCTGGCTGAGCTAGCGATTTCCAGCGCGCAGCGTCGTATGCGCGCGGCGAAAAAAGTGGTGCGTAAGAAGCTGACCAGCGGTCCGGCATTACCGGGAAAGCTGGCTGACTGTACCTCGCAAGATTTGAAAATGACCGAGCTGTTCCTGGTGGAAGGAGACTCAGCGGGCGGATCCGCCAAACAGGCGCGCGATCGCGAATATCAGGCGATCATGCCGTTGAAGGGTAAGATCCTCAACACCTGGGAGGTGTCCTCTGATGAGGTGCTGGCGTCGCAGGAAGTGCACGATATTTCCGTGGCGATCGGCATCGATCCCGACAGCGAAGATCTGACCCAGCTGCGTTACGGCAAGATCTGTATCCTTGCGGATGCGGACTCCGACGGGCTACACATCGCTACGCTGCTGTGCGCGCTGTTTGTCCGTCACTTCCGTTCGCTGGTGCGCGGTGGCCACGTGTATGTCGCCATGCCGCCTCTGTACCGTATCGACCTGGGTAAAGAGGTGTTTTACGCGCTGGATGAAGAAGAAAAAACCGGCGTGCTGGAACAGCTGAAACGCAAGAAAGGTAAACCAAACGTTCAGCGATTCAAGGGATTGGGTGAGATGAACCCATTGCAGCTGCGAGAAACCACGCTGGATCCGAACACGCGTCGTCTGGTGCAGCTGACTATCGATGAAGAAGATATCGATCAGACGCTGCGCATGATGGACATGCTGTTAGCCAAGAAGCGTTCAGAAGATCGCCGCAACTGGCTACAGGATAAAGGCGATACCGCCGAGCTGTCGGTATAAGCCCCATCATTTAAACGTCTAAAATCACGCCTTACTGACAATACTGTTGCAGCAAGGCGTGATATTCCCGCAGTAATCGATAACGGTAAACCGGCCTGCCGGTCACGCCATAGTGAATGCTGGTGAACAAAATGTTCATCTGAGCCAGCCAAATCAAATACTTGCGGCAAGAAACACGGGAAATACTCACCTCGTTAGCCAATTCGTCGGTCGAAAACTCCTGATCCGGATGGGCATCAATCCACTGGCACAAGGTTCTCAACGTCTGTGCGGTCAATCCCTTGGGTAATTTTCTTGGTTCGCTTTCTGGCTGACTGCCGTGAATAAGCCGGTCTACGTCCTCTTGCTGATAAAACGGCTGATTGTCCATCAGGCGCTTTTTCTGTCGCCACTGAGTCAGCGCTTCTTCAAAACGTGAGAACTGGAAGGGTTTGATTAGATAATCGACCACGCCGTAGTTCAGCGAGTTCTTGATAGTTGCCGCATCGGCCGCTGAAGAAATAATAATCACATCAATGGGTTGCTGAGCGCTGCGCAGTTCGGGCAATAAATCTAATCCGTTTTCCTGCTGCATGTAAATATCCAGCAAAATCAGATCTACCGCAGGATGACTCTGCGCCAGGCGATCTTTCGCCTGCTGCAAAGTCGATGCCACGCCACAGCAGTTAAAGCCTGGCACCTGGCCGATATAGCTGCGATTCAATTCGGCGACCATGGCATCATCATCGATCACTAATACATTTATCATTGGCTATGGTTTCCTTTTCCCCATGGCAGCTGAACCAGGAATTGAGTATAAACGTCCGGTTCAGATTCCACCGTAACGCTGCCGCCGAGGCTCTCTGTTTGCTGTTTTACCAAGAACAATCCCACGCCACGTTGATCGCCTTTGGATGAGAAGCCGCGTTCAAAAATAGCCGCCAGCCGGTCGGTGGCGATCCCTGGTCCATCATCGCTGACCTCGCAGGTCAGCCAAGCGTTTTGGTAATGCAGCATCACGTGGATTTCTCCCTGTGGCTGTTGGTCGAGGGCCTCGATTGCATTCTCGATAAGATTACCCAGCACGGTGATTAGCGCTGCGGTTTGCTGTTCGCTGCCGTTATCGGGAAGGTCACAGTCATCGCTCAGCAACAGCTTAAGCCCGCGGCTTCTCGCGCGATCGATTTTACTCAGTAAAAATCCGGCAATCACCGGAGAGCGAATTTTTCCCTGTAACGCGCCAATCTCCAGCTGATAGTTATTGGCAGTTTTGAGGATAAACTCCTCAAGCTGGGTAAAGTTTTTCATATGCAGCAGGCCAAGAATGACGTGCAGCTTGTTCATAAATTCGTGGGAGCGTTCACGTAAAGTATCAACGTAGTTTACCATGCCGTCCATGCGCTGCATGAGCTGGCTGACCTCCGTCTTGTCCCTGAAAGTACACACTGCGCCGATAATCCGCTGGCCGCTGCGCACCGGAACGGTATTGCTGATTAACGTGCGGCCCGCGACGTTCACCTTTTCATCCTGCCAGGATTTACCGTTATGCAAAGCCTCACGTAAGTGACTGAGTATCATCGATGATTCAGGAATGGCATCGCCAGTCAACGGAGCCTTTGTGGCGGTTTCCTGCAACAGCTGTCGAGCCGCCCTGTTGATCAAAGTAATGCGCGAATGTTCATCGACGGCGATCACCCCTTCTTTAATCGATTCCAGGATCGCCTGTCGCTGCTCAAATAGGGTCGAAATTTCATAAGGTTCCAGCCCGAACAATATTCGTTTCAAAGCTTTCACCAGGATCAGGATGCCCAGCAGGCCAATCAACGCGCCAGACAGCACGGTCCACAAGATATTCCAGCGGCTCTGGGTTATTTGCTGCGTCACGTCATCCAGAGAAATCCCCACGGCCACCACGCCAATCTGCTGGTGGCTATCATTATAAATCGGGGTGAATGCCCGCAGTGCTTCTACCAAAACGCCATGATTTACCGAGACATTTTCCTGGCCTTTTAATGCCGGAATAAAATCCTCGCCGACAAAGTGCTGGCCCACATTTTGCGGATTCGGGTGGGAATAGCGGATCCCCTGCATGTTAATAATGGTCACAAACAGCAGGCAGTCGCGATCCTTCACTTCGGTCGCAATCGGCTGAATGACATTACGGTCGGCGGGCAGGGTCAGCGCATGCTTGATTTCCGGGGACGAGGCCAGCGTGCGTGCCACGGCCATCGCCTTGTCCTTGAGGTGCATCTTGGTGAAGTTCTCAATCTGCACGTAATAAAGGAGATGCACGCTGAGCAGCACCGTGACAATCACCGCGCCGATCATGAGCGTCACCAGAGTACTGAGTTTTATTGGGCGTTTGCGCATTGGCTGAGATTGCTGGTTTATCATGACGATTAAGGGACGATTCTATAAAGGGGAGGGAGTTTACTGCATTTGCTGCAAAACTACGCAATGATTTAAGCCCCATTTTCAATGGCAGAGGCGCTGTTTATAAGGATCAATATGGGTTAGCGTCGTTGCAAAAGGCGTGAACTCTGGGGTGGAGGTTTTGTAATTAAAGAAACAACAAGGCAATATATTTAATTAAAAAACTAATGATTCTTTAACTTATCGATAACAATACCTTAAATTCCACGCACTTTTTTACTGCCAACAAACAATAAAGTGTAGATCCGGAATGATTAACGTCAATAAATTACTTCCTTCGCTCTCCCTTTCAGCCTTGCTCGTCTGCTCAGCCGTACATGCTGAAACCACACCAGAGAAAACCGATGTCCTGCTGATTGGTGGCGGCATTATGAGTGCATCATTAGGCACCTGGCTGGAAGAACTGCAGCCAAGCTGGAAGCAGGTCATGGTCGAGAAGCTTGACGGCGTGGCGCTGGAGTCTTCCAACGGCTGGAACAACGCCGGTACAGGCCACTCCGCCAACATGGAGCTGAACTACACCCCTGAGCGTGCGGACGGAACCATTGACGTCAGCAAGGCGCTGGAGATCAACGAAGCCTTTATGATCTCGCGCCAGTTCTGGACTTCACAGGTGAAAAGCGGTGTGTTGAACGATCCGCACTCCTTTATTAACTCGACACCGCACATGAGCTTTGTGTGGGGCGATAAAAATGTCGAATACCTGACCAAGCGCTATGCGGCGCTGCAGAAAACGACGTTGTTCCAGGGCATGAAATTCTCAACCGATCACAGCCAGATCCAGCAATGGGCGCCGCTGATCATGGAAGGGCGCGATCCGCAGCAGAAAGTAGCGGCTACCTGGACGCCGGTCGGCACAGACGTCAACTACGGTGAAATTACTCGCCAGTTAATCGGCAGCCTGAAGAAAAACAGCAACTTCAAGCTGGAAACCTCTTCCGAAGTCACCGATTTCTCGCGCAATGCCGACAACTCCTGGCACGTGACGATCAAAGACGCCAATAGCGGTGCAGAGCGCGAAGTGGATGCAAAATATGTGTTTATCGGAGCGGGCGGCGGTGCGTTGAAGCTGCTGCAAAAAACCGGCATTCCAGAAGGTGAAAACTACGCGGGCTTCCCGGTTGGCGGTTCGTTCCTGGTTACCGAAAACCCGGCGATCACCGAACGTCATCTGGAAAAAGTCTATGGTCAGGCTTCTGTAGGCGCACCGCCGATGTCCGTTCCGCATCTGGATGCTCGTTTCCTGGATGGCAAACGCGTTGTGCTGTTCGGGCCTTTCGCGACTTTCTCCACCAAATTCCTGAAATACGGTTCGCTGTTTGATTTGCTGAGTACCACCACCACGCACAACCTGTTGCCGATGTCCCATGTGGGTCTGGATAACTTCGATCTGGTTAAATATCTGATCGGTCAGGTTATGTTGAGTGATGACGACCGCTTTGCGGCACTTAAGGAGTACTTCCCGAATGCCAAAAAAGAAGACTGGAAACTGATTCAGGCGGGCCAGCGCGTACAGATCATCAAGAAAGACGAGAGCAAGGGTGGCGTGTTGAAACTGGGTACCGAGATTGTTACCGACCAGCAAAAAACCGTAGCGGCCTTGCTGGGCGCGTCTCCGGGCGCTTCAACCGCAGCACCGATTGCCCTGAACGTGATGCAGAAACTGTTCCCGGAAGAGTTTAAGTCCGCAGCATGGCAGAGCAAGATCCGTAAAATCGTCCCGAGCTTTGGTCAGAACCTGAATGATAATCCAGCGCTGACTCAGCAGGTGTGGGATGACACGGCCTCGACATTGGGTCTGGTTAAACCACCAGTGCTGCAAATCTCAGGAAAAGAGGCCGAGGCTCCAGCCGCCTCTCAGGAGAAAGCGACAGCTTCACCTCAACACGATATGGCGCTGTAATTTCTCAAGCCGCAGTAGGAAATAGCCATTAAAAAACCGGAGTCGCACGCAGCGGCTCCGGTTTTTTTTAAAGTTTCATTCCGAATGTAAACTCAGAATGAAATCAGGCTTTCTCGATAATATTGATCCTCACATCCACCACATCGCTCTTAATATTTTCGCGGTGCGCGTGCATGTGTGCCGCCTGCTGATGATCTTCCAGATGAGCCAGACTCTCCCAGTCTTCTACCATAAAGATGGAGTTCGGCGCGCTCTGACGCCAGGGGATTTGCCCTTTAACATCGAGAAAAGGCTCGTAACGATGGCAGCCTTTCTCTTTGAGTATAGTCGGCAGTAACTGGGTGATTTTTTCCAGTACTGCGCTACGACGGCCCGGCTTAATGATGATTTCAGCGATAACGGTTATCATAAAAACCTCGTTTTCCCTTTAAATTTGTGGGTCTTAGAAACTGCCCGACCCACTTGAATGGTGCACCCTGAGTGTGGCAATAAATGCAGGGTTTGCCAAACTCAGGAATTACTCAGCTTCTTCGGCTTGACCAAATACGTTTTCCAGATGTGCGCGATAGTTTGCAAAATAGCCTTCGATATCAGGCTGTTTGATCACGTCATTACACATAAAGGTCGGCAGCGTATCCATGCCGAGGAACTGGTTGGCTTTATGGAATGGCAGATAAACGCCATCAACGCCCACGCCGTGGAAGAACTGATCTTTGTCTTCGAAGGCTTCCAGAGGCGCATTCCAGGTCACGGAAAGCATGTAGGCGGTGCCTTGGATCAGGCCGCCGGAACCGTATTTTTTCGTGGCGTCAGAGCGGCTACGGCCATCGCTTTCGTACAGGTGGCCGTGGCCTTCGGTGAAGACTTCATCGATGTATTTTTTTAGCGTCCACGGTGCGCCCATCCACCAGCCCGGCATCTGGTAAATAATCGCGTCGGCCCACAGGTAGCTTTGCACCTCGTCGGCAACGTCATAACCTTGCTCGATGTTGGTCACACGGACGTCGTGACCCGCATCGCGCAGAAAACTGTCTGCTACTTCGGTCAGGCTGATGTTGAGAGCGCCTTTTGAATGGGCGAAAGTTTTTCCGGCGTTAATAATCAGTATCTTGCTCATGGCATAGGCCTCATTGGTAAACTATTGAGAGAATTGTACAGGAGATCGTTTTGCTGAAAAATGTGCACCAGCGCACAATACTGTTGCTTGTGGAGCAATAATCCAGCCGGGTTATCGACTTAATAAGCGGCATTCGCACAATCCCTGTCCGACCTGTACACAGCATCTGTGACAGCAATACGCCATATGATGTACTATCGCGGACATCATCGCCCTGTGCGACAGCGCCTGCGCGCGTCTGCAAGCGGGCCTCCTTATTTTCCAGAACGTTTATTTTCCAGCACGACAGTGCCACGAGTCTGAGGATAAAAAAGTAATGAGTGAAATGACTCATGACGGAACAGAGCGTTTAGCGCTGCATACGTTTACCGAAAATGCCTATTTGAACTACTCCATGTACGTCATCATGGACCGCGCCCTGCCTTATATTGGCGACGGCCTGAAGCCGGTACAGCGCCGCATTATTTATGCCATGTCAGAGCTGGGCCTCAACAATAGTGCGAAATTCAAGAAATCGGCACGTACCGTGGGTGACGTGCTGGGTAAGTACCATCCGCACGGCGACAGCGCCTGTTACGAAGCCATGGTGCTGATGGCACAGCCGTTCTCCTATCGTTATCCACTGGTTGACGGGCAAGGGAACTGGGGTGCGCCGGATGACCCGAAATCTTTCGCCGCGATGCGTTATACCGAGTCACGCCTGTCAAAATATGCCGAAGTTCTGCTACGCGAGCTGGGGCAGGGGACTTCTGACTGGGTGCCAAACTTTGACGGCACCATGCAGGAGCCGAAAATGCTGCCTGCGCGTCTGCCAAACATTCTGCTCAACGGCACGACCGGTATTGCCGTCGGGATGGCAACCGATATTCCTCCGCATAACCTGCGTGAAGTGGCCAATGCCGCGATCGCCCTGCTCGAGAAACCGGGCAGTACGCTGGAAGATTTGCTGGAGTATGTTCAAGGCCCTGATTTCCCTACAGAAGCGGAAATTATTACCCCGCGCAACGAGATCCGTAAAATCTACGAATCGGGTAAAGGCTCGGTTCGTATGCGTGCGTTGTGGAAGAAAGAAGATGGCGATGCCGTGATCACCGCGTTGCCGCATCAGGTTTCCGGTGCCAAAGTGCTGGAGCAAATTGCCAGCCAGATGCGCGCCAAAAAGCTGCCGATGGTGGAGGATCTTCGTGATGAATCCGATCACGAGAACCCGACACGTCTGGTGATCGTGCCGCGATCGAACCGAATCGATCTGGATCAGGTGATGAACCACCTGTTCGCGACCACCGATCTTGAGCGCAGCTACCGTATCAACATGAATATGATCGGTCTGGACAATCGCCCGCAGGTCAAAGGGCTGGTGGAAATCCTCACCGAGTGGCTGAGCTATCGTCGCGACACCGTTCGACGCCGTTTGAACTTCCGTTTAGACAAAGTATTGAAACGTTTGCATATTCTTGAAGGCTTATTGATTGCCTTCCTGAGTATCGACGAAGTCATTCATATTATTCGTAGCGAAGATGAACCCAAGCCGGTGTTAATGGAGCGCTTTGCGCTTAGCGAAACTCAGGCTGAAGCGATTCTGGAATTGAAATTACGTCATTTGGCCAAGCTCGAAGAGATGAAAATTCGCGGCGAACAGGACGAACTAGCCAAAGAGCGCGATCAACTACAGGCATTGCTGGCCTCTGAGCGCAAGCTTAGCACGCTGATCCGGAAAGAAATTCAGGCGGATGCCGAAGCCTATGGTGACGATCGTCGATCGCCGATCATCGAACGTGGTGAAGCGAAGGCGATGAGCGAAAGCGACTTTATCCCTTCAGAGCCGGTGACCGTCGTGTTATCCGAAATGGGCTGGGTGCGCAGCGCCAAAGGCCACGACATCGACCCAACCGGCCTGAGCTACAAGGCGGGCGACAGCTTCCGCAGCGCCGCGAAGGGCAAAAGCAATCAGCCAGTGGTGTTTATTGACTCCACCGGTCGCAGTTATGCTCTGGATACCAACGCCTTGCCTTCCGCGCGCGGGCAGGGTGAGCCGCTGACCGGCAAACTGACTCCGCCGCCGGGTGCGACTATCCAGCAAGTATTGATGGCCGCCGACGACCAGAAGCTGCTGATGGCCTCTGATGCCGGTTATGGCTTTGTGTGCACCTTCAACGATCTGGTGGCGCGAAACCGCGCAGGCAAGGCAATGATCAGCCTGCCGGAAAACGCCACTGCGCTAGCGCCAATCGAGCTGGTCGGCGACGACGATATGCTGTTGTCGATTACCAGCGCGGGCCGCATGCTGCTGTTCCCGGTGGCCGATCTGCCACAGCTGTCTAAAGGTAAGGGCAACAAAATTGTCTCGATCCCGGCGGCTGACGCGGCTTCTGGTGCCGACAAGCTGGCCTGGCTACTGGTGCTGGCACCGCAGACCTCGATCACGCTGCATGTCGGCAAACGCAAGCTGACTCTGCGCCCTGAAGATTTGCAAAAATTCCGCGCCGAGCGTGGCCGCAAGGGCACCTTACTGCCGCGCGGATTACAGCGAATCGATCGCGTGGAAGTTGATGCACCGGCACGTTTAGCAGCCGGTGATAGCGAAGAATAAATCTGTTCTTTATTTATCATTCAGGGCACCCAGGTGCCCTGAATTTTGTTAGCGGTGAAGAATAACTATTGTATAGAGACTGCTGAGGCACGAGAATAGCTCAGCGGCAAGGGAAACGGCAGGGTCAGACTCTGTTTGACTTCGGTTGTATGCTTAAGAGGGTGTTATGTTATTTATTTTTCGCTTTATTTATGTCCTGGTTTTCTCAATTCTGTTGTGCATTTTCGGTTCGATTTATTGCCTTTTCAGCCCAAGAAACCCAAAACATGTAGCGACTTTCGGCCACCTTTTTGGCGGACTTGCACCGATATTTGGCCTTAAAGTTGAAAAGCGTATTCCTGCAGAAGCAGCGCATTACGGCAACTGTATTTACATTGCCAATCACCAGAACAACTATGACATGGTGACAGCGGCCAGTGTGGTACAGCCAAGAACCGTGACAGTAGGTAAAAAAAGTCTGGTATGGATCCCATTCTTTGGGCCGCTGTACTGGCTGACCGGTAACTTGCTGATTGACCGCGAAAATCGCGCCAAGGCGCATGGCACCATCTCTCAGGTTGTCGCGCAGATTAAAAAGAAAAACGTCTCGATCTGGATGTTCCCTGAAGGAACGCGCAGCCGTGGCCGTGGCCTGATGCCGTTTAAAACGGGGGCTTTCCACGCGGCGATCAACGCGGGCGTGCCAATCGTGCCAATCTGCGTATCCAGCACCAGCAATAAAATAAAGCTGAATCGTTGGGATAACGGCATGGCCATTGTTGAGATGCTGCCACCGATTGATACTTCACTTTATGGAAAAGAACGTTTACGCGAAT
>CAWUIY010000136.1:0-11843 GCA_963922555.1 uncultured Serratia sp. | reverse complement strand
CTCGGCCAGCGCCATCAGCTCCAGCCTGAGCGTTTTCCTCGGCGGATTTGCCGTGGCTCAACTTTTTTGGGGGCCAATGTCAGATCGCTTTGGCCGTCGGCCGATCCTGCTAAGCGGGCTGGGGCTGTTTAGCATAAGCTGCCTGGGGATGATTTGGGTGCAAAGCACCGAACTGCTGCTGGTTCTGCGTTTCTTGCAGGCGGTGGGCGTTTGTGCCGCGGCTGTAAGCTGGCAGGCGCTGGTGGTGGATCGCTATTCTTCCGAGATTGCAAAGAGAACGTTTGCCAGCATTATGCCGCTGGTGGCACTTTCTCCTGCACTTGCCCCGCTGTTGGGTGCCTGGGTGCTTAATCATTTCAACTGGCGTGTCATTTTTGCCCTGCTGCTGATCATCAGTGCCTTGCTGCTGTTATTCACGCTGACCTTGAAAGAAACCCATAAAACGGCTGCACAAAAGGCCCAACCGCAACGTGGTCTTGCAGCAATGCTAAGTTCGCCGATTTACAGCGGTAACGTCTTGATTTATGCAGCGAGTTCGGCAGGATTTTTTGCCTGGCTGACAGGTTCGCCGTTTATTTTAAGCAATATGGGCTATGGCCCTTCTGCGATAGGGCTAAGCTATGTCCCTCAAACTATTGCGTTTTTATTAGGCGGATACGGCTGCCGTATGCTGATTGCCAAAATTGATGGCACTCGCCTGCTTCCCTGGCTTTTATTAGGCTATGCTTTTAGCGTTATTTCATTATATTTAATTGCAACCTTTACTCAGGCAACGCTGACCGGATTACTGATCCCATTCTGTTTAATGGCATTAGTGAACGGAGCCACCTATCCGATTGTCGTTGCAAATGCTTTAATGGCATTTCCTGCCAATACGGGCAAAGCAGCTGCATTACAGAATACGTTGCAATTAGGATTATGTTTTTTATCGAGCATGCTAGTTTCGGCTTTTATTGCTCAGCCGTTAATTTCCACGGTAACCGTAATGCTCACCACGGTGGTTTTAGTCGGAATGGGTTATGGATTAATAGCGCGCTCGGCCAAGGAACAGAAGTCCAGACATCCAGAAGCAAAGCATGCTAACTAACTGATATAATCACCTAGGTAACAGTCACTTAAACAATATATGCGCCCGTCACGATTTATTATTGAGAATGGGCGCAGTCGAGCTTATACTCAATTTAACTTATTAAAATAACACTTTTACAAAACTTTTATCACAAGTAGCTTTTGGGCGCGGGAATCGCGTCACATTAAATAGTGCAAGGATGTTTCACCGCGACGACTATTCGTTCGGTGTCCTCTGTATTTTCCTCTGTTCATAGTCATATATCAGACAAGACGGATTACCCGTCTGTTCTCATTAGACCTGCCGATAGCCGACGCTTTTTAAGCAGGTTAATAAGTCAGAAGAGAAAGTGATGGAGAAGCTATGAGTTCATCGTGTGTAGAAGACCTGAGTATTCAAGATAATCAGTGGTACCGAATCGCGAGCGAAATGTTAACTATGGCTGGCATTGAGGTTAATGGAACCCGCCCTTTTGACATTAACGTAAAAAATCCCGATTTTTTTAAGCGCGTCCTACAGGAAGGTTCGTTAGGTCTCGGCGAAAGTTATATGGATGGTTGGTGGGAATGTGAAAGATTAGACATTTTCTTCCAACGCGTCGTTGCCGCCGGGCTAGAAAGCAAGCTTCCGCATCACTTAAAAGACACGCTACGCATTGCTGCGGCAAGACTCACTAACCTGCAATCCAGAAAACGTGCCTGGATTGTTGGCAAAGAGCATTACGACCTCGGCAACGACCTTTTCAGCAAAATGCTCGACCCGTATATGCAATATTCTTGCGGATACTGGAAAGATGCCACCACGCTGGAACAGGCTCAAGAAGCCAAATTGAAAATGATCTGCGATAAACTGCAACTTCAGCCGGGGCAACGCCTGCTTGATATTGGCTGTGGCTGGGGGGGGTTGGCGGAATATGCAGCCCGTAATTATGGTGTCAGCGTATTTGGTGTCACCATCTCTGCAGAACAGCAAAAAATGGCTCAGCAGCGCTGTGAAGGACTGGATGTCACGATTCTGCTGCAAGATTATCGCGATCTGAATGACCAGTTTGACCGCATTGTTTCCGTCGGGATGTTTGAGCATGTCGGTCCTAAAAACTACCAGACTTACTTCAACGTAGTTAAACGCAATCTCAAACCGGAAGGCCTGTTCCTTCTGCACACCATCGGTGCCAATAAAACCGATCTCAACGTCGATCCGTGGATTGATAAATATATTTTCCCGAATGGCTGTCTGCCTTCTGTAAAACATATTGCCCAACACACTGAAGGACTGTTTGTGATGGAAGACTGGCACAATATTGGCGCGGATTACGATCGCACGCTGATGGCGTGGTATGAGCGTTTTCTGCAAGCCTGGCCGACGATTGCTGATAATTACACTAGCCGCTTCTATCGCATGTTCAGCTATTATCTGAACGCCTGCGCCGGTGCATTCCGCGCCCGCGATATTCAGCTATGGCAGGTTGTACTTAGCCCGGACGGTGTTGAAGGCGGGATCCGCGTGCCGCGTTAGCAGTTTGCATGCCGTGATTATCAGGCAATAATAAAAAAGCCGGAAACAATTAACCTGTTGCCGGCTTTTTTGATCGCTGTTTGTTTAACACCACAGCGTAGACAGCTAAAATTTAGCGACTAGTCTTTAAGAAAATCTTCTTTTGGCTGTTGCTCAGCCAGCGCCGCAGCGGCAGCCTGCGCGGCTTCACGGCTGGCAAGTACCCGCTCAACGGTATCGACAATCGCCTGCGTCTGCGGGTCAATTTCAATATTGATTTTATCGCCAAGACGTTTTTTACCAAGCGTAGTGCGCTCCAGCGTCTCTGGGATCAGGTGCACACAGAAACGAGTTGGTGTGACCTCGCCGACCGTCAGGCTGATGCCATCAATGCCGATATAGCCTTTATGTAGAATATATTTCATATATTCAGGGTGCGGCATTCTGAACCAGATCTGGCGATTATTTTCCGAAAGCAGAATCTTTTGCACCTCGGCAGTACAAACGATGTGGCCTGACATCAGATGGCCGCCAATTTCATCATTAAAGCTGGCAGCCCGCTCCAGGTTGACCTCGTCGCCCTCTTTGAGATCGCCGAGATTGGTCAGGCGCAGCGTTTCTTTAATCAAATCAAAGCTTACCAGGTCGTCTTCCACTCTGGTGACCGTCAGGCAGCAACCGTTATGGGCTACAGAAGCCCCCAACGCCAGATTTGGTAGCATTTCGGTTGGCATCTTGACCACGTGAGTTCTGAAATTAGGTTTTTCATCAATCGACACCACGGTGCCTTTGCCTTGCACAATTCCGGTAAACATTGGGCGCGCCTCGTAAATTTAAAATTTATCGCCATTCATAATATTGTTAAGTTTGCCGCAGATCCCGAGGAAAACCAAACTCTAATCGGTTGCTACAGCACATCCTACCCCCTTATTTTCTACTGGGCGTTTTATAAATATTGAGTAGCGACTTATCTCAGCTGATTGATAGTTCTCAAAATTTAAGCATGCGATTTGCTTAAAAAACCTGACAAGGTACAATCTTTCAGCAATTTCTCACTATATTATCGTCACCCTCGGGTGGCGTTTTTACTTTATTCAACATTATAAAAAGGTGTAATGCGTGCAGAAGTACCTTACAGAAGCGCGTAGTTTATTAGCTCTCGCGATCCCCGTTATCCTTGCTCAGATTGCCCAGACTGCAATGGGTGTAGTCGACACCATCATGGCAGGATCGGTCAGCGCAACCGACATGGCTGCCGTTGCCGTAGGAACATCGATCTGGCTTCCGGCCATTTTGTTTGGCCACGGGCTTTTATTATCTTTAACCCCAACCGTGGCACATTTAAACGGTGCCGGGCGACGTGAAAAAATTGGCGATCAGGTCCAGCAAGGCTTTTGGCTTGCCGCCGGGGTTTCGCTGCTCGTGATGGTGGTGATTTATCACTGCGATCAGATAATCGGCCTGATGCACAATATCGATCCGCTTTTGAAAGAAAAGGCGATTGGTTATCTGCGCGCGATTATGTGGGGCGCGCCTGGCTATCTGTTTTTCCAGGTATTGCGTGACCAGTGCGAGGGTTTATCAAAGACCAAACCGGGGATGGTGTTCGGGTTTATCGGACTACTAGTGAACATCCCGGTGAATTATATCTTTATCTACGGTAAGTTCGGCGCACCGGCGCTTGGCGGTGTCGGCTGTGGCGTGGCAACCGGAACAGTGTACTGGGTGATGTTCATCATGATGCGCATCTATACCAAACGTGCCTATGGGATGAAGGATATTGTCGCCAGCAAGTCTTTTGCCAAACCCGATTGGGCGGTGCTGAAACGTTTAGCCCAGCTGGGTTTACCGGTGGCATTGGCGCTGTTCTTTGAGGTAACGTTGTTTGCGGTCGTCGCGTTGCTGGTTTCTCCGCTGGGGATTGTGGCAGTAGCCAGCCATCAGATTGCGCTAAACGTCGGTTCGCTGATGTTCGTGGTGCCGCTGTCGCTGGGCGTCGCAGCAACCATCCGCGTAGGATCTCGACTGGGCGAATCCGACCCGGCAGCGGCCAAAGTCTCGGCTTACACCAGTATCGCTACCGGCGTTGTAATGGCCTGTTTTATCGCGACAACGGCGGTGGTATTCCGCGAACACATCGCAAGGTTATACAACGATAATCCCGAAGTAGTCAGTCTCGCCTCTCACCTGATGCTGTTTGCGGCGATCTTCCAGATTTCAGATGCCATCCAGGTGATAAGCAGCGGCGTGCTGCGCGGATATAAAGATACACGCTCGATTTTTTATATCACCTTTACGGCTTACTGGATTTTGGGTTTACCGATTGGCTATCTATTAGCATTGACTGACTACCTGGTTCCGGCCATGGGACCCAGCGGCTTTTGGTGCGGATTCATTATCGGGCTGACTTTTGCTGCGACAATGATGTCCTTACGGATGCGCTGGATACAAAAACAGTCATCTTTCTCTATTCTGCAACGCGCAGGGCGGTGATTTTTTTCTTTCCCCGGTGCGCTGATTTTAGCCAGCGCACCGCAATTAATGTGCAAAAAATCAACGCAATGAGCGTTAGCGCACCAATCAAACGCAATATGTCATGAAAATGCATTTTTTCCCTTGCCAGCAATCCGGTAGGTCGTTAATATTCGTCCCCGCTGCCAGCACTGGCAGACAGAGATAACGATGCGTCCGTAGCTCAGTTGGTTAGAGCACCACCTTGACATGGTGGGGGTCGGTGGTTCGAGTCCACTCGGACGCACCAATGCAAACTTCCAGGCGTTCCAGCCAAATCATTCCCAGATTAGTAAAATTATCACTGCATCATCTAGCTGTTTTGGTTGAATTCGTTTGCTACTTTATCGATGCAGATTCGCTGCCATTGTTGCTTCCGGTTTTCATTTGTTAATGGCTGAATACACCTTCTAAGCCAATACTGATTATTTGCCAGTGATTGCGCAACAAAGGCGCAGTCAATATCGCTTTCTTGCGCACGCTGCAATTTTTTGTTTGGTTTCCCTCCCTCCTACCCTCTATACTAGCGGCAACAAAAACTGGCACAGTTTCTTAGATTGAATGGATTCAGCCCCTTGATCTATCGATATCGTCATATAACAAGCTTTCTTACCCCCGAAACGATTAAAACTCGTCCCGACATCTTTGTGCCCGTCGAACTTTACATAACATTTCTGCCGTACTCACCTATTCTTAGTATTGTTTTATTCAAACTGAAGCGTTTCCCAAACCAGGTCGTAAACCCATTCAGCGCGGACGGTGGCCTTCTTACCGCCATGCGCACTCTTATCCTATCCATCACAACTTGTAGAAAGAATCGTCATGAAAAAGACTAAAATTGTTTGTACTATCGGACCAAAAACTGAATCCGAAGAGATGCTGACTCAACTGCTTGATGCAGGAATGAACGTCATGCGTTTGAACTTTTCTCACGGTGATTACGAAGAGCACGGTCAGCGCATCAAGAATATCCGCAACGTTATGGAAAAGACCGGCAAGAAAGCAGGCATTCTGCTGGACACCAAAGGCCCGGAAATCCGTACTATCAAACTTGAAGGCGGCAAAGACGCTTCACTGGTTGCCGGCCAGACTTTCACTTTCACCACTGACCAGAGCGTAATTGGTAACAGCGAGCGCGTTGCTGTGACCTACAGCGGTTTTGCTGCTGACCTGAAAGTAGGCAATACCGTACTGGTTGACGATGGCTTGATCGGGATGGAAGTCACCCACGTCACCGATACTGAAGTCACCTGTAAAGTGCTGAACAATGGCGACCTCGGCGAAAACAAAGGCGTTAACCTGCCGGGCGTTTCCATCGCTCTGCCAGCGCTGGCTGAAAAAGACAAACGCGATTTGATTTTCGGTTGTGAGCAAGGTGTTGACTTCGTTGCAGCCTCTTTCATTCGCAAGCGTTCAGACGTGATTGAAATCCGTGAGCATTTGAAAGCAAACGGCGGTGAGCATATCCAGATCATTTCTAAAATCGAAAACCAGGAAGGCCTGAATAACTTCGACGAAATCCTCGAAGCATCAGACGGTATCATGGTTGCTCGTGGTGACCTGGGTGTTGAAATCCCGGTAGAAGAAGTTATTTTCGCGCAGAAAATGATGATCGAAAAATGTAACCGTGCACGTAAAGTCGTTATTACCGCGACGCAAATGCTCGATTCCATGATCAAAAACCCTCGCCCTACTCGTGCAGAAGCGGGTGACGTTGCGAACGCCATCATCGATGGTACTGATGCCGTTATGCTTTCAGGTGAAAGTGCTAAAGGTAAGTATCCGCTGGAAGCCGTCACCATCATGGCAACCATTTGTGAACGTACCGACCGCGTTATGCAAAGCCGCGTAGACGGTCAAAACGACAGTCGCAAGCTGCGCAGCATCACCGAAGCGGTTTGCCGCGGTGCAGTAGAAATGGCTGAAAAGTTGGACTCTCCGCTGATCGTTGTGGCCACCAATGGCGGTAAATCTGCGATTGCCGTGCGTAAATACTTCCCTAACGCATTGATCCTTGCACTGACCACCAACGAAGTGACTGCACGTCAACTGATCCTGACCAAGGGCGTTATCACCCAACTGGTTAAAGAAATCGCCTCAACCGACGATTTCTACCGTATTGGTAAGGATGCAGCTCTGGAAAGCGGTCTGGCTCAGAAAGGCGATAAAGTGGTCATGGTTTCTGGCGCTTTGGTTCCAAGTGGCACCACCAACACCTCTTCTGTACACACGCTGTAATCACGACTTCCTCAAACAGCCAAAAACGCCACTCTATGTGGCGTTTTTTTTCATCTTTTTTCAGATTTTTTAAGAAAAGGTTGTCAAATACGATGTTCTGAAAATGGGACAAGTCTCATGGAATCAGCCTGTTTTAGATAACGTTTTTCAACTTTTATGTAAAAAAAGATGCTTCTTTGAGCGAATGAACAAAATAAAGCATTTGGCGATAAAAATTTATTCTCATTAGAAAAAGGTTTGTGTAATACTTGTATCGCTACATGGAGATTAACTTAATCTAGAGGGTTTTATAATGAATCGCACTAAACTGGTACTGGGCGCAGTAATCCTGGGTTCTACTCTGCTGGCTGGTTGTTCAAGCAATGCAAAAATCGACCAACTGTCTTCTGACGTTTCAACTCTGAACTCTAAAGTTGATCAGTTGAGCAACGACGTTGCAGCAGTTAAAGCTGACACCCAAGCAGCTAAAGACGACGCAGCACGCGCTAACCAACGTCTTGACAACCAAGCTCACGCTTACAAGAAGTAATATTACTTCTCATAGTGAAATGGCGCACATTGTGCGCCATTTTTTTTCCCCCGCCATTTCCCCCTTCAGTCCCCCTCACTGATTTTCATTACATCTTGTTAATAGCCTTAAAACCTTCCTTATTGTCGCAATCGAATTTTGCTCGTACCACTGACGCTTTCAAATAAAAACGCCACCAAAGCGTTTTGGTGGCGTTTAAACCGTATATCTAACTTATAGGTCTTACTTTTTACTTAAATATTATTAATGCCCGCGTGGATGGCCCCTACATTGTTGCTGCCACTGGAGGCTTATTTACTTCCTCAGACCCTTTATTCACAATCACCGGCATGCCTGAACGCCGCTTAATCGCGCTGGTCAGAACTTCTGTATTCGTTTCGGCATTAGCCTTAAATTTCTTCAGCGCGGCATTCAGTGCCAACGGCATGGTTTGCGGATCGTCCTTTTCAGTGCGAGACAAAGGTTGATGCACCTCGACGTAGCGTTTGCCATCAGGTTCAACGTCAAACTTAATCGGCTGATTGATTACCTGCACGCGAGTGCCTTTCGGAACGCTTTTGAATAGCGTTTCTATATCGTCAGGGCGCAGGCGAATGCAGCCTGAGCTGACGCGCATGCCAATACCGAAATTAGCATTAGTGCCGTGGATCAGATAATGCCCCTGGCCGGCCGCCAGACGCATCGCAAACAGGCCCATCGGATTTTCCGGCCCGGCAGGCACCACGCCAGGCAGTGTAATGCCCTGCTCTTTCAGGTAGATCTTGCGAATGTTTGGCGTAGGCGTCCAGGTTGGATTAGGGATTTTTTGGCTGATGGAGGTCACCATTTCTGGGGTGTTACGTCCCAACTGGCCAATACCGATTGGATAAACCACCACTTTATTTTGGCCCTTTGGATAATAATACAGGCGCAGCTCGGCCAGATTAATCACAATCCCTTCGCGCCTGGTGTCTGGCAGCAGCATCTGGCTGGGGATAGTCAGCACGGTGCCTGATTTTGGCAAAAGTGGGTCAACGCCAGGGTTAGCCTCGAGCATAGCGATGAGGCCGATTTGGTACTTGGCTGCTACTGCCTCGAGCGGCTTGCCGTCATTCGGCACAACGTAGGTGGTATTTTCGCCGATAAGGCGACTATTATCGGGGGGAAGAGGATATTCTGCGGCCTGTGCGCTGCTTAGCCCGGCAGTTAGACTGGTGGCGAAAAGTATTCCCATGAGGGGCAAAGATAGTTTCATGCTCGTTCCTGCTCATCTCGGTTAGTAACCCAAAGTTATCACCTTTAAGGGTCGTTTATTTTGCGAGATTAGGAAAGTAGCAACGGCTAGCCCGGGTCATTAGCAGAACAATCCTAATGAGCCGGGCTATTGCGGGAGATTTAGACTGACTTAGGCCATTATCGCCGCTTTGGCACGAATAGCGCGGATCATCGCCTCCAGCCCCTGCGAACGGGATGGAGTCAGGTGCTGGCTTAGCTCAAGCTCGCCAAAGAACGGACGAACGTCGAGTGCAACCACGTCTTCCGCCGTCATACCGTGATAAAGGCTGAAAACAATTGCCAGCAATCCTTTGACGATAGCAGCATCGCTGTCACCGGCAAATTCAATTTGGCCATTCTCTCCGGCGCTCATCACAATCCAAACCTGGCTTTGACAGCCAGAAATCAGATTGTGCGCCTGACGATTTTCATCACTTAATGGTGCCAGCAGCGCGCCTAGCTCGATAACGTACAGGTATTTCTCTTCCCAGTTCGGGCACCGGGAAAAATTTTTCACTAATTTTTGCTTATCTGGCAAATTTGCCATAAAAAACCATCCAGCTTTTTGCTTATCGTTAACCTAATAGCAGGCTAATACGTTTTAGGCCTGCAACCAAGCGGTCAACTTCTTCGCGGGTATTATACATAGCAAGAGAAGCGCGGCACATGGCTGGCACACCAAAGAACGACATCAATGGCATAGCGCAGTGGTGGCCGGTGCGGATAGCGATGCCGTATTGATCGAGGAAGCTGCCTACGTCATAAGCATGATGTTTGCCAAGGTTAAAGGCAATTACACCGGAACGACTGGCGGGACCGTAGATGTGGATATCCGGGATCTCGGCCATTGCTTCAAGCGCATAGCTCATCAACGACGATTCGTATTCATGAATCGCATCCAGACCCAGTTCGTTGACATAATCAAATGCAGCGCCCAGACCTATCATGCCACCGGTATTCGGCGAACCGGCTTCAAATCGCCACGGTGCCTTAACATAAGTGGTGCCTTCAGTCAGGCTGACATGCTTGATCATTGACCCCCCGCCTTCCCACGGCGGCATCTCGTCAAGCAGTGCCGCTTTGCCGTAAAGAATGCCGATTCCGGTAGGTCCGTAGAGTTTATGCCCCGAAAACACGTAGAAATCACAGTCCAGCGCCTGCACATCAACCTTGTGATGCATTACTGCCTGTGCGCCATCCACCAGCACATAAAGGCCAGCGGCTTTCGCTTTGGGAATAATGGTCTCGATTGGATTTCGTGTGCCCAGTACGTTAGAAACGTGTGCCAGTGCCAGCAATTTAGTCTGCGGGGTCAATAATGAATCAAACTGATTCATATCCAACTCGCCTTCAGGTGTCAGATGCCAGACATCAATGTGCAAACCACGTTCCTGAGCGATCATCTGCCAGGGAACGATATTGGCGTGGTGCTCCATCTCGGTAATAATGATGCGATCACCGGCAGACAGTTTGACACGGCCAAAGGTATTGGCAATCAGGTTGATGGCTTCCGTAGTGCCTTTCACGAAAACAATTTCTTCGGCAGATGCCGCATTAATAAATGCGGCGGCCTGCTTGCGGACGTTTTCCATTTGCTCGGTTGCTTCAACGCTTAAGGTGTGAATTCCACGGTGCACGGCGGCATAGTCGTGCTTGTAGAATTCAGCCTCACGCTCAATGACCTGACGCGGTTTTTGCGCGCTGGCGGCGCTATCCAGGTAAGCCAAAGGCTGGCCGTTTACTTCACGGCTCAGCAGAGGGAAATCTTTACGCACTCTTTCCAGTGGAAAACTCATTACTCACCTCGATTTAATCGACCAGCAATACGCGCAATAACGATTTTGCGTAATGTTTCATTTTCGATAGCTTCGGTCAGTTCTGCAGCGAAAGCGAAGATGATCATATTACGTGCATCAAATGCGTTAATACCACGAGCGCGCAGGTAGAAGAGCTGCTCTTCGTCCATACGACCAATCGTTGCTCCGTGTCCGCATTTAACGTCGTCAGCCCAGATAATCAGCTGCGGTTTGGTATCAACTTCGGCCTTGTCGCTCAACAGCAGGTTGTTGTTGGTCATCTTGCCATCGGTCTTGATTGCGTCTTTTGCTACGTAAATCAAACCGTTAAATACTGCTTTGGCTTTATCGTTAACAATCACCTTGTGCAACTGGTGGCTGGTACAATAACCCTTGTTGTGTTCAAGATAAGTACGGGTATCGGCCAGCTCAGCGTCCATTGGCAGCAGCAAGCTGTTCATGTTCAGGGTACTGCCTTCGCCATTGTGACGTGCACTGGTGTGATGGCGAGTCAGGCCAGCACCTAGCAGGAAGCTATTGCTGGTAACGTTCGCATCGCGGCCAATCGTCAGGTCATTGTGCGCGAAGTGATAGCTTGTCTGGCTTTCGAACGAAAGTTTGTAATGGCTCAGATTGGCATTGTCACCAATGTTCGCTGTCAAACGTGCGCCGGTAAAGTGGCCCTGATCACTGAGGCTAACGTAGTGCTCAATGATTTCAGCGCTGGCACCATTTTCGATCTCGAGATGGTAGCGATGATGAACCGTGTTCAGTTCGCGTGATTTCTCACGACCGCTGCTGACGTGCAGAAGATACAACGCTTTTTCAGCTTGCTTGCCCTTCGGCAGACGGATTTTCAGGCCGTGTTGCGCCAGACTTTCAGTCAAGTGCAGGAAAACTTCTGACTGAATAGCGTCAGGAAGCGTTTGCTGAATAGCCGGGGTCAGTTTTT
>CAWUIY010000135.1:0-11910 GCA_963922555.1 uncultured Serratia sp. | reverse complement strand
CTTCCGTGCCAGCGTGCTCAACGATGCAATGCAGGGTCTGGTAATGCTACTGGGCACCGTTTTGCTGCTGGTGGCGGTGATCCATGCCGCCGGTGGGCTGCATTCTGCGGTGGATAAACTGCAACATATCGACCCTAAACTGGTGTCAGTCAAAGGTGCGGACAATGTGCTTTCATTGCCGTTTATGGCGTCTTTCTGGGTGCTGGTGTGTTTTGGCGTTATTGGCCTGCCGCATACTGCCGTGCGCTGTATCTCCTATCGCGACAGCAAGGCGGTACATCGCGGCATCGTGTTGGGTACGCTGGTCGTGGGTGTGCTGATGTTCGGCATGCATTTGTCCGGCGCGTTGGGTCGCGCTATCCTGCCTGATCTGAAGGTTCCCGATCAGGTGATCCCGACACTGATGATCACCGTGTTACCGCCGTTTGCCGCCGGGATCTTCCTGGCCGCGCCGATGGCTGCCATCATGTCGACCATTAACGCGCAGCTCTTACAGTCTTCGGCTACCATCGTTAAAGACCTTTATCTCGGCGTACGTCCTGAAGAGTTGCGCAACGAGCGCCGGCTGAAACGCTTCTCCAGTCTGGCCACGTTGGTGATTGGACTGCTGGTGGTTTTTGCCGCCTGGCATCCACCGCAGATGATTATCTGGCTTAACCTGCTGGCCTTTGGCGGGCTTGAAGCCGTGTTCCTGTGGCCGCTGGTTTTAGGGCTTTATTGGGAACGTGCCAACGCCACCGGTGCGCTGTGCTCAATGATCAGCGGCGCGGTTTGTTATACCCTGTTGGCCACTATTGACCTGCACATTGCAGGTTTACATCCGATTGTTCCGTCATTGCTGCTCAGCCTGTTGGCATTTTTCATCGGCAATCGACTGGGCGAAATCAGACAAAACAAATTGTTAGAAGAGAATGGCTATGCCTTGGATCCAACTGAAAATTAATACCAATGCTCAGGACGCTGAAACGCTAAGTGATGCCCTGATCGAAAGTGGCGCAGTCTCTGTGACCTTCCTGGATACTCACGATAATCCGGTATTCGAGCCGCTGCCGGGCGAGACCCTGCTGTGGGGCGACACCGATGCTATCGGTCTGTATGACGCTGAAACCGATATGGAAATGGTGGTGGCGATTCTGGAGAACGAGCCGCTGTTGGGCAAAGGTTTCGCGCATAAAATCGAACAGTTGGAAGACAAGGACTGGGAGCGCGAATGGATGGATAACTTCCACCCGATGCGTTTCGGTGAGCGTCTGTGGATTTGCCCAAGCTGGCGCGACGTGCCGGATCCAACGGCGGTAAACGTGATGCTCGATCCGGGTCTGGCGTTCGGCACCGGCACCCATCCTACAACCGCAATGTGTCTCGAATGGCTCGACGGTCTGGATTTAGCGGGAAAAACAGTCATCGATTTCGGCTGTGGTTCTGGCATTTTGGCCATCGCCGCGCTTAAGCTGGGTGCAGCTAGCGCGATCGGTATCGATATCGATCCGCAGGCCATTCAGGCAAGCCGCGATAATGCGCAGCGTAACGGCGTCTCAGAGCGTTTGTCGCTGTACTTGCCTCAGGACCAGCCTGACAACCTTTCAGCCGACGTGGTGGTCGCTAACATCCTTGCTGGGCCTCTACGCGAGCTGGCACCGCTGATTAGCGTGCTGCCAGTAACAGGAGGTCATCTTGGCCTGTCGGGCGTGCTGGCAAGCCAGGCATCAGGCGTCGCCGAAGCTTACCAGGATACCTTTACTCTGGACCCGGTTGCAGAGAAAGAAGAATGGTGCCGCATCACCGGTATCAAGAAAGCCTGATTTTCAATCCTAAATCGGGGGGAAGCCCTTCTCCCCGCTATTCAGCCAGTTCCTTCCTCATGCTTTTATGTCACCTGATTGTTAACATCTCTGATCATAAATTGGTTACTTTTTAACAAATTTGCAGAGCGTATCACGGAATTTACACGGTTATTGCTACTTAAAAGCGCAAACTTCACCTTAGAATCCGCTGTGATATCGCCTTTAATCAGCGATAAGTAAGTAAATTATAGAAGCGCACAATTTGAGCATTAACAGATAACTATATGTTTATAATGAATAAAATATTTTTTAACTGCGTAAAGTTGATGTAAAGGGGCTTTTTTAGGGCAAATTGGTTAAAGTTTGGCCTTTCATATCCTGTAAAAAATGCGTAATATACGCGCCCTTGCGGACTTCAGTATGGTCTTTCCTAGTATGCGCATTGGACACCACCAGCTTACAAATTGCCTGATTGCCGCCCCAATGGCCGGTATTACAGACCGACCGTTTCGTGCCTTATGTCATTCAATGGGTGCTGGAATGGCAGTATCCGAAATGCTGTCCTCTAATCCAGAGGTCTGGCGAACGGATAAGTCGCGTTTGCGTATGGTACATAGCGATGAGTCAGGGATACGCGCCGTGCAAATTGCCGGTTGTGACCCTGAAGATATGGCCGCCGCCGCCCGTATTAACGTGGAGGCAGGGGCACAGATCATTGATATCAACATGGGTTGCCCAGCCAAGAAAGTGAACCGCAAACTGGCAGGCTCTGCGTTACTGCAGTACCCGGATCTGGTCGAACAGATCCTCCGGTCAGTCGTTAACGCAGTGGATGTGCCAGTCACGTTGAAAATTCGTACTGGTTGGGATCCGGAAAACCGTAATTGTGTACAAATTGCCCAATTGGCTGAAAACTGTGGAATTCAGGCCCTGACGATTCATGGCCGAACCCGTGCTTGCCTCTTCAATGGAGAAGCAGAGTACAACAGTATTCGGACAGTTAAGCAGAGTGTCTCCATTCCGATTATCGCGAATGGCGACATAACTGACCCGCATAAAGCCAGGGCGGTGCTAGACTACACTGGGGCTGATGCTCTGATGATAGGCCGCGCCGCTCAGGGGAGACCCTGGATCTTCCGGGAAATCCAGCATTATCTGGACACAGGGGAGCTGTTACCGCCGCCACCACTTGGGGAAGTACAGCGCTTGATTAGTGGGCACGTACGGGAACTGCTGGACTTTTATGGTCAAGGATAGTGATTCCGTATCGCCCGTAAGCACGTCTCCTGGTATTTACAGGAACATGCCCCGAATGACCAGTTTCGGCGCTCCTTCAACGCCATAGAGGATGCCAGCGAACAGCTGGAGGCGTTGGAAGCATATTTCGAAAATCTTGCGTAACAAAAAAGAGCTGACAGAACTATGTTCGAACAACGCGTGAATTCTGATGTACTGACCGTTTCTACCGTTAATTCTCAGGATCAGGTAACCCAAAAACCCCTGCGTGACTCGGTAAAACAAGCACTTAAGGGCTATTTTGCTCAACTGAACGGTCAGGACGTCAATGACCTGTATGAGCTGGTACTGGCTGAAGTTGAACAGCCACTGCTGGACATGGTGATGCAGTACACCCGTGGCAACCAGACTCGTGCAGCCCTGATGATGGGTATCAACCGCGGTACTCTGCGTAAGAAATTGAAAAAATACGGCATGAACTGATAGCAATCGCTTATCATGTTGTTTATAAAGGCGTTTTACCTAATGGTATTACGCCTTTTTTATTTATGTTTATACATGATGTGATGCACAGCATTGGAAGCATGAGAACAAATCGCCGATTTAAGTAGTATTGTGTTTTTACCTGTACCACTCTCCGCGGCGAATATTGATAGGTTTGCGCCATGTAAATGTGCTGCCAGCTGAACGTTCAAGTTCTGCCCTCCGGCGCCAGCCCGTCCGCTACTATTTTACGGATTAACAGCCTGTCTCTGCCGTCCAACTCATAACCATCCTGATTCATAGTCGCGGACAGTGCTTCCTCAACTTCGTTATGCTGCACTTTGAGCCTCATCTTTTACTGATCATCTATCAGGATGTTCGGTGCTTCATCATCAGGTTACGATAATGTCTTAGTCATATGCGTCCGTTTATCTCAGGGATATAAGCTAGTTTAGTAATTTAAAGGTGTAATACAGATGCAAATATGCATGATGGACTAAGGCAGATTGTCACCGGACGGCAAAAGTCTGAAGCTTACGTGCTATGGTGTAGGTTCTTTCGATGTTCTCTCTGGTATCGAAAGATTTATTAATAATCCAGACTGCTCGGATCATGAAAAAGCAGCTATTCCCCCGGGAACATACTGGATTGTGGACAGACCGCAAGGAAGTCTATTTAACCGCCTCCGTGCGGAGGCCATTGATATGGCGCATTTATACCGAAACCATCATTCGGAATGGTTCGCACTCTATAATAACCAGACCATGAGTGATCACGTTTTTGTGAACGGAGTGCGTCGGGGAAGCTTCAGATTACATCCACTCAATACCGATGGATCAGGTGTGTCATGGGGTTGTATTACTTTATATCATTCAACAGACTTTCAACTATTGAGACGCTTATTATTGAGTAAGCCCAAAGTTCGGGTGCCAGGTGGTAACGGATTAATGGCTTATGGGCGAATTGATGTTCGCGGCGTTCCTGATTTTTCAAAGTGTATTGCAAAATGAAAATAATTATTTTTTTGGTGATTTTAATCGCTGGAGTAATACTGATTCCAGACAGCCTGGTTGGCAATATAGTTAACCATTTAATGACTGTTTCAGGTGATGGTGAAGAAGGAATGGATAATTTTTACTTCACTATACTTTTAGTCAAGGTAGTATTTTCATCTGTAATTGCGTTTATTGCATTACGGTTTTATCACAGATTAAAGTAGTTATTTTACGCTATTCAGAACCACTATCATTTCACCTTCATGTAAAATGGGATATTAAGTCCCGTTAAATTTTTTCAGCCTAGCTTTGTGAATGTCGCTCATTATAAATACAAAATATTTTTACGACGAACTTGAAGAGCAACATGCCAACCTGTTAGAAAATGGGTTTAGTTTGGGGGAACTGACTCCAAAAACTATGCTTTATGCGCTTACCCTTACTGAAAAAACTGTTGGGCCGAGTCGCAATGACTGCTTTGCCCTTTCATTGGCGAAACAGGAAAATTGCTCATTACTGACGGGTGACCGGGCTTTGAGATCTCTGGCAGCAGTTGAAGGAATTGATGTTAAAGGGACTATCTGGATTGTAGAAGAACTTGTCGGTTGCGAGTTGGTTTCTATTGTCGAAGCTGAAAACGCATATAGAAAAATGGAAACTGCGGGAAGAAGGCTGCCCTGGGAAACAGCTTATGGCCGACTAAAACAATTAAAAAAGGCATCTGAAATTTAGATGCCTTTTGATTTCTAATTAGAGTAGATAATTAGCCGTGACGAACTGGCTCTGGACGTACTGGTTCGTGGTGACGCGGTGCCGGGTGGTGGATCACGCGGTGCATTGGATGATGAACAACGTGATGGCGCGGTGGCAGTGGGCGATGCTCAGGACCTTCGGCGTGAGCGGTAGCTAACACGGCATTGCTGGCCAGAACGGAGAAAATCAGTGCTAAAGTTGTCTTTTTCATCGGTTTATCCTTTGAGTTATTTTGTTGATGCGATATCTACAATTGAGAATATCAACGACAGCATGAAGAACTAACATGCTGAGATATCCTAAAAAATCGCACCTTACGATTTATTTACCTTTGGAAGATGATTCCATTACTCAGCAGCAAGAACTTTTACAGCTTCAGATTTTATTTTAGCCCGCTCACTCCGCCTCTCCGTTACAATCAGACATAGTAAGTGAGCACTTTTTAATCAATTTAGCATTATTCACTCCTCTATCTGAGACAGCGGTCGTGATATACTCATTTACAAGAGTCGAATTCGCCCCGCCAATCGCCATCTCCAAGTCTTTTAGCCCCGCGATCCCGTCTTTTAATGTAAAGATTCGAGAATCTGTGTGTTTTTGCACAACTAATGCCGTGATTGGCAGTCCGAATATTTGCAAACCCGGCACGTATCGCGATTGAACATTTCCGTACGCGTTACCTAAATTCACTCATATTGATGATTGAAATTACATGACCGCTCCAACCCAAAGTTTTAAAAAATCTTTTCTGCGTCCTCGCTACTGGCTGACCTGGTTCGGCCTGGGCGTTCTGTTTTTGCTGGTTCAGCTACCCTATCCGGTGTTGTATCGCCTGGGTGTCTGGCTCGGCCGCACTTCTATGCGTTTTCTTAAACGCCGCGTTTCTATTACACGCCGCAATTACGAGCTGTGCTTTCCTGATATGCCCAGCGATGTCATTGAAGAAAAAATAGTTAAGAATTTCGAGTCTCTGGGAATGGGACTATTAGAAACTGGCATGGCCTGGTTCTGGTCAGATGCCCGCGTCAAACGTTGGTTTGACGTCAGCGGCCTGAATCACCTGAAAATGGCTCAGAAAGACAATCAGGGCGTGCTGGTTATCGGCGTGCACTTTATGTCTCTAGAATTGGGTGGACGCGCGATGGGCCTTTGCCAGCCGATGATGGCGATGTACCGCCCGCACAATAATAAAGCGATGGAATATGTACAGACCTGGGGTCGCCTGCGTTCGAACAAGGCGATGCTGGATCGTAAAGACCTGCGCGGCATGGTTCACGCGCTGAAACGCGGAGAGGCAGTTTGGTTCGCCCCCGATCAGGATTACGGCCCGCGCGGCAGCGTGTTTGCCCCGCTGTTTGCCGTCGATCAGGCAGCCACCACCAGCGGTACCTTTATGCTGGCACGTCTGGCAAAACCGGCGCTGGTTTCTGTGGTGTTGATCCGTAAGGATCACGGTGCAGGCTATGAACTGGTGATCCAACCGGCTCTGACCGATTACCCTATCGATGACGAACTGGAAGCCGCAGCCTATATGAATCGCGTGGTCGAGAAAGAAATCATGCGCGCACCCGAACAGTATCTTTGGCTGCATCGCCGATTCAAGACTCGTCCTGAAGGCGCGCCTTCGCTGTATTGATCCCTGTGGGATAGTCACTATCAACCCGGCCTTCATGCCGGGTTTTTTATTTCTTTCTCGCCTTAACTGATAAAAAGTTAGCGACATAAAAACGGTTTTTCTATAACCTCTTTTTTTACCTGCCCAGGAGAGAAGTGATGAAAACCACCGTTCGTCTGGCGCTGGTCGGGGATTACAATCCCTCGATAACAGCCCACCAAGCTATTCCTAAAGCCGTAGAACTCGCCGCACAACACTTCAACATTAGTATCCACGCCGACTGGCTCCCCACCGAAACCATTACCAACGATCCCATTGCGCTATCCCATTTTGATGCCTTCTGGTGTACGCCTGGTAGCCCCTACCGCTCCACTGAAGGAGCGATACGCGCCATCCGTTTTGCCCGCGAACAAAACAAACCTTTCCTTGGCACCTGTGGCGGATTTCAACATGCCATAATCGAGTATGCCCGCAACGTGATGGACTGGCAGGATGCGGGTCACGGTGAAACCGATACCGAGGGGCGTCTGGTGATTACCGCACTGGCCTGTGAAATGGTAGAGAAACAGGGAGAAATTACGCTGACAGAGGGCAGTATTCCTGCGCTAGCCTACGGCAAGCTGGAGATTCATGAAGGCTATCATTGTCGTTATGGGATCAATACCGACTACCAGACCGCGCTGGCTCAGCAGACGCTTAACATGGTTGGCCACGATCACGCTGGGGAAATCAGAACGATTGAGTTGCCGGGCCATCCGTTCTTTGTTGCCACATTATTCCAGCCGGAACGCGCTGCGCTGAGAGGTGAACTCCCCCCTCTCGTTGCCGCATTAATCCAGGCAGCATCGGTGTAAAAATATTTCATAATGTCTCTCAGCCTTTCCTGGCTGAGAGATTTTGTCACATTGATAATTCAGTTATCGTCCAAATATTACCTAATGTTATTAAAATCATTCATTTTGTCTCTAACTCCCCCGAAATTTGCAATCTGGCGCACCATTTTACAGCAAAGCTATTTACAGCGCCCCAATTTAGGTCAATAAATCTCCTGATGCCTGGCAATGTTACTGGTCAATTACCTAGCGGTACTTGATTGCTAAGCATTTTCAATGTTGGCACTCCCTTTGCTTTAGCCGTTTTGCTCGTACGATTCTGAGCAGAGGGCTTTGCCCCATAAACAGACAGGGTGCTCTGGCACTCTTAAAATAATAATTTTCGCTCTCGCCTCACAGGACGATTTATGAAAAAAATACTGCTCTCAACGCTGATTGCCGCCGCAAGTTTCGTCACCCTGGCTGGACAGGCTCAAGCCGGAACGACTCTGGACGCAATTAAGAAAAACGGCTTTATCAAATGCGGTATCAGCGACGGCTTGCCTGGATTCTCCTCCAAGGACGATAAGGGAAACATCACCGGCCTCGACGTTGACGTTTGCCGTGCAGTAGCGGCTGCGCTCTTCGGAGACGCTACCAAAGTCAAATACACTCCTCTGACGGCGAAAGAGCGTTTTACCGCGTTACAGTCAGGTGAAGTTGATATCCTTTCTCGTAACACGACCTGGACCTCATCCCGCGATGGCGGCATGGGCATGATCTTCGCTGGCGTAAACTATTACGACGGCATCGGCTTCCTGACGCACAAGAAAGCTGACCTCAAGAGCGCCAAAGAGCTGGACGGCGCAACTGTCTGCCTGCAGGCGGGTACTGATACCGAGCTGAACGTTGCCGACTACTTTAAAGCCAACAAAATGACCTTCACTCCGGTCACCTTCGACCGCTCCAGCGACAGCGCCAAAGCGCTGGAATCAGGCCGCTGCGACACCCTGTCTTCCGACCAGTCTCAGCTGTATGCGCTGCGCCAGTCACTGGGCAAGCCGGATGATTACATCGTTCTGCCTGAAGTGATCTCCAAAGAGCCATTGGGACCTGTGGTTCGTCGCGGTGACGAAGACTGGCTGGAAATCGTCCGCTGGTCACTGTTTGCCATGCTGAATGCCGAAGAAATGGGCGTGACCTCGCAGAACGTTGAAGCGATGGCCGCGAATCCAACCACCCCTGACATGAGCAACCTTCTGGGCAAAACCGGCAAATACGGTGAAGACCTGAAATTGCCTAACGACTTTGTGGTAAAAATCGTTAAACAGGTCGGCAACTACGGCGAAAGCTTTGACCGCAACGTTGGCATGGGCAGCCCGCTGAAAATTGCTCGTGGCCAGAATGCACTGTGGAACAAAGGCGGTATTCAGTACGCACCACCGGTTCGTTAATCCCTACCGGATAGCAGCACGCCAACTCACCCCTGGCGTGCCGCTTCCACCAAGACCTTGTAACACTCGAATTACCGCATACTGAGGCTGGCTCTTATGTCGCAACGCCCATCCGAAAAAGTCGCGTTTACACTGCGTAATCCTGCAGTTCGCGCCTGGCTGTACCAAATTCTAGCGGTGGTGTTGCTGGTGGCCTTTTTTGGCTACCTGTTACACAACACAATTACCAATCTAACGACGCGAGGGATCACCTCGGGATTTGAATTCTTGAGCCGCGGTGCCGGTTTTGGCATCGTCCAACACCTGATTAGTTATGACGAAGGCGATACCTACGGGCGCGTCTTCTTTATCGGCCTGCTGAACACGTTACTGGTCTCGGCGCTGTGCATTGTGTTTGCGTCCATTCTCGGCTTTATCGTGGGGTTAGGGAGACTCTCCGACAACTGGCTGATCCGCAAACTCTGTACCGTCTATATCGAAACGTTTCGCAACATCCCGCCTCTGTTGCAGATTTTCTTCTGGTATTTTGCCGTGTTGCGCAATTTGCCAGGGCCTCGCCAGAGCCTGAATGCGTTCAATACCGTTTTCGCCAGCAATCGTGGCTTGTATCTGCCCTCACCCGAGATGGCAGCCGGATTCTGGGCCGCCATTGTAGCTCTGGTACTGGCAGTAGGCGGGATCCTGTTCCTGAAACGCTATAACCATTTCCGGCAGATTCATACCGGGCTGGTATGGCGTATCTGGCCATGGTGTATCGCGATGCTGGTGCTGTTTCCGGCCATTGCGCATCTGATTTTTGGACCGGCATTACACTGGGACATTCCAAAACTCAAAGGCTTTAATTTTGGCGGCGGCGCAGTGCTGATCCCTGAACTCGGCGCGTTAACGCTGGCTTTGTCGGTCTACACCTCAACATTTATCGCCGAAGTGATCCGTTCAGGCATTCAGTCGGTTTCTCACGGCCAGCACGAGGCGGCTCGCTCGCTGGGGCTGCCAAATCCGGTCACGCTGCGTCAGGTCATCCTGCCTCAGGCGATGCGAGTGATTATTCCGCCGCTGACCAGTCAGTATCTCAATATCGTCAAAAACTCCTCGCTGGCCGCGGCCATCGGGTATCCAGACATGGTGTCGTTGTTCGCGGGTACGGTCTTGAATCAGACCGGTCAGGCGATTGAAACCATCGCCATCACGATGTCGGTTTATCTGATTATCAGTCTGGTGATTTCGTTCTTGATGAACATTTACAACCGACGCATCGCGCTGGTTGAGCGTTAAGGGAAAAGAATGACCATGACCACTCTCCCTCAATCTGTCAGAGGCGCAAAGCCAGGCACGCCGATAGGCAATGCCGTGCTGTGGGCGCGAAAAAATCTATTCTCCAGCTGGTTTAACAGCCTGTTGACCCTGTTCTTCTTTTGGCTGCTGTGGGAGCTAATCCCGCCGCTGCTGAACTGGGTGATTTTCCAGGCTAACTGGGTCGGAACAACTCGCGCAGACTGTACTAAAGAAGGCGCGTGCTGGGTGTTTATCCACGCTCGTTTCGGCCAGTTTATGTATGGGCTATACCCTATCGACCAGCGCTGGCGCATCAATACCACGCTAATCGTAGGCCTGCTGTCACTGGTTCCCATGTTTGTGTCGGCTATGCCGCGCAGAGGCCTTTATGTGGCCTGCTGGGCGGTCGCCTTCCCAGTATTTACCTGGTTCATGTTGTACGGCGGCTATTTCGGCCTTAGCAGAGTTGAGACCTATCAATGGGGCGGACTAACGCTAACGCTCGTGATTGCCGCCGTGGGTATCGCCGGTGCTTTGCCATTAGGCATTTTGCTGGCACTGGCGCGGCGCTCAAGTCTGCCGATCGTCCGCATCCTGTCGGTGATATTTATCGAATTCTGGCGCGGCGTGCCGCTGATAACCGTGCTGTTCATGTCATCGGTAATGTTGCCGCTGTTTATGAGCGAAGGCACCAGCATCGACAAGCTGGTGCGTGCATTAGTCGGTGTCGTGCTGTTCCAGTCAGCCTATGTGGCAGAAGTGGTGCGCGGCGGCCTGCAAGCATTGCCGAAAGGTCAGACCGAGGCGGCTCAGTCGCTGGCTTTGGGTTATTGGAGAACCCAAATGCTGGTGATTTTGCCACAGGCTCTGAAGATGGTGATCCCGGGCTTGGTGAACACCATTATCGCGCTGTTTAAAGACACCAGCCTGGTGATCATCATCGGCCTGATGGACTTTTTCAGCAGCGTTCAACAAGCGACCGTTGCCCCTGAATGGCTTGGCATGTCGACCGAAGGCTACGTCTTTGCCGCCGCCGTTTACTGGATTTTCTGTTTTAGCATGTCGCGTTATAGCCAACATTTGGAAAGACGCTTTCACACCGGGCACTCCGCACACTGAGGTATACCATGACCGAACATAACGTCATTGAAACTAAAAAAATGATGATCACGCTGGAAGACGTTAACAAGTGGTACGGACAGTTCCACGTTCTGAAAGGCATCAACCTGAACGTCACTTCGGGCGAGCGTATCGTCCTTTGCGGGCCTTCCGGCTCGGGAAAATCGACCACAATTCGCTGTATCAATCATCTTGAAGAGCACCAGCAAGGGCGAATTGTCGTGGACGGCACCGAGCTTAACGACGATTTGCGCAACATTGAACGTATCAGAACCGAAGTCGGCATGGTGTTTCAGCACTTCAACCTGTTCCCGCATCTGACAGTGTTGCAGAACTGCACTCTGGCCCCTTGCTGGGTGCGCAAAATGCCGAAGAAAGAGGCAG
>CAWUIY010000134.1:0-11949 GCA_963922555.1 uncultured Serratia sp. | reverse complement strand
CACTAATGCTATTCAGGATCGCCTTAATTTGATCTTCATCTGTACCTGTAAGAGTCAAATTCAGTATGCCTGTTTCTTTACCTTGCTCAACCGCAGTAAAGGCCGCTTCAAGGTTGTTAATGGCATCCAGGCGAGACAAATACTGAATATTGAAACTGGTACCTACCGGTGCATCCATAGATTCGACCATGAGCGAAAGCCCAGGTTTTTCTAGCAGCTGCCCTACCGTTCCCTTGAGATCAATATTCTTGGCAGTAATCTCATAATGTTGCGCATCCAGCACTGTTAATGTCAAAAGGGGAATTTTGCCATTAACCGCTTCCAGATAAAGTCGATTAATACCCAGGTGACCCGGCTTATCGCCATTCAAACGTGCCCAGCCGCGGCCAAAGATCGGGAAATATTTCTGAGAGACGCTGGCTTGCAGATCCAGATCATCCACCGTCTTACCCAAAATCATCCGCGACTGAAGCAGATACACTTCAGGCCCAGCTGATTCTGCCTGACTACCCGGAATCATCTGGCTCAGGCTATTCAGCAAGGCATTTCCTTCCTTCTGCTCTACCTGTATTAAGGCATCAGCCTCATAAACTGGGGTTGCAAAAAGGGCATAGATAACGGCCAGTACGATAAAAATACCGGTGATTCCGAAAATTAATTTACGGTGATCGATTAACTCACCAAATAACTTACTCAGATCAACATCATCTGAATCTAAGTTTTCTGGTTTTTGGGAAATAGCAGAAGACATGCGATAGGTTCCTAAAAATTAACGCCCCAGTTTAACTGCCCAGCTCTGGCAGAGCTTGATAATGAACTGATACACAAAGTTAAAGACTTCCCGACCCAATGTTTCGGTTCCAGAATCTCTTTTGCTGCAGCCAATGGCTAAAAATAATGTTTTACCATGAGCTTAGAGGCTTTTCGAGTAACACATTTAAAGAACGTTTGTACATAACCAGCATAGGATCATCCTGCTGTCATGACTGCCCATTAAATCGTTACCCTTTATGCCCTTCCAATGAAAAGTAGTGTCTGATGGCTTTAGGCTCGCCGTCCCCTTTTGAGAGGGGAGCCAAGCCATGTCCCAACACCGCGCAGAATAAAACTTCTTTACCGATAATATTTCTCGCATTTGCCGCTCGGCAACAATAGATATTTTCGGTGCAATGGAAAATTAATTAATTAACCCTATGTATTTCCAATTATGAAAAGAACTCGTCGTCATATTCATATTGTAAACAACGGATAGGCTAAGCTCGTATACAAAAACTTCCTGGAGAGACTGGGTACAACACATTGAAATGTAGCAGCAAATACAAAGTCACAGGCTTGGATCACATAAACCAGGCAAACCTTAGTGTAATATTCAATGCCCACGCTACCGCCCTTGGCTCTTCAGCTACCAACCTACTGGTTAAACTTATAGCAATTGCATGAAGAGACTTCACTAAAAATTAAGGCGATTTTTGCTGACATATCCAACACTTTCTCGCGCGCGCGAAACATCCGGTCGATGCCACGGTTCGGAGACATTCCTGACGATGCTCATTTTGGAAAGAATGCGCAGTGAATAGCCCTTAAAACAAGTTAAATTTCTACTCAACTTCACGAGAGTATCGTTATGATTGTGTGGTGAATCTCTCGAATTATGGAGTTTAGCTTACTAAAACTAGTATTTCGAGTGCTCAGTTTTTCACGCTTCATGTATCGCATGAAAAAATGAACATTTTCATGATTACAAAGCAAAAAAAATCTCAAACATTGTCATTATTGATGAAAAGCTTTATCTCTTTAGCCTGCAAGTAAGCCCCAAGATAGCGCCATTTTCATTAATCTTTATAACTATAATCACCCAAATCCACAAAGTAGCGAGTTACGCCTTGAAGAGATGTTAACTTCTGGTTCGGACTTTTCTTGAAATAGTTTACGTCAACGAAGCTTGTGCTCCGCAAGGAAAGAATCGCCTCCTAATTGGCTCATTTGTCTTAAGATCCATTGTTGTCTCCTCAACACATAGGCCGAAGGTGCATTGATCTTAAACAAATGCGGATTTGGCAATACTGCAGCTAATAAAGCGGCCTGAGATGCGGTTAATCGGCTAGCCGGTTTATGGAAGAAATGTTGAGCCGCTTCTTCGACGCCAAACACGCCATCGCCAAATTCTACAATATTCAGATAAACAGTAAGGATACGTCGTTTTGTCCATACCGTTTCGATCCCAACCGTTAATCCTGCCTCGAGTCCTTTGCGTAGATAACTGCGGCCATCCCAGAGGAAAAGATTTTTTGCTGTTTGCTGCGAAATTGTAGATGCGCCACGAATGTTGGCATCCTCTTTTTCGTTATGGGACAAAGCAGATTGAATTGCCCCTACATCAAATCCCCAATGCTCCGGAAACTTTTGGTCTTCACCGGCCATCACCGCTAATAACATAGGTGAAGATATTTCATTCATCGATACCCAATCAGAGTGAGCAACATAGCCAAAATCGCCGCTCAACCATGCTGAAACTTGCCTTTCAACCATTACGGCAGAAAATGGCACGGGTAAAAACGAAAAAAGTACAATCCCGGCTAACCAGATGCTCAGTAAGGAAATAATAGCTCTTTTAAGCCACGAAATCGGCCTGGAGAACGGGGTCTTTTTTACTGACTTGCGCATTCGATACAATCCCTGAAACTTCCAATCAACTTATCAATAGTCATTTAAACCAGACCTCTGATGCTAGCTGAATTGATTTTTGATGTGCTAACAATGTGGCCATGGTCGACAAAAAAAGGGTGAACTCTTATTAAACTCACAGTACCGGTCCCTACAGCATCAATGAGTTCGGTATGAATAATCTTAATATCCAACCTATTTTACCGAAAGGAAACCATTACATTTGCAATTAGTACAGTTGAAAATAACTCGAATTTAATTGTTTTGCATTTCTTATGAATCATGGGGAAAAATCGAGCTAATGACTCATTTTTCTAGCCTGTCTTTGACACAACCTGGGTACTAAAGCGCCAAAAAATTACAATTTTCAGAAAAATTACGAACTTGAGGAACCGGTCTCATTAAAATCTTTGAGATGAATTCGTTTCACATGCGCCCAATGAAATCAGGCGTTTTGGGTGCTGATGCGATTCTACGAGGTGTTTTTTAGATAAACTATTTATTACAGTAAGTTGAATTAGATCTTGAACGATAGATCCCGCTTTTATCGTACATTTATTCAGCAAAACACCCGTTCAAATAGGCCACTTAACCAGCAAACACTCACCAAAAAACCTCACAAAGGCGAGTATGCTGAATAACCAAATTCGCCTTATCCAAAATTTACTGTGATTAACGCTTGAACTTTTGTATAGACAAAGATTAATCTACATCACAGTTTTTAATGATTCTCGTAACAGCTTCACTGATATTTGTTATGTTGAGTACTTAAAGTTGTATTACACTTATACATCTGATTAACCAAGACCCGCGAATAATTACCCTCAGTAGAATGATACGCGGGTTACCGATTTCCCTGGTGTTGGCGCAGTATTCGCGCACCCCGGCTTAGGCTGGGGTTATTTTTTTTCAGCTTCCGCAGTCCAGTCACGCAACGTTTGTACATCGTTACGCCATTCCTGCTTCAGCTCCTCTATCCAGTCCTGAACGTTATCCCACCATGCTGGCAGTGAAGGCGTTTGAATCTGTTGCGCGAGCTGTTGTAAATGCTTCAATCCGACCGATCCCGCTGCGCCTTTGATTTTATGCCCTTCTTCGGCAATACCCGCCTGATCGCGCGCAGTCATATTCGAGTCCAGCACTTCCAGATAGCCCGGCATCATCTGTTCGAACATTTCAAGGCTCTGATGAATCAACCCCGGCCCCACCAGCTCCATATATTGTTCTAACATGGCAATATCCAGCAGATCCTCGTGGGTTTTGCCTGGCTTGCTATCAGAAGATATTAGCTCGCGCTCTGGCTGGTGATCCCAGAATTGCTGAATCATCGCCGTTAACGCAGGAACCGAAAGAGGCTTGCTCAGCACGTCATCGATACCGGCTTCGAGGTACTCTTTCTTGTCTTTCAAGACGTTGGCCGTCAAGGCAACCAGAGGCGGCAGCGACTGTCCGGAATATTTCTCGCGAAGGATCCTTGCAACGTCAAGGCCGGTCATATCGGGCAACTGAATATCCAGCAACACCAAATCAAATTCGTGCGGGTCGAACATCTCCAATGCCTCGTTGCCGGTCATCGCCACTTCAACGCTGCTACCGAGCTTCTCAAGCACCGAACGCGCTACGATAACGTTAAGCTCAATATCTTCTACCAGCAAAATGTTCAGCGCTGGCAGCGGCAAGAGGTCATCTTCGTCAATCTCTTTTTCCGGCAGATCCAACGAGGGTGCGCTGACGGTCAACGTAAAGCAGGAGCCTTTGCCCAGCTCGCTGTTGACGACAATATCACCACCCATGCTTTGCGCCAGTCGCTTGGACACCGCAAGACCAATACCGGTGCCCGTCGCCGGTTTGCCGCCGTTTTGGTCTTTAACCTGATAATACATAGCGAAAATTTTGTCTTGCTCGTCCTGCGGGATACCCATTCCTGAATCCTGCACTTCAAAGCACAGCTTGTCCCCATCCTGGTGATGAACCCGTACCACGATCTCCCCCTGATGGGTAAACTTCACAGCGTTACCTATCAGGTTCCACAGAATCTGACGCAGTCGGGTGCCGTCTGTTAGCACGGTATGGGGCAGCGGCATATCCGGCTGCATCACAAATTTCAGCCCTTTCGGCTGTACCAGCAGGCCGGTGAGGTTCTCAAGCTCGGAGAGGAAGTCGGTAAAGTTGACCGGATTATTGTCAAGCTGGACCTTACGGCGCTCAAGTTTATCCATTTCAATGATGTCATTGAAAATATTGCCCAGCGTGATGGCGCTGACGTGGATGGTTTTCAGGTAATTGTGTTGTTCGCTGTCGAGTTCGGTATCCAGCAAAATGCGGCTCAGACCGACAATGCCATTAAGTGGCGTACGGAGTTCGTGGCTGATCGTAGAAATAAAGGTAGTCTTCTCTCGGCTGGCGTTTTCTAACGCGTCCTGATACCGCTTACGCTCGGTTATATCGCGTCCGAATCCCATCAACCCGTGACGTTTCCCAATCCTGTCGTAAAACGGCACTTTTCGTAACTCGAAGCAGGCTTTTCGACCATCGGGATATACCAGCCACTGCTCATAGGTCAGAGCGACATTGTGACGGAATACCTTCTCGTCGGTTTCAATGACTTTCTCCGCGATATCAGGTGAGTAGACGTCGTTAGGGGTTAAACCGATCAGTTGATTTTCGCTCAGCCCGGTCAGCAGTTCCATCGCACGGTTACAGCCAGAAAACTCTTTGTCTTCGTTGCGGTAATAGACTAAATCGGGAGATGCATCGAGGAACGAACGCAGCAAGGCAGACTGCTGGCTAAGCTCGATTTGCGCCTGCTCGCGATGATGCATTTCCAGCTTAAGCTTATCGACCACTGCCAGGCGCGCTTCTTCAGCCTTGATACGATCGGCAATTTCTTGATTAAGCTGGTTAATATTTTCCGTAAGCTGTTCATTAAGCGTTAAATCGCGGTGGCGCATTTCTTCAAGCTTATCGACCAGACGAGATAGCCGCTGGCGAGACTCTTCCAGCTGTTCAACCACCACTGAGAGGAAATATACCGCCCATGGGGTAATAATCAGACCAAAGAATATCGAACGCACTACGTCGATACTCTCTACCTGACCACGCAAAAGCATGGTGACGGCCATCTGCACAATCATTGCCAGAACTACTAACGCCGAGGCAAGCAACAGCGAAAAACGGACTAGCCCAAGCTTGACCATCAGGTCAACGTAGTACTGAGCAAGTAATCTGATTTGCTTCATAGCCTTTCCTTGAGAAAAAATCGTCAATACCCCAACGCGATTGGAATAAAGTAGAGACAAATGATAACGCAAACAGGGTAAAAAACGACGCAGAGATTAATTTGAACTGACTTTTATTACCCTGCATAGCCACTATGCACCGTAGATGAACGTGCAGTGGTGCAATGGTTCAAAATGGGGTTTATTGACTATTAGCGAGCGGCAGATTATAAATAGCGCCCCGCCTTAATGAGCCAAGGCTAAGCGCCTAAAGGCTTTTATCTTTTCTTTATTTGCGTTTTAAACTTCACTGAACCAACAGTAAGAATAACTATTCAGTATTACTGCAAATAAAGTCATTCCAGACACTATAAATAATTCTTATTATGCGACTCTTATTAGTACATTATTACCGTATGATTAAAAACAGCAATAAAGCACACCCCAGTTGCATTTAGCAGAATAAAACGCTGGCAAACTACCCTACCCTAGCACGGTGCACAGATATGCACCTAGCGTGACAGTGAGACAGCTCACACTTCATCCACTGCCCCACACTGTTAATATGGCTACTAAAAAACCATTATTTTATTATATTTCATATAGTTAAATGAAAAAACCACTCCTTTTGCCGTGCGTCAACCTATATTTGACCTGTCAACGCTTTCTCGCTAAGTTGGAAGTCCGCTGGAAGCACTCTTTGTCAGTTAAAAATCGATGAGCAAACAACTCGTCATATTTATGCAGTAATTGAAGACTCCCTCATTAAAACAAGTCATATTCCACTTGTGAGAACCGTCACGAGGGGCTACTGACGGAGGATGTCAGCCAAAACCGCACCATTAGAGTGCGTTAAACGCTGAGTCAGCCGTTATTTTGCTCCCTCGCAGTAGGTGTGAGAGTCTCGCAGAGCCTGGGGAGGTTCACGTTATGTTATATGATGCATCCCATGAGAAGGATAACTGTGGTTTTGGCCTGATCGCCCATATTGAAGGTGAACCTAGCCATAAGGTCGTCCGCACGGCCATTCACGGACTGGCACGTATGCAACACCGTGGCGCAATTCTTTCTGACGGAAAGACTGGCGACGGTTGCGGCCTGTCATTGCAAAAACCGGATCGTTTTTTCCGGATGATCGCCGAAGAGCGCGGCTGGCGCCTGGCGAAAAACTATGCCGTTGGCATGATCTTCCTCAATAACGATGACGCGCGCGCCGCCGAGAGCCGCCGCATTATCGAAGAAGAAATTCTGAATGAAACGCTGTCGGTTGTAGGCTGGCGCGATGTCCCGACGAACCCTGACGTTCTCGGCTCTATTGCACTTTCGTCTATGCCGCGCATCGAACAGATTTTTATCAACGCGCCTGCCGGCTGGCGTCCGCGTGATATGGAGCGTCGCCTTTATATGGCGCGCCGCCGCATTGAAAAACGCATTAGCGAGACCGAGGATCCAGATAAAGAATTCTATATCTGTAGCTTCTCCAACGCGGTGAATATCTATAAAGGCCTGTGCATGCCGATTGACTTGCCACGCTTTTATCTCGACCTGGCAGACCTGCGTCTGGAATCGGCCATTTGCCTGTTCCACCAGCGCTTCTCCACCAACACCGTTCCACGCTGGCCGCTGGCTCAGCCGTTCCGCTATCTGGCGCACAACGGCGAAATCAACACCATTACGGGCAACCGTCAGTGGGCGCGTGCTCGTGCTTATAAATTCAAAACTCCGCTGATCCCCGATCTGCAGGATGCTTCCCCTTTTGTTAATGAAACCGGCTCTGACTCGAGTTCATTGGACAACATGCTGGAACTGTTCCTGGCCGGAGGGATGGACCTGCTGCGCGCCATGCGTTTGCTCGTTCCGCCAGCCTGGCAACAGAACCCGGATATGGACCAGGATCTGCGCGCATTCTTCGACTTCAACTCCATGCACATGGAGCCGTGGGACGGTCCTGCGGGCATCGTTATGTCCGACGGTCGTTATGCAGCGTGTAACCTTGACCGTAACGGCCTGCGCCCTGCGCGCTACGTCATTACCAAAGACAAGCTGATCACCTGCGCCTCTGAAGTCGGTATCTGGGATTACCAGCCTGACGAAGTGGTCGAAAAAGGCCGCGTCGGACCTGGCGAGCTGATGGTTATCGACACTCGCAGCGGCAAGATCCACCACTCCGCCGAAACGGATAACGATCTGAAAGGTCGTCACCCTTACAAGCAGTGGATGGAAAAGAACGTTCAGCGTCTGGTGCCATTCGAAGATCTGCCTGACGATCAGGTAGGCCAGCGCCAGTTAGATGACACGCTGCTGGAAACCTACCAGAAGCAGTTCGCCTATAGCAGCGAAGAGCTGGATCAAATCTTGCGCGTGCTGGGCGAAAACGGTCAGGAAGCGGTGGGTTCAATGGGTGATGATACCCCGTTTGCCGTGCTGTCCAGCCGTCAGCGCATCATTTATGACTACTTCCGTCAGCAGTTTGCGCAGGTCACCAACCCGCCAATCGATCCACTGCGTGAAGCACACGTTATGTCACTGGCGACCAGCATTGGTCGTGAGATGAACGTGTTCTGTGAGGCTGAAGGTCAGGCACATCGCCTGAGCTTTAAATCGCCGATCCTGCTTTACTCGGACTTCACTCAACTGACCACGCTCGACAGCAAGTACTATCGCGCCGAGACGCTGGACCTGACTTACGATCCGTCCGAAATGGATATGGAGAAATTTGTTCAGCAGCTTTGTGATGAAGGCGAGCGCAAAGTGCGTGAAGGTGCCGTATTGCTGGTGCTGTCCGACCGTAATATCGCTCCGAACCGTCTGCCGCTGCCAGCGCCAATGGCCGTAGGTGCACTGCAATACCGTCTGGTCGAGAAGAGCCTGCGCTGCGACGCTAACATCATTGTTGAAACCGCCAGCGCCCGTGATCCGCACCACTTTGCCGTTCTGCTCGGCTTTGGTGCCACCGCCGTTTATCCATACCTGGCCTACGAAACACTGGCCAAGCTGGTTGACTCGCGCGTGATCGACAAGAACTATCGCGAAGTGATGCTGAACTACCGCAACGGCATCAACAAAGGCTTGTACAAAATCATGTCCAAAATGGGCATCTCGACGATTGCTTCTTATCGTTGCGCACGCCTGTTTGAAGCCGTGGGTCTGCACAAAGATCTGAGCAACACCTGCTTCCCTGGCGTGGTTAGCCGTATCGGCGGTGCCAGCTACAGCGATTTCGAGATGGACCTGCAAAACCTGTCCAAACGCGCCTGGCTGAAACGCAAGACGCTGGACAATGGCGGTCTGCTGAAATACATGCACGGCGGCGAATATCACGCTTACAACCCTGACGTGGTGCAAACTCTGCAAACGGCAGTGAACAGCGGTGATTACGACGACTATAAAAAGTATGCCAAGCTGGTAAATGAACGTCCTGCTTCCATGCTGCGTGACATGCTGAAAATTACTCCGAAAGGCGAGCCAATTCCTGTAGATCAGGTTGAACCGGCCGAAGGCCTGTTTACCCGTTTCGACTCGGCGGCAATGTCTATCGGTGCTTTAAGCCCGGAAGCCCACGAATCGCTGGCGGAAGCCATGAACAGCATCGGTGGCCGTTCGAATTCCGGTGAAGGCGGTGAAGATCCAGCGCGTTACGGCACCAATAAAGTTTCACGCATTAAGCAGGTCGCTTCTGGCCGCTTCGGCGTGACGCCGGCTTATCTGGTTAACGCCGACGTTATTCAGATTAAGGTGGCGCAGGGTGCGAAACCGGGCGAAGGCGGCCAGTTACCGGGTGACAAAGTCACTCCTTACATCGCCAAGCTGCGTTATTCCGTACCTGGTGTGACCCTGATTTCACCTCCGCCGCACCACGATATCTATTCTATCGAAGACCTGGCGCAGCTGATTTTCGACCTGAAACAAGTCAACCCGAAAGCGATGATTTCCGTCAAACTGGTTTCTGAACCGGGCGTTGGCACTATCGCGACCGGCGTGGCGAAAGCCTATGCTGACCTGATCACCATTTCCGGCTACGACGGCGGTACAGGCGCTAGCCCGCTGACATCGGTGAAATACGCCGGTAGTCCGTGGGAGCTGGGTCTGGTCGAGACTCAACAGGCACTGGTGGCCAATGGCCTGCGCCACAAGATCCGCCTGCAGGTGGATGGTGGTCTGAAAACCGGTGCTGACATTATTAAAGCGGCAATCCTCGGCGCTGAAAGCTTCGGCTTCGGTACTGGCCCGATGGTTGCTCTGGGTTGTAAATACTTGCGTATTTGCCACTTGAACAACTGTGCGACCGGTGTTGCAACTCAGGACGAAAAACTGCGTCGCAACCATTATCACGGCTTGCCTGAGCGCGTAGTGAACTACTTCAAGTTCATTACTCAGGAAACCCGCGAAATCATGGCTGAGCTGGGCGTAAGCCAGCTGGTAGACCTGATTGGTCGTACCGATTTGCTGGTTGAGCTGGACGGCTTCACTGCGAAACAGAACAAACTGGACCTGTCTCCTCTGCTGGTTACCGCAACCCCGCATCCGGGCAAAGCCGTATACTGCACCGAGAGCAACCCGGCGTTCGATAAAGGCCAGCTGAACAAAGACATTCTGGAGCAGGCTGCGCCGCATATCGAAGCGAAGCAGAGCAAGGCGTTCTACTTTGACATTCGCAACACCGACCGCTCCGTGGGCGCGCTGCTCTCAGGCGCAATCGCAGAGAAACACGGCGATCAAGGAATGTCAGCGGATCCAGTACGTATCAACTTCAACGGCACAGCTGGCCAGAGCTTCGGCGTCTGGAACGCAGGCGGCGTGGATCTGATGCTGACCGGCGACGCGAATGACTACGTAGGTAAAGGCATGGCTGGCGGACGAATCGCTATCCGTCCTCCGATTGGATCGGCGTTCCGCAGCCACGAAGCCAGCATTGTCGGCAACACCTGCCTGTACGGCGCAACCGGCGGCAAGATGTTTGCAGCAGGCCGCGCGGGTGAGCGTTTCGCCGTGCGTAACTCCGGTGCCATCACCGTGGTTGAAGGCATCGGCGACAACGGTTGTGAATACATGACCGGCGGCATCGTTTGCGTATTGGGTCGTACTGGCGTTAACTTCGGTGCAGGCATGACCGGTGGTTTCGCTTACGTTCTCGATGAAGACGGCGAGTTCCGCAAGCGCGTTAACCCTGAGCTGGTCGAAGTGCTCGAGGTCGAAGATTTGGCCATTCATGAAGAGCATTTGCGTGGTTTGATTACCGAACACGTTCAGCTGACCGCGTCGACCCGTGGTGAAGAGATTTTGGCGAACTGGCCTGAATGGGCGCCTAAATTTGCCCTGGTAAAACCAAAGTCCAGTGATGTTAAAGCATTGTTGGGTCACCGTAGTCGTTCCGCAGCTGAGCTGCGGGTACAAGCGCAGTAAGAGGTTAAGATGAGTCAAAACGTTTATCAATTTGTCGACTTACAGCGCGTTGATCCGCCAAAGAAACCGCTTAAGATCCGTAAAATTGAGTTTGTCGAAATTTACGAGCCGTTCTCGGCAACGCAGGCGGCATCACAGGCGGACCGCTGTCTGTCTTGTGGTAACCCTTATTGCGAATGGAAATGTCCGGTCCATAACTACATCCCAAACTGGCTGAAGTTGGCCAACGAGGGTCGTATCATGGAAGCGGCTGACCTGGCACACCAGACTAACAGTCTGCCAGAAGTCTGCGGGCGCGTTTGCCCGCAGGATCGCCTGTGCGAAGGTTCTTGTACGCTGAACGACGAATTCGGTGCCGTTACCATCGGCAACATCGAGCGCTATATCAATGATAAAGCGATTGAAATGGGCTGGCGTCCAGATATGTCACACGTGCACCCTACCGGTAAACGCGTGGCAATCATCGGTGCAGGTCCTGCAGGTTTGGCCTGTGCCGACGTGCTGACCCGTAACGGTGTGAAAGCCGTGGTGTTCGACCGTCATCCAGAAATCGGCGGTCTGCTGACCTTCGGTATTCCATCGTTCAAGCTGGAAAAGTCGGTGATGACCACGCGTCGTGAAATTTTCACCGAGATGGGTATCGAGTTCAAACTCAATACCGAAG
>CAWUIY010000133.1:0-11980 GCA_963922555.1 uncultured Serratia sp. | reverse complement strand
GGTTAACCTTTCGGGGTAGGTTTTACTAAAAGCTAATTTTTTTACTGGGCTATTTGGCACACTTTTGCTTTGGCTTCTCTAAATTTTTCAAAAGTTTTCACATTGAAAAGCGAAAGTGATTCTATTTGATCGAAGGGTAATACATGTCTGAACTGGTAAACCGATAAAGGTTCGGAAGTTAAAGTAATCCCTTCATCTTCAAAATGATCCGCATAGTTATGCTCAATACAAAAAGAAAGGGTTTCCTTGTCTCTATATCCGCTCATCAATGGAATAATCACTAAGGTATCAGTATCCAGATTTTGGAACCTGGCTTCATCGACAGTTCCCACATAAACCTTTCTTGATTTCAATGAAATAAGTAGCAATAGCCCTTTATCAATGGCTTCAAAAATTACCGATTCGGTTGCATTTTTCTCAGCAATTTCTTTAAATATTTTTATTCTTAACTCTGGATCTTGTGATCTTTTTTCCGCTTTATTTGCTGCACTAATACTTATCAAAACGGTTGCAGCTAATGTTGCTGCGCTGAAAAAGCTTAACCCAAGTAATCTGATATCGAGCAAATCATAGGCAAAGGTAAAATGATGTTGGCGCAAGACTAGAACCCAGAAAAAGTTCAAGAAACTCATCGCCGCCCAGAGTAGTAGCCAAATAAATGACACCGCCAAAAAGCCATTAATCAGGAAGCCTCCGCCATGAATTGCTACATCAAAGTAGGCATTCCATCCAACGGCTTTTTGCTGATTAAATTTTGAGGGGAGGTCACGACTTGTGTAGAGGTAGCCACAGGCTAATACCACCAAAACGATGGCAGTCCACATTTAGCATCATCCTTGTTTTTTTGTGGCCAGCCCTTGGACGTTACGGCGAAAGGCAGCCTGCACCTCAGCATTGAGTGGATTGATTCTGATAGTGCCTGAATTATCCAGCATATATTTTGGTTCACCTACGGCTGACATAACCGATTGCCGATCGCTGCCAATCAACTTGTTAAGTAATGCCTGAGGAGTGATGAGAACGTAACCCATCTTTCTTAAAATGTTAGACATGTTACCTCCTGTATATTCTTTAATTTAGCAGCTTTTGCAGCAGAAAAAATCGAACTTTGTAGTTATCATGCAGACGAATCATACTATCGAGTTGCAAAGAGTGTATTACTTTGAGGGTGACTCTTCAATAAATAGATGAAATTTTAGCCATGAATTTATTTCATAACTTACTAATTTAAAATAATAAAATTAAAATTTGGATAAAACCCCCAGTAATCCGCCGTTATTCCTCCTCCATCACGCTAATCCCCGGTTTCATCGGTGCAATGACCACATTGATACCTTTATCTTTCATGCGCTGAATGATGGGCAGCGGAGTACCCTGATTCACGATCACGACGTCGAATTCTGAGAGATGAGCGAAGCTGTGCAAGGCGCGGCGTTCAAATTTTGTGTGGTCAATCAGCAGGATGCGTTTCTCGGAGGATTCAAACATCGCGCGTTTGGTCTCTACCATTTCAGCGGACTGGTGATACACGCGATCGTCGATAATCGCCGACATACTGACAAAAAACATGTCTGCCTGCAGATTGCCAATCTCTTTGCGCGTCATCTGGCCCATAAATGCGTTGCACCAGTTGTAGAACTGGCCGCCGAGGCCCATCAGCGTGATATCGCGCATCTCTTTTAGCTCGCTCATCACGGTGAGCGAATTGGTAATCACCGTTAGCGGCGCTTTCGACGGCAGATAGCGTGCCATCTGTAAAACTGTGGTGGAGTCGTCGAAGAAAATCGCCTGTCCGGGTTCGATATAACCGGCAGCGACCTCGGCGAGTGCGCATTTTTCTTCTAACTGGCGAGTTGAACGGTAAACGTCACTGGACTCTATCAGGCTGGTGGGGGTCGCCGACACCACGCCGCGCGACTTTCTAAGCAGCCCGCGTTCGACCAGCTCATCGATATCGCGATGGGCGGTCATCAGACTGATACTGAAACGGTCGGTGATATCCTCAATGCGAATCGCTCCCTCGGCCATCACGGCTTCGACGATGAGCTGACGGCGCGCAAGCTGTCTCGCCTGACGGCTGTCGCTGGGCAACACTTCAGCCATAAAAACGTCGACTGCATTATTTTGAGGAACCTGGGCCATAGTGATATCCAAAAGACGAATTAACGTCACCCCTTACCGCGAACAGGGCGGGGTGTCCTGTATAAACCGGGCCTATTACAGCGCTGATTTACCGTTTTGGCAAATCAGCGGAGTAAAATAGCCTGACAGAACGATAAGTTAGGCACCGGAATAACGATTATTCAGACAGCTTGAACGCCGAGGTGTATTTCGACACGTTGTCCTTATTAATTAATACGCAGTCAAACAGCTGTTTTTCCTGTTTGGCGCCGGTTTTACCGGTTTTCAGGAAAGTATCTGCTTCATCAATGGCTTTGGCGGCAAATACGGCCACCGGTTGCATCACGGTATAGGCCAGGGTGCCTGCTTTAACCGCGTCAACGGCATCTGGCGAACCATCGAATGCGCCGACTTTAACCTGGCTCAATTTACCGGATTCTTTCAGCGCGGCAATTGCACCAAGTGCCATTTCGTCGTTACCGCTAATTACCCCTTTGATATCTGGATGGGCCTGCAACATCGACTGCATTTTGTTATAACCCTGAGTACGGTCCCAGTTAGCAACTTCTTTAGCCACCTGTTTCAGATCAGGATATTGCGACAGCACGGTGTCATAACCGTTGGCGCGAGTTGCGGCGTTGTTGTCGGACTGCGAACCCAGCAGCTCAACATAATTACCACTGTCACCCACGGCTTTAACCCATTCTTGTGCGCCCAGCGCGGCGCCTTGCGCATTGTTGGAAACTAACTGTGCTTTGGCCAGACCGCTTTGATTTAGCTCGGCATTAATAACAAACACCGGAATACCCGCGGCAATGGCTTTTTTAACCGATCCTACTGATCCGTCGGCATTGGCCGGGTCGAGGATGATCGCTTTAGATTTGTTGGTGATCGCGGTGTCGATCAGTTGGCTCTCGGTATTGGTATCACCTTTGTGCGCGCTGACTGTTGCGGAATAACCCAATTTTTCAGCCTGCGCCTTGGCAACCTGCCCCTCGGTATACCAGTAAGGGTTGGAAGGGTCGTTAACAATAATGGTCATCAGCCCTTTCGCCGCCCAGGAGGGAGTGGCGAACACGGTCATGGCGGCGACGGCGGCAATCACAAGGTAACGCTTACTGTTATGGAACATGTGAGATACTCCAGTGTTGTAGGGTAGATTTTTGTCTTTGTTATTAATCGCTTATTTACTTGCTACGTCGTCCGTATTGCAGAGTGTTGAGCAATACGGCCAGTACGATCACCGCACCGGTAAACACGGTTTGCCAGTAGGCAGATACGCCGATAATCACCAGGCCGTCGGAAAGAAAGCCGATAACAAATGCGCCGAGCAGTGTGCCGCGCACGTTTCCGCGACCGCCGGTCAACGCCGCGCCGCCGATCACGACGGCAGCAATGGCGGTCAGTTCATAGGTGGTCCCGGCAGTCGGGCCTGCGGAGGTCAGCTGGGAAGAAAGAACCAGACCGGCAATCGCGGCACAAATGCCCGAGAGCACGTAAACGGTAATTTTGACCCGTTTAACCGGCACGCCGGAAAGGTCCGCAGCGCGTTCGTTGCCGCCGGAAGCGTATAGCCAACGACCAAAGGCCGTGCGGCTGAGCAGGAATCCGCAAGCCAGTGCGATCACGCACAGGGTCAGCACGCCAATCGGAATATTGAAGATGCGGTTAAAACCGAGCCAGTCGAAACCGGTATTGCCGAGCGCGGATTCACCAGAAAGTTTGTTATAAGTCAGACCGTTGGTCATCAGCAGGGCGATACCACGAGCGACATACAGCGAACCTAAGGTTGCGACGAAGGCCGGTACGCGAAACACGGCTACCAGCACGCCGTTAATCAGTCCGACAACCGCACCCAATGCGATAGTCAGGATCACCACCGCCCAAACCGGGAAATACAGGATCACGCCGAAAGCCTGCAGATTAACGCCCTGCATCAAAAAACCGGCAAATACTCCGGCGAGTCCGAGCGTCGATCCCACCGACAAGTCGATCCCCCCATTGAGGATCACCAACAGCATGCCGATAGCGGGGAGTCCGAAGATGGCAACGTGCGAGGCCATAGTCAGAAAATTGGCCGAATCGAAGTAGTTTGGCGACAGTGTAGAAAACACGGCAATAATCAGCAGCAGAGCAAAGAAAGCACGGCCTTCCAGCAGCAGCTTGGCAATACTGAAACCGCGATGCGCCGACTTTTTCCTGGCTTTCTCAGCCGGTGCTGGTGTGGAGTTGAGGGCATGAGTTCGATTGTGCATAATTTTGCTTCCCCTTGTGTGTGAAGCCATAATCTGTCGGTCAGGCAACCAGCGATTCGCCCGAGGCGGCCATAATCTGTTCTTTGGTGGCATTGGCGTCGAAAATTGCCGAAATATGCCCCTTACTCATCACAATAATGCGATGCGCGACGCTTAGGCATTCACCGACTTCGGAGGTGGAATAGATCACCGCCAGCCCCTTTTTGGCATTCTCCGCTAACAATCTGAACACCTCGGCCTTGGCACCGATATCAATCCCCCGACTTGGCTCATCGAGCAGGATCACTTTCGGATGCGTCGCCAGCATTTTGCCGATGACAACCTTTTGCTGATTACCGCCCGACAGCGAGCCAATGGTGGCCTCGCCGCCGGAAGTTTTAACCGTGACATTGCGAATAGATTCATCGACCAGCTGTTTTTCACGTTTGGGCGACAAGACCATCCTCTTTACAAATTCCCCGATGCTGGCAAGAGAGAGGTTTTCTCCGACAGTCATGGTCTGAATCAGCCCATCGCGTTGACGGTCTTCTGGCACCAGTGCCAGGCCGTTCTCGATTCTGTCGGCGATGCTTAAGTTTGAAATTTCTTTATTATTGAGAGTGATGCTGCCTTTTTCTGCATGAGCACGCCCGGCGATGCATTCCATTAGCTCGGTGCGTCCTGCGCCCATCAGGCCGTAGATACAAACAATTTCTCCGGCACGAACCTCAAGTGACAGATTATCCACCACCTTGATACCGGTGGAGCCTTTCACTGTCAGTTCTTTCACTTGCAAGGCCGGCGCGCCAAATTCGTAGCCTGTTGGCGGTGAACCCAGGTCAAAATGCTCGCCTACCATGTTGCGGACTATCCACTGCAAATCGATATCTTGCCGTTTGGCGTAGGCAGTCATTACGCCGTCGCGCAATACCACTGCGCGGTCGGTAATTTCCAGGGCTTCTTCAAGGTGATGTGAGATATAAACGATGGCCACGCCACGGCTAGTGAGATCGCGGATGATCTTGAATAGCACCTCAACCTCTGCCGCACTCAGCGCCGAGGTGGGCTCATCCATGATCAAAATGCGAGATTTCACCGCCAGTGCGCGGGCGATTTCGACGATCTGTTGCTGGCCGAGACGTAAATCCTCCACCAGCGTTAGCGGATCGATCTCCTCTTCCAGTTCTTCCATCAACTCGCGTGCAATGCGCTCTTCTTCGGCAAAATTTACACCGGTGGCGTGATGCAGCTCGCGGCCAACAAAGATGTTATCGCGCACGTTCATATTCGCAGACAGGTTAAGTTCCTGGTGGATGATAGAGATCCCGCACTCACGCGCCTGATTAGTTGAACTAAAGGTCACCGGTTCGCCATTAAGAATGATCTGTCCGGAGCTTGGGGTCACCACGCCAGAAAGGATCTTCATCAGCGTCGATTTGCCAGCGCCGTTTTCACCAAACAGGGTGGTGACCTGTCCGCGGCGAATATCAAAGTCCACCTCTTTCAGCGCGTGAGTCGAACCATAAACTTTGCTGACATTGCGTGCTGACAGCACCACTTGGCCCTCTTCGGGGACCGCTACTAACTGTTCAGTGTTCATTGGACAACCATCTCCACCGGCGTTACCAGCCAGTTCTTCGGATTAAGCAGGCGGAATACGCCAGTGACTTTCACGGTTTTACCGGTCAGATGCGCGGTGTCTATTTTGCTTAACACCGCCTGTTTCATTTCACGGTTAATGCCTGCCCCGGCGTTTTGATACTCAATTTGATTCTTGAAGTCGCCAAACTGGATAGTTCCGGTCGCGTCGCGCAGATCCGTGCCGTTAATCGCTGGGCCGGTTTGCAGGCGGATTTTAAGATCATCCGGCAATCCGGCGACCTTGACCTGATAAATGCCTGACTGACCTTCGCCCACTACGCCGGTCAGCGAGACCGAAAACACCGGTAAATTGTCGCCGACGCCATATTTGGCTTTTGCAGCATTGGCATCAGCATTGAGCGCGGCGGCCAGCGTCACGACATCTACCGCACGACCTGCAACGCTTTTCTGAATAGCAGGAAATGTCTTCTCACCGTATTTATCCGGCGCGAAAGCCTGCTCGGCCGCGTCTTCTGCAGAACCGATTTTGACCACTTTCGTATTCAGGCCGATGGCAACCAGTACCGCTAAAGTGACGGCCAACGTCACGCCCCATCTTTTTAGCGTTCGCGGGCTGACCTGATGTGAAAGGGTGGAAAGGGTAGACATAGCGTTGACCTCATAGTGACTGCCTGGTTTAAGCTAAATCACACAGTTAGTGTGATTAATATCATATCTAATCGCGTTCATATGACCCGATAATGTTATAAATAAGTTACCTGTTAACATTAAAAATGTTTCCGCTAGCATTTTCTGTCAATCGTTTTCAAGACTATTTTTTCGGTTGTGGATCTGGATCTCTTTCCTGTAATTCCAGCTATTCAGTGCCTGTCGGTTAATAGACAATAAAGACTTTCAAACTAAAAGTGATCATTTATGCAGCAAAAATGTGATCGACAACGCTAACTGAATTGAAAAATTTTATTTGAAATGAAATTTAATTCATTCTCTATGTTAGCTTAGTGATATCTTTCCTTTACCTTCCAAACCTCGGGAGTAATACATGGATAACCGCGACATAATTCTCGGCATAGACTCCGGTACCTCGGTGGTAAAAGCCGTCGCGTTCGATCTTGAAGGCCAACAGTTAGGTTGTGCATCGGTAAGAAATACCTATCAGCGCGGTGAGGACGGATCGGCGTTGCAATCCATGGATCAGACCTGGCGCGACTGCGTTGGCGCAATTCGCAAGCTGGGCGATGACATCGAAGATCTCGCTTCGCGCGTCGTCGCATTGGCGGTAACGGCGCAGGGAGACGGCACCTGGCTGGTGGGTAAACAGAACCGCCCGGTTGGCGATGCATGGATCTGGCTTGACGCCCGCGCAGCTGACACAGTGACGCAACTCGAAAGCTCCGCGCTCTCGCGCCAGCGTTTCAGCGCTACCGGCACCGGGCTAAACACCTGCCAGCAGGGCGCGCAGCTTGCCTATATGAATGTGCATTTTCGCGATCAGCTCGATAGCGCCGAGGCGGTGATGCATTGCAAAGACTGGTTATATCTTAATCTTACCGGCGTGCGTGCCACCGATCCTTCCGAAGCCAGCTTCACCTTTGGCAACTTCCGCCACCGTGGTTATGAGCCCGTGGTGATTGAGGCGCTAGGGCTGGCTGGAAGGCGTTATCTGCTGCCGGAAATTGTCGACGGTTCACAGGTTACCCATCCGTTAACGCCACAAGCCGCCGAGGCTATCGGGCTGCGTGCAGGAACGCCGGTGTGCCTGGGTTATGTCGATATGGTGATGACCGGTCTGGGCGCGGGGGTGCACACCGGCGAGGCGGCGGGAAATACCAACACTGCCTGTTCGATTTTGGGATCCACCGGCGTTCATATGCGCTCGGTGCATTCTTCCGAGGTGATCCTCAACGCCGAGCAGACCGGTTACGTCATCACGCTGCCGATTGCCAATCAGGTTACGCAGATGCAGACCAATATGGCCGCCGCGCTAAATCTCGACTGGTTGTTAAATATGACGCTGAGTCTGATTACCGAGTTTGGTGGCACGGCGGATCATTCGACGCTGGTCAGGCATCTTGACCAATGGCTTTGTAAAACGCATGCCGATGGTCTGCTTTATCACCCTTATATCTCGCTGGCTGGCGAGCGTGGTCCGTTTGTTAACGCCGATGCCCGCGCCAGCTTTATTGGCCTGCGTTACAGCCACGGTTACGGCGATCTGCTAAGAGCTGTAATAGAGGGGATCGGCATGGCAGCGCGCGATTGTTACCGGGCGATGTCCGACGTTGCCCCCCAAGAGCTGCGCTTGTCCGGCGGCGCAGTAAGGTCCGCACAGGTGCGGCAAATTCTTGCGGCCTGCGTAGGAACGCCCGTACGGGTCAGCGTGCGCGATGAAGCAGGAGCCGCGGGGGCGGCGATGATGGCCGCCGTGGCTGTCGGCGCGTATCCGAATATGGACAGCTGCATTGCTACCTGGGTCACGCCGCTGCTCAGTGCGGTGGAAGTGCCTTCGTCGGAATTAGTCGGCCATTACGACAAGTTGTTTGACACCTATCAACAAACCCGGCAGCTCCTGCCACCGGTGTGGTCCGAATTGCAGTCTATCAATCAGGCGGCACAGCGTCGCGCCTGCAAGGAGTAACCGATGAGTGATATTGAACACTACGATGTGGTCGTTATTGGCGGCGGAATTAACGGCGCTGGTATCGCCCGCGACGCGGCGGGACGCGGGCTATCCGTGCTGATGTGCGAAAAAGATGACCTGGCGCAGGGGACGTCCTCGCGCTCCGGCAAGCTGGTGCACGGCGGCCTGCGTTATCTGGAGTATTACGAGTTTCGGCTGGTGCGAGAGGCATTGATTGAGCGTGAAGTGCTGTTGAATTCTGCCTGTCACATCATCTGGCCGATGCGCTTTGTACTGCCTCACAGTCCGCAAGACCGTCCGGCCTGGCTAGTGAGGCTGGGGCTGTTTCTTTATGACCATTTAGGCGGGCGCAAAAAACTTCCCGGTACGCGCACGCTGAATCTGGAGCGTAGCCCGGAAGGTGCGCCGCTGCTCGACAGCTATCATCGTGGTTTTGAGTATTCTGACTGCTGGGTCGACGACGCGCGGCTGGTAACGCTAAACGCCCTGGGGGCGAAAGAAAAGGGCGCGACTATTTTGACTCGCACGACCTGCGTGTTTGCCAAACGCGGTCCGGACAAATGGGAAGTGGCGTTACGTGACGAAAAAAGCGGTGAGATGCGCACGGTATTTGCCAGGGTGCTGATTAATGCGGCTGGGCCGTGGGTGCTGGATATCGTTAAACAGGTGACGCACACCACCAGTGCGCGCAATGTGCGGCTGGTCAAAGGCTCTCACATTATCGTGCCGAAATTTTGGGAGGGGCAGCAGGCCTATTTGGTACAAAATCACGACAAGCGGGTGATTTTTATTAATCCTTACGAGGGCGATAAGGCGCTGATTGGCACCACCGATATTCCTTATAAAGGACGAGCCGAAGATGTCGAAGCCGATGAGAGCGAAATTCAGTATCTGATGGATGCGGTAAACCGTTACTTCAAGGTCAAGTTGCGTCGCGACGACGTGATCCGACATTTCTCCGGTGTGCGCCCACTGTTTGACGACGGCAAAGGGAATCCTTCCGCCGTCACGCGTGACTATGTATTTGATCTCGATACTCAGGGGGGCGCGCCTTTGCTTCACGTTTTTGGCGGTAAGATCACCACCTTCCGCAAACTTGCCGAACACGCGATGCAGAAGGTGGCGAGTTTCCTGCCGAATATGGGGCCTGACTGGACCCGAAACAGCGTGCTGCCGGGCGGTGAAATAGAGAATGCCGATTTCGAAACCTTCAGCGAAAAGCTTAAAAACGATTACCCGTGGCTGCCGCAGCCACTGCGTAAGCATTATGGCCGGTTGTATGGTTCTCGCACCGCTAACCTGATTGGCAACGCCACTTCGCTTGCGGATCTCGGCAAGCATTTCGGCGGAAACTTTTACGAGGCCGAAGCGCGTTATCTGGTCAATAACGAATGGGCGCAGAGGCCCGAGGACATTCTTGTCCGACGCACCAAACACGGGCTGCATCTGAATCGTGAACAGATCAGGGCATTTGAGCAATGGTTTGAGCAAAACCTGGTTTCACATCTGCCGATTATTTTGCATGCCAACGCAGGTTAGGGGGAGGTTATATGGCACTGACTTTGTCGTTAAACACCAATCCTCTGGTTAACCGTTTCGCCGAACCTGAGGATCTGATCTACACCATCGCGCGCGATATCCGTATTCGCGATTTACAGCTGACTCACGAGTTTATCAATCCGTCGTGGCCAGCCGCGACGGTGAGAAGCCTCACCCGGAGAATGAAAAAGGCGCTGGATGAAACCGGGGTCAGGGTAACGTCGGGTATGACCGGGCCTTACGGCCGACTGAATCACTTCGGCCATCCCGATGCCGACGTGCGCCGCTATTATGTTGACTGGTTTAAAACTTTTGCAGATATTATCGCCGATTTGGGCGGCAAGTCGCTTGGTTCGCAATTTGCTATCTTTACTTATCAAGATTTTGACTATACCGAGCGACGCGAAGCACTGCAAAATACCGCGCTTGAATGCTGGCGAGAAGTGGCAGAGCATGCCAGATCCGCTGGACTGGCTTTTTTGTTCTGGGAGCCGATGAGCGTGGGCAGAGAGTTTGGCGAAACCATTCAGGCCAGTCTGGACCTGCAAAAATGGCTGACTGATGCTGAACTCCCCATCCCGATGTGGATGATGGCAGATATCGATCACGGCGACGTAACGTCTGAAAATCCAGGCGATTACGACCCTTATACCTGGGCTGAAGCCGTACCGCGTTACTCGCCAATTATCCATATTAAGCAAAGTATGTTAGATAAAGGTGGTCATCGCCCCTTCACTGCGCAGTATAATGTGAATGGCCGGATTCAACCCGAGCCGTTACTCAAGGCTTTTGCCAGCGGAGGCGCGCAGGATAATGAAATCTGCCTCGAGCTGAGTTTCAAAGAGCGTGAGCCGAGCGACCGGCAAGTGGTCGCGGAAATTGCCGAAAGTGTGGCATTCTGGGCGCCGCACATTGATACGGGCAGCCAGCATTTATTGCTATAACGGCGTTGTATCGTGGATGATAAGGGCGATACCCTTGATTACAATGATGATATCATCGAACCTTTACTGGAGTTTTTATGACCGCCCCTATTAAGATTGCCTATATCAAAGCCAACTGGCATGCGGATATTGTTAACCAGACGCTGGTAGGCTTTAAGCAGTATCTTGAGAGCAATCAACAGGCGTATGAGCTTGAAGTATTTGATGTTCCTGGCGCATTTGAAATGCCTCTGCTCGCCAAGCGCCTGGCAAAACGTGGCAATGTTGATGCCATCGTGTGTGCCGCGCTGGTGGTAGACGGCGGCATTTATCGCCATGATTTCGTTGCTCAGGCAGTGGTTAGCGGCCTGATGCAGGTTCAGCTTGAAACCGAAGTGCCGGTGTTCTCCGTTTCTCTGACACCGCACAACTTCCAGCCAGAGACTGAGTTCACTGAATTCTACTCCGCGCATTTCATCAAGAAAGGCGCTGAAGCGGCTAAAGCAGTTTGCATGATAAACGCAATTAAATAACAGGGTTGTTTTCGAGGTAATCCATGAAACATTCTTCCTCGCAGGCGGACGCAGACGAATCTCTTGCGTTGCGAGCCGCCTGGCTGCATTACGTGGGAGGATTGACTCAGGCAGAGGTAGCTAAACGCCTCGGTTTACCTTCGTTAAAAACCCATCGTATGATCGCCCGTGTCGTGGCTGACGGCGCGGTAAAAGTGACTATTGATGGCGATATTGTCGAGTGTGTAGAGCTTGAAGATCGCCTGAGAGACAATTACGGTCTCAGCTTTTGCCGGGTCGCCCCCGATCTTGCCGAAATTGGCCTGCCGGTCAGGGCACTAGGCATGGCGGGCGCAGACTATCTGCGCGGCCTGCTGTCTTCTGATTCATTGACCACCCTTGGCGTTG
>CAWUIY010000132.1:0-12030 GCA_963922555.1 uncultured Serratia sp. | reverse complement strand
TTTCACTATCCAAAGGCAAGAAGCGGATAGCATAACGAGTCTTGTGGCCTGACACCTGCGGATATAGCTGATGCTCCAGAGACAGGCGCAGACGCAGCAAATCAGCATCCTCGGCATTATCCTGGAAGAAACCATTAAGGCTAATTTGATTACGGTAAGGCCCTGACTGACGGATCAGCCCCAAAATGCTGGTCAAAGACCGGTGTAAAGGCGCAAGGGATTCGAGCCAGCTTTGAACATTCGCATCGCGATGGGCCTGCGACAGATGCAGCCAAATATGCAAAGTCGGTAAGTCAAAGCTGCAACAGCCACCCGGAATACTCAGGCGTTGTTTTACCAGATTGATCAGGCGATCTTCTCTGAGGGCCTGGCCCATTCGTGGGGCGTTCATCAATAACACTGCCGTATCTTTCAGTTCTGCACGCAACTCATGGACGCGGGACATCTCTACGCCAGGAACATCAGCCCACAGCAACAGTTTCTGCTGCTGGCGCTCAAGCTCTTTAAGCAGTTCAGTGCGCACTTCTCCGCGTTCCAGGACGTCCAGCAAGTCAGACACAGTGCGGAAAAAGGTCAGGGCAGGGCCCATGGCACTAATCTCAGGATTAGCATGTAACTGTTGTAAAAGAAATTCTATACGCAACCAGGTGCGCATTTTTTCATTTAAAGGATGTTCAAAGAGAACGGTAGAAACCACATCACTCATTCTTGTCAATATCCTGTCGGGTCGCTGAAGCCGCTAATTCCAGATAACGGCTATGTAATGAAGCAACACGCGGCTCGATCGTCTCGGGACCACCGTTGTTATCAATAATGTCATCCGCGCTGTCGAGCCTTTGTTGGCGCGAAGCCTGCGCGGCGATAATGCTTGCTGCCTGCTGACGGTTTACCCCGTCGCGGCTAATTGTGCGTGCCAACTGGACATCTTCGCTGACATCAACCACAAGTACGCGATTTGCGCGCCCTTGTAATCCATTTTCTATTAGCAGAGGAACGACCCAAAGCACATATGGCGTCGAGGCAGCCTCAATCAAGCGCTGCGTTTCGGCCTGTATTATAGGATGGAGAAGTTGGTTAACCCATTGTTTATCTTTGTCATTGCTGAAAATTATTTCACGCAGACGAGAACGATTGAGCGAACCATCCGGCTGAATAATTTGTTTACCAAATCGTTCAGCCAGCGCACTCAATGCGGGAGTTGCAGGTTCGACAACCTGTCGAGCAATGATATCAGCATCAATCAGGGGAACGCCCAGACGTGCAAATGCGTTGGCGACCGTGCTTTTGCCACTGCCTATCCCGCCGGTGAGTGCAACTATATAGCTCATGCTTTGCTCGAATACTTTGGTTCATAAAGTGCGATATCTTAAATGATAAAGGTATCGTCAGTAAGTGCAAGCCAACCTTAAGTAACCTGCGGTATCGATGTGGGTCATTCAACCACGAGCGGGGTTGATAGCCTAAAGTGAAACGGCAAACTGTGAGGCGAGATCCAAAACCGCCTCTTGCCGTGAGCCTATTACTGAGTATGATAAAACCACTGGAGAAGGTGCAAACTGTTACTTGCTTGCTAACACATACAGCAGGCTTCTAGCCCCAACCAGGACAACCTCATGCGTATTGAAGAAGATTTAAAATTAGGTTTTAAAGACGTCCTCATTCGTCCCAAACGCTCTACCCTCAAGAGCCGTTCAGAAGTTGAACTTAGTCGAACCTTCACATTTAAACACTCGGGCCATAGCTGGTCGGGAACGCCAATTATCGCCGCCAATATGGATACCGTCGGTACTTTTAGCATGGCTGAAGCGCTGGCGTCCTTTGGTTTGTTGACCGCCGTGCATAAGCATTATAGCGTCGAGCAATGGCAAGCCTTTATCACCCTTAGCAATGAATCTGTGTTGCAACACGTGATGGTCTCTACCGGTACCTCGCAGGCCGATTTCACCAAATTGCAAAACATCCTCGACCTGTCCCCGTTGCTCAAATTCATTTGCCTTGATGTAGCTAATGGTTATTCAGAACATTTCGTCGAGTTCCTGCAGCGCGTCCGTGAGGCTTTCCCGGATAAAGTGATTTGTGCTGGTAACGTGGTTACGGGTGAGATGGTTGAAGAGCTGATTTTGTCAGGGGCCGATATTGTTAAAGTGGGTATCGGGCCAGGTTCCGTCTGTACCACCCGCGTTAAAACGGGTGTGGGTTACCCACAACTTTCCGCCGTGATCGAATGTGCCGATGCCGCACACGGGCTAGGCGGTCAGATTGTCAGTGATGGTGGCTGCGCTGTGCCTGGAGACGTTGCCAAAGCCTTTGGCGGCGGCGCTGATTTCGTGATGCTTGGCGGTATGCTGGCAGCGCATGACGAATGTGAAGGCACTATCGTTGAGGATAATGGCGAGAAATTTATGCTGTTTTATGGCATGAGTTCCGAATCTGCCATGCAACGTCACGTGGGTGGCGTCGCCCAGTATCGTGCAGCGGAAGGTAAAACGGTTAAACTGCCGTTGCGCGGGCCTGTCGATAACACTGTTCGCGATATCTTGGGCGGATTACGTTCGGCCTGTACCTATGTCGGTGCCGAACGGCTGAAAGAACTGACCAAGCGCACGACTTTCATTCGCGTGGCCGAGCAAGAAAATCGACTTTTTGGCCAGTAAGGCTAACGCCACTGGTGGATAGCATCGGCATCGCAACAATCGGCATCGCAACAATCGACATAGCACCATCGGTATAACAATATAGTCATCGCTGAGGCTCCCCGGCCTGGTAAATAGCAAGGGCAGGGGAGACTCATCTCGTAAAGCTTGATCGCAACGCAAACGTGAATCTTCATTATTTACCGGCAGATAGGTTCAAGTCATCGCAGCCCCTAAATTGAAGATGGGCAAGTACATCGCAATGACCAGCCCGCCGACAACCACCCCCATAAATAGCATCATCAGTGGCTCGATTTTTTGCGCCATGTTGTCCGCCAGCTCATTTGCCTGTTCGGCGTGCCAGTGAGCAAGTTTCTCAAGCAAAGTATCCAGCGCACCCGATTCCTCTCCAATGCGGACCAGCTGGCGGCAAAGTGGCGGAAATAATGCTGACTCATGAAGCGCCTTATGCAGAGAGATCCCCTGTGATAATCGCTTTGTCAGCATCCCGACGGCCTGCCGATAGTGAAGATTGCCGATAGCAGCCTCCGCTGCCGCGAGCCCAGCGCTGAGGGTCATCCCGGCGTGTTGGGTCAAAACTAGTGTCTGGAAAAGTTGGCACAGGCAACCATCACCAATCAATTTCTTGACCAAAGGAAGGCGTAACAAACAGCGTTGCTCACGCCAGCGCCATTTTTCCTGTGGATGCAAACAGCGCATATACAAACCGAGGCCCAATGCCATAAGCAGAGAAAAGCCAGGACCAAAGCGTACAATCCCATTTGAAGCAGAGATCAGCAATTGGGTGAACCAAGGCAGTTCCGCGTCAAAAGAAGCATAAATTTTGGCAAACTCCGGTAATACCAGCGTTAACATCAGCAAGGTGATCGCCGAAGCGATTAGCATCACGGTAAGCGGATAGCGCAGCGCTTTTTTCACCCTCTTTTGCAGGAACATAATCTGCTCTTGCTGAGTCGCGAGCTGGGCACAGCAACTATCTAGCTGCCCAGTTAATTCCCCAATCGAGATGATTTGCCCATAAATCGGTGGAAACACCTGAGGATACTCCTTCATTACTAATGAGAGAGGCTGTCCTTCATTGACCCGTTTAACTAAATCTCCGAGTACACAGCGCCAGCCGGGCAACGGATGATCGCTGGCGAGCAGCTCAAGGCTTAGCGTCAGGGGCAAGCCGGTTTGCAACAACGTCGCCAACTGGCGTACAAACGCAATCCGTTCTTTGTTTTTCCAATAACGCATGCCCATTTTGAGCGATTTTTTAAGGACAATCGGCTGAAGCCCGTTTTGTACCAGTTGCCCGAACATTTCCTGTGAAAGTGGTAGCAGGCTTTCACCACATTGGAGTTCCCCATATTCATCAATTGCTTGCCACGAATAAAGGTAAAGTTCAGTCTGGCTCACTCGAACTTTCCTCGCCAATTACCCGATAAAGCTCGCTCAGCGAAGTCACTCCTTGTTCGACCAGCACCATTCCAGAGGCATAAAGCGTTTGCTGGCTTTGTGAGGCGGCAATATCCTTCAACGTCTGTGAGTTTGAGCCGTTTACCAGTGCCTGTTGCAGCGCTGGGCTATTTTCCAGCATTTCATAAATGCCCACTCTGCCGTAGTAACCTGAGAAACAGTGCTCACAGCCCTTAGCCTCCCAAATCTCAATGGGTTGGGTAGCCCTGCCGCAAGGAGGTTTAAGCAGAGTCTGATGAGGTGTTTTACAGTGCGGGCAGAGTTTTCTCACCAGCCTTTGGGCAATCACCAGCCGCAGGCAGGAGGCGATTTGGTATCCCTCAATGCCCATCTGAGCTAGCCTGACGAGCGTTTCTGCCGTTGAATTGGTATGCAAGGTTGAAAGTACCAGATGCCCGGTTTGCGAGGCTTTCACGGCAATTTCAGCCGTTTCGGCATCGCGTATTTCACCAATCATGATGACGTCAGGATCCTGGCGCAGTAGGGAGCGCAACACTCTGGCAAAGTTTAGCGACGTCTTGCTGTTGACCTGTGTCTGGTTGATGCCCCGCACTGGGATTTCAACGGGATCTTCTACGCTACAAATATTGCGGCGAATGGTGTTGAGATGGCGCAGTCCGGTATACAGCGTGACGGTTTTCCCGCTGCCGGTCGGCCCCGTCACTAGTATCAGCCCCTGAGGTTTGTTCAGTGCGGAAAGATACTGTCGTTGTTCGAGAACGGAGAACCCGAGCTGCTCCATCGATAGCTCCTGCTGCAGGCGATCGAGGATACGCAAAACGATTTTCTCCCCACAGAGCACGGGCAGTGACGAAATACGCATGGAGTAGCGCTGTTTGTCGCAAGCAACTGCGATTTGCCCGTCCTGCGGTAAACGGTGTTCAGCAACGTTCAATTCTCCCATGATTTTGAGCCGCGCCAGCACGCTTGTTGCCAGCGAATAATCAGGAGCTGGAACCTCTTGCAGTACGCCGTCAATGCGTAGCCTCACGCGAAGCTGGTTTTCAAACGGCTCAAAGTGAATATCAGAAGCGCGGCGCTGAATAGCCAACTTCAACGTCTGGTTAAGAAACTGCACCACCGGAACCTGGCTATTCTCATCAAGATTATGGTCCTCGTTATGTGAAGACGAGGCTGGTGACTCGCCAGATTCATAATCGGTTTTATTGAGTGCTCGTTCTATCTGGGTCTGCGGCCAGTATTCCAGGTTAACTTTCATAGCGCAGGCAAAGCGCAGCGCGGAAAGCAGGGCTGTGGTATCTGTGCTTTGCTGGTGGCAGGCAACCCGGACATTATCTTGATCGACGCCGATAAATACCGCGCCGTATTGTTGACAATGTTCCTCAAGCTGTTGTGTAAGTTCAGCTGTTTGCGTACCCATTAGCGTGCACCAGCATCATTGAAATGGAAGATCTTTTCGCATGAATCTACCAATCCCTGATTGCCTGCGTGCGAGCATTTACGGGTCCAGTCGATGCTGCCATCGGCCGTATTAATCACCGGTGTCATAACTACGCTTAGGCCGTTTAATGTCTGTTGTCCGGTGAGCGTAATAACGCCGGCCTGAACCTGCACGGTACTGACAAAGCGAGAGGCTTTGCTAGTCGGAATATTGGATACGCCGCTGTTACAGTTAGTTAGCTCCCCTAAATCAATGCTGCACAGTTCGCTGGCTGTTTTGTAGGGCACCATTGTTTGCAGCATATCGGTGAGTGCTGCTTTTTGTGTGTAAGACTGATAAGCCGGAATGCCAATACCGCTTAGAATGCCAATAATCCCGATCACCACCATCAGTTCAATGAGTGAAAAGCCCCGTTGATAAAACTCAGCTGAATGGGCGCTTCGCTGGTGACAGGAGGCAGATTGAATTGGAACTAAGGTGTTCAATAAGGTTGAGAGTTGCATAAGGTTTCTTTTCCTGAGGTCGTTAATGCCAAAGCTAGGTGAAGGCCTAACTTAGCGAGCAGGCTGCGCACCGGCTACAGGAAAAAAAGAGGCTTGCGAGGCATCTCGGGAAAAGAAAATGTAATAATGGCGAGTGGACAAAACTCAGGAAGGAAGCTCGCAAAACTTGCTCGCAGTCGGCCAAAATCCCGAATTCGGATTTACTCTTCCTCACTCGGGATTTAGCTTAGACAGCAGGGAGATAGCTGAGAATTAGCGGAAACGCATCGACAGATCCAAAGCGCGAACGTGCTTGGTCAGAGCTCCTACCGAGATAAAATCGACGCCGGTTTCGGCAAACTGGCGCAGGGTGATGTCGGTGACGTTGCCCGAAATCTCAAGTAGAGCACGGCCTGCGGTCAGAGCCACGCTCTCGCGCATTGTCTCGAGAGTGAAGTTGTCCAGCATAATGATATCTGCACCGGCCTCAAGTGCAGCCTCAAGCTCGCCAATGCTTTCGACTTCGACTTCTACAGGAACATCGGCGTGAATTTGTTGAGCGCGCGCCACGGCGTCCTTGATAGAGCCACAGGCAATAATGTGGTTTTCCTTAATCAGGAACGCATCAGACAGACCCAGGCGATGGTTGCTGCCACCGCCGCAAAGCACGGCATATTTTAGCGCAGTACGTAGACCCGGTAGGGTTTTACGCGTATCAAGCAGGCGCGTTTTAGTGCCTTCCAGCAGTTTTACATAACGGTTTACCGAGCTTGCAACGCCGGAAAGTGTCTGCACAAAATTTAGTGCCGTACGTTCACCGGTTAGCAACAGGCGAGCGGGTCCGTTCAGCTCAAACAGAGGTTGATTCTCTACGAGTGCGTCGCCATCGTTGACTCGCCAGATAACCTGTACTTTTCCGCCACCAAGTTGAGCAAAGACTTCATCAACCCAGCCTTTGCCACAGAAAATACCCGCTTCACGGGTGATTACCGTGGCATGAGCCTGAGTGTCTGATGGCAGCAATTGTGCGGTTAAATCGCGATTAGCATCCACTTCACCGCCAAGATCTTCTTCAAGCGCTTGCTTAACAATCAAAGGGATATCATTGTGAATACGGTCGAGTAACGCGGCGCGACGGCTTTCCATGCTGTAGCTGCGAGTTGGCATACTAAACTCCGAAGTGGCAATTAAAGGCGAATTAAAACATGCTACCCTTTTACCCTTCATACTTGAAGCTGCAGATGCGTTGGCTGCGCTTGCTCAGCCCAGTCACTTACTCATGTAAGCTCCTGGGCATTCGCGCACTTGCCGCCTTCCTGCCGCCTCAATTATTTTGGGTAACGCCCTTCATACTTGAAGCTGGAAATGCGTTGGCTGCACTTGCTCAGCCCAGTCACTTAACAATTACAAGGAAGCATTCATGGAGTTAAATCAAGGCTGGATCAATGAAGCACGCCAGGTAGTTTCTCCTCATTGCGATCTGCGCCCAGAAGATGAAATCCCATCGTTGCTGATTATTCATAATATTAGCCTGCCGCCTGGAAAATTTGGCGGGCCTTACATTGATCAACTGTTTACGGGTACGTTGGATCCAGCCGAAGATCCGTTTTTCGAACAGATTTATCAGCTGCGCGTTGCGGCGCATTGTTTGATTCGTCGCGATGGGGAAGTGGTGCAATACGTGCCTTTTGACAAGCGAGCCTGGCATGCTGGCGTGTCCAGTTGGCAGGGCCGAGAGCGCTGCAATGACTTCTCCATCGGCATTGAGCTGGAAGGAACCGATTTTGAGCCATTTACTGATGCCCAATATCAGAGTTTACTTCAAGTTACTGATTTGATACTAAGACACTATCCTATCGATCTGCAGCACATTACAGGACATAGTGATATTGCGCCGGGCAGAAAAACTGACCCAGGACCGCATTTTGACTGGCAGCGCTATCTTGAAGCAATGAAATAGCATGCGTTGAGTGATACACCAAAAGAGAGCGACCCTTCATGACGTTAATTACTTTGTTGCTGGTTTTGGCCTGGGAACGCTTGTTCAAGCTGGGTGAGCATTGGCAGCTCGATCATCGCTTTGAGGTGATTTATCGCCGTGGGCGTGCGGCTTCACTCACCAAAACATTGGCGATTATTGTGATTTGGATGGCAGTGGTCTGGGGGATTTTGCGCCTGGTCCACGGCACGTTTTTCGGCGTGCCTTCGCTGGTGCTGTGGGTCCTGATTTGCCTGCTGTGTATCGGTGCAGGGCTAAAACGCAAACACTATCGCGCCTATCTGAAATCAGCACGTCAGGGTGATACCAACGCGTGTTCCGAAATGGCTGAAGAGTTGGCGCTTATACATGGCTTACCCGCAGACTGTGCCGAAGGGTTGCGCCTGCGTGAGCTGCAAAACGCGCTGATCTGGATTAACTTCCGTTATTATCTGGCCCCGATGTTCTGGTTCGTAGTGTGTGGCCCTTACGGCCCAGTTGCACTGGCTGGTTACGCGGCGCTGCGTGGTTATCAGTCCTGGCTCGCGCGCAACAGCACTACGCTGAAACGCAGTCAGTCCGGGGTTGATAATTTGCTCCATGTTCTTGACTGGATCCCGGTCCGGCTTGCGGGCGTCGCCTATGCGCTGATTGGACACGGCGAGAAAGCTTTACCCGCATGGTTTGCGTCTTTGGGCGATTTGCATACGCGCCAGTACGATGTGCTGACCCGATTGGCGCAGTTTTCATTGGCGCGCGATCCGCATCTAGATCCGGTACAGACCCCGCGTTCGGCAGTAGCGATGGCCCGCAAGGTCACGATGATCATTTTGATAGTCGTAGCGCTGCTGACCATTTACGGTACTTTGGTTTAATTAATGATTATCTGCCGGGGGTTCTCCGAACACCGGCATGCCTTCATCGTCCCAGTCCAGGGTCTTTAACCTCGTATGGCGGTTGGGATCGTATAGCGGATCTCCCTGAATTTCGGTGTAGTTTCTGGCGTGATAAACCAGCACATCTTCACCTTTTTCATTCTGAGTAAAGCTGTTGTGCCCCGGCCCGAACTGGCGATTGTCTGCTTGCGTTTTGAACACCGGCGTGGGCGATTTATGCCATTGGTTTGGGTCAGTAATATCGCTTTCAATGTCGGCCCACAGCAGGCCAATACAATAATTCTCATCGGTAGCGCTGGCAGAATAGGTAATAAAAATCTTGTCGTAACCTTCTATCACTGCCGGGCCTTCATTGACTTTAAAACCGATTGTTTCCCACTCCAGTTCGGGTTTACTGAGCATTACCGGCGCGGATTTCAGAGTCCATGGATTACTCATCTCGGCCAGATACAGGTTTGAATTTCCCTCGATGGCCGGATCTTTCTGCGCCCACAGGTAGTAGTTTTTACCTGCGTGGCTAAAGTGTGTGGCATCCAGCGAGAAGCTATCCATCGGCGTGGCCACGCGGCCTTTCTCTTGCCATTTGCCGCTAAGTGGGTCGGCATCGGAACACTCAAGCACAAACATTCGATGTTGAAACAGGCCGTTAACGATTTTCTCAGAGGGCGCGGCGGCAAAATAGATGTACCAGTTTCCGTTGATGTAATGCAGTTCCGGTGCCCAAATAAGCGCGCTCATTGGCCCGCCGCTATGTTTGCGCCACACAATACGCGGGCGGGCTTCGGCTAGCCCCTCAAGAGTCGCTGAACGGCGAATCTCGAGCCGGTCGTATTCAGGTACCGAGGCGATAAAATAGTAATGTCCGTCACTGTGTCGCCAGATATGTGGATCGGCTCGCTGGGTAATAAACGGATTCGAATAAACACTTTTACTCATGCTTGGGTTCCTTGCTGGCAAAAACCGGTAATTCGGTTGTACCCTGTTTCGCTTCAGGATAGGTGTTTAGATCATGAAAGTTGCGGCGGCGGAGCTCCAAATCGGCCTGAATGGTTTTCATCAATTCGCGGTCAACTTTCAATAGCTTGACCACGCAGGCGGTAATCAGATAACCGATTCCCGGAATGACGGTGAACAAGAGCACGATACCGTTAAGCGCTCGCGCAGTCTGTGATGTGGCACCCCCTTGATAGCCATAAAGCGACAGTAAAAATCCAACCATCGCGCCAGCCACCGCTAATCCGCATTTCAGAAAGAACAGGTTGCCGGAAAAACTGATGCCGGTGCTGCGTTTACCGGTCTTCCATTCGCCGTAATCGTCAACGTCTGCCATCAATGACCAGTGCAGTGGCGAAGGGAGCTGATGCAGGATATTCAATACAAAATAGGCGACCAGAATTAGCGTCGTGAGATGCGGATCCAGGAAATAAAATCCGCAGGAAAACAGGGTGAGGATAATGTTGGTCCAGAAGAAGACTTTCAGTTTGCAAAAACGGTCTGTGAGCGGTTTGGCTAATGCGCTGCCGATCATCATGCCGATCACGCCAAGGCTGATAAACAGGCTGGCAAACGAGTTTGATTTCTCCATCACCCAAGTGACGTAATACATCGTGGCGGCCATGCGGATAAAACCGGGACAGACGTTGCAGAAAGTCAGCAGCAGGATGCGCACCCACTGGTCATTTTTCCATACGTCTTTCAGATCGCTTTTCAGCGCGCGTTGGGTGGGTACTGCGGGGTGAATTCGTTCCTTGACCGAGCTGAAGCAAAACAGAAACATCATCAAGGCAATGACCGCCATAACGGCAATCGACATCTGATAGCCACGTGCTTTATCTGCGCCGCCGAACCAGTGCGCCATCGGTAGTAGCGACGAGGAGAGGATTAACGTGGCAATCCCAACCATAAAGAAGCGATAAGACTGGCACGAGACGCGCTCCTTGGGATCGGCAGTAATCACGCCGCCGAGCGAGCAGTAAGGGATGTTGATGGCGGTATAGGTAAGAGACATGAGGAAGTAGGTGGCAAAGGCATAGATAACCTTGCTTGAGTAACTCCAGTCGGGCGTCGAGAACATCAGGATGCTAAACAGGGCGAAAGGCAGAGAGATCCATAGCAAATAGGGACGGAATCGCCCCCAGCGGGTTGTTGTGCGATCGGCAATCGCACCCATAATCGGATCGCTGACTGCATCTATGACTCTGACAGATAGCAACATAACGCCCACCAGTGCGGGAGCTAATCCAAAAATGTCGGTATAAAAGTAGCTCAGAAACAGGGTGATGGTGCCCCAAATCATGTTGCAGCCTGCATCTCCCATGCCGTAGGCCACTTTCTCTTTAAATGACAGCGCGCCTTGTCTCATTGACTCTCTCCAAAGGGGCTAATAAATCGTGTCTAAAGTATTAACCTCGCTTATGGATCTGAGTCAGGAGATAAAGGTCATTGAGATGGACGAATTGGTCGCGAAAGGGAAATTGTGAACCCGCCAGCAATTTGATACGGATAATTTGGGCATAAAAAAACCCGGCAACAGGGCCGGGTTTGCTAAGTCTTAACGTCTTATTTAACGAGGTTTTCCACAGCCTGATTCTTGCCTTTCAGCTTGTAGCTAATACCCAGCACGATCAGCCATACCGGGATCAGGATTACGGAAATCCGTATTCCGGGAGTCAGGTACATAATCACCAGAATTGCCGCCATAAACAGCAGGCATACGTAGTTACCCAGCGGGTAGAGTAGCGCCTTGAACTTGGTAGTCACCCCTTCGCGGGCCTTGGCCTGACGGAATTTGAGGTGTGCCATGCTGATCATTGCCCAGTTGATCACCAGCGCAGAAACCACCAGCGACATCAGGATTTCAAAGGCTTCGCCCGGCATCACGTAGTTGATCACTACGCACAGCGCGGTTGCCAGCGCTGACACGCCAATCGCGACGTAAGGCACGCCACGGCGGTCAACTTTCAGCAGCGATTTTGGTCCATTACCTTGCTTGGCCAGGCCAAACAGCATGCGGCTGTTGCTGTAAACACAGCTGTTGTAGACCGATAATGCGGCAACTAGCACCACAACGTTCAACAGGGTAGCGACCAGCTTGCTGTCGAGCGCATTAAAGATCAGTACGAACGGGCTTCCGCCTTCAATCACTTTGCCCCAAGGG
>CAWUIY010000131.1:0-12033 GCA_963922555.1 uncultured Serratia sp. | reverse complement strand
GTTAAGGCAATCACGTAACTTGATCAAAGGGACAGCGAGCCAAAGCGCCGCCGCCCCAAGAACCAAATTAAGAGCCCATGCGATAGTTCGGAGACTCTTTGGTAATGGTGACATCGTGTACGTGACTTTCCTGAATGCCTGCACCGCTGATACGAACAAATTCAGCCTTGGTGCGAAGGTCGAGGATAGTAGCACAGCCGGTCAGACCCATACAGGAGCGCAGGCCACCCATTTGCTGATGCACGATCTCTTTCAGGCGGCCTTTATAGGCAACGCGGCCTTCGATACCTTCCGGTACCAGTTTGTCAGCGGCGTTATCGCTCTGGAAGTAACGGTCAGAAGAACCTTTGGACATCGCGCCCAAGGAACCCATACCGCGGTAAGATTTGAATGAACGACCCTGATACAGTTCGATTTCACCCGGAGACTCTTCAGTACCCGCCAGCATACCGCCAACCATCACGCAGCTTGCGCCAGCAGCAATAGCTTTAGCGATGTCGCCAGAGAAGCGAATGCCGCCGTCAGCGATAACCGGAATACCCGTGCCTTCCAGGGCTTCTACTGCGTCAGAAACCGCAGTGATCTGTGGAACGCCAACGCCGGTAACCATACGCGTGGTACAGATTGAACCAGGGCCGATACCCACTTTTACTGCGCTCACACCAGCCTGAGCCAGTGCCAGTGCGCCTTCGCCGGTAGCCACGTTGCCGCCGATGATTTGCAGGTCTGGGTATTTGGCGCGAGTGGCGCGGATGCGTCCAAGAACGCCTTCGGAGTGACCGTGTGAGGAGTCGATCAGCAGCACGTCAACACCGGCAGCAACCAGCGCGTCGATACGCTCTTCGTTGCCCGCACCAGCGCCAACTGCAGCGCCTACGCGCAGGCTGCCGTTTTCGTCTTTACAGGCGTTAGGTTTACGCTCTGCTTTCTGGAAGTCTTTAACGGTGATCATACCCAGCAGGTGGAACTGGCTATCAACAACCAGGGCTTTCTCAACGCGTTTTTCGTGCATTTTCTGCAGAACAACTTCGCGAGCTTCGCCTTCTTTAACGGTAACCAGACGCTCTTTCGGGGTCATTACCGCCGTCACTGGCTGATCCAGATCGGTAACGAAGCGAACGTCACGACCGGTAATAATACCGACCAGTTCGTTGCCTTCAGTTACAACAGGGTAACCAGCAAAGCCATTGATTTCAGTGAGTTCTTTAACCTGACGCAGGGTTGTAGAAGGTGTTACGGTTTTTGGATCGGCAACGACGCCGCTTTCATGTTTCTTAACGCGGCGAACTTCTTCGGCCTGACGCTCGATGGACATGTTTTTGTGAATGAACCCCATTCCGCCTTCCTGAGCCAGGGCAATTGCCAGGTTCGCTTCGGTAACGGTATCCATTGCTGCAGACAGCATAGGAATGTTCAGACGGATTTTTTGAGTCAGCTGAGTGCTGAGATCGGCCGTGTTAGGCAGAACTGTGGAGTGGGCTGGAACAAGGAGAACGTCGTCAAACGTGAGTGCTTCTTTCTTTAAACGTAACATAGGCAATATCTCACCAAGGTGGATGCGGAAAAGATAAAATATTGCAGCGAGAGTATACAGGCACTCAATCGTTTGCTCTAGTACTATTTCACATTATTTATAAAAAACTCTTGAATACTTTGTTTTGGGCTGTAGTATCGATTGATTAAGTCTCTGTTTTCGAATTTGATCTGGGTCACATGCCGCTACCTTCTTCGCCACCCATTTTTACCGTCAGCCGCCTTAATCAGACGGTTCGCGAGTTGCTGGAAAACGAGATGGGTCAGGTCTGGCTCTCCGGTGAGATCTCCAACTTCTCCCAGCCCTCTTCCGGCCACTGGTATTTTACGCTCAAAGACGCGCGCGCTCAGGTTAAATGCGCGATGTTTCGCAACAGCAATCGCCGCACCACTTTCCGCCCTCAAAACGGCCAGCAGGTTTTGGTCCGCGCCTCTATCACGCTCTATGAACCGCGCGGCGATTTTCAGCTAATAGCAGAAAGTATGCAGCCTGCGGGAGATGGCCTGTTGCAGCAGCAGTTTGAACAGTTAAAACAAACGCTGTCCGCCGAAGGACTGTTTGATGTCGAATATAAAAAGCCGCTGCCCGCTCCGGCCAAATGTGTCGGGGTCATTACCTCAGCTAGCGGCGCCGCACTGCACGATATTCTTCAGGTATTAAAACGTCGCGATCCTTCCCTGCCGGTGGTGATATACCCAACGGCGGTTCAGGGTGTCGATGCACCGTTGCAAATCGTTAAAGCCATTACCCTGGCCAACCAGCGTCAGGAATGTGACGTATTGATTGTGGGTCGCGGTGGCGGTTCGCTGGAAGACCTATGGAGCTTTAACGACGAAAGAGTCGCGCGCGCTATTTTCAACAGCCGCCTGCCGATTGTCAGCGCCGTGGGTCACGAAACCGACGTGACTATCGCTGACTTTGTGGCGGACCTGCGCGCGCCGACGCCTTCTGCCGCCGCTGAACTGATCAGTCGCAACCAGCTGGAGCTATTGAGGCAGATTCAGTCGCAGCAGCAGCGCCTTGAGATGGCGATGGATTACTACCTGGCACAGATGGCGCAACGTTTTACACGTTTGAATCATCGGCTCCAGCAGCAGCACCCTCACCTCCGACTGGCGCGTCAGCAAACCGCGCTGTTCAAACTGCGCAGTCGCATGGATGAAGCGATGCAAAACCATCTGCGCCGTCTGTTGCGCCGTGCGCAAAACCTGCAACAGCGCCTGAATCAGCATCAGCCGCAGCGCCGCATCCATCAGCTGCAACAGCGTGTGCAAAAATTGCAATACCGGTTGCAACAGTCGATGACCGCGCAGCTGGGCGATCGTCGTCAGCGTTTTGGCACCGCGGTGACCCAACTTGAGGCAGTAAGCCCTCTGGCGACGCTGGCACGCGGTTATAGCGTGACAACCACCCCTCAGGGCGCTTTATTGAAGAAAACTTCACAGACGGCGTTAGGAGAGACGCTAAAAACGCGTCTGGCCGATGGCTGGATTGAAAGCGAAGTCAAGGCGCTACATCTGGCAGAAAAAACGGCCGAGAAAAAACCGCGCAAACGCACGGTTCAATCCAAAAAGGCCGAATAGTTTTTCTAAAAAGCTTGATGCTTTAGAGGCGAAAATGCATCACCACAGCAAATAGCTCGATGTTTTTTCGCCCTCAATCCACAGCTCGCGCACTTCCCCCTCTGGCATGACGATATTCAGGCCACGCCACGCAGGGCGGTATTCTCCGCGTCGATTAAAGCGCACGTTGATTCGCGTAGCGGTATATTCAATCTCCCACGATAGCCACAGCGCCATTCCCTGCTGCCAGCCATAGCTCTCGCCGTCGTCCTCAAACAGGCTTCCTGTGGCGTTTCCCTCCCCCGGCAGCGGGAAAAGATGCAGGCTGCGCTGAGTGTCCAGTTCGACGTCGCAGTGCGACAGTCTTGAAGAACAGGGTAATGCACTGCCGCCACGCACCAGCAACGGCAAACGCTCCAGCGGCGCAGCCAGCGTTATCCGCTGTCCTCCCTTGAACCATTCACCGGTGTAATAATCCACCCAGCCAGTGGCGTTGTCAGGCAGATACACTTCGCGTTGGCGCTGGCCCTGCTCCACCACGCTCGCTACCAGCAGATCGCGCCCCATCAGGAAATCGTCGTTTTCTAAAAACGTTTCCGAATCGTGCTCGTGGTCTAAAAATGTCGGCCGCAGCATCGGTTCGTCATCAGCATAGGCCTGCCAAAGCAGAGTGTAAAAATAGGGCAGTAAACGGTAGCGTAGCTCAATGGCGGCACGGATAGCGGGCGTTGCCTCGCCATACATCCACGGCTCGTTCACCGTGCGATCGTCATTCCAGGAATGGATAGTGAAACGTGGGTGCATCACACCGTTTTGTACCCAACGGATAAACAGCTCGGCGTCCGGCCTGTCACCGGCAAAACCGCCGACGTCGTGACCCACGTTATACAGGCCCGACAGGCTCATCCCCAGCCCCATGCGCGTGTTGTAGCGCAGCGTCTGCCATTCGGTGCGGTTATCTCCGCTCCAGGTTTGCACATAGCGTTGCATACCTGCACAACCTGAACGTGAAATAAGATACGGGCGTTTATGCGGAGCAAAACGTTGTTGCGCTTCAAACGAGGCGCGCATCATCAGCAGCGGCATCACCGGTCGAATATGCTTGATGGCCACCGGCTTTCCGAAGCCAAAGCAGCGCGCGTCGTCGTCCCATATTTCGTATTCGTTATTGTCGTTCCAGGTTGAGTCGATGCCCTTTTCCAGCAATTGGCGGGTAACCTGCGATTGCCACCACTGAATTGTGGCCGGGTTGGTGAAGTCGAGATGCGAACCTTCGTCGTCCCAGAAGCTTGAACGCTCGGGCTTCTCGCTTTCTGAATCGAGCACGAAAAGCTTTTGTCTGGCGACCTGCTCATATAACGGGTGGTCCTGCAGCAGGCAAGGTTTGATATTGGCGGCAAGTTTCAATCCTGCGTGATGAAACGCTGCGCTCATGCTTTCTGGCTGCGGGAACTTACTGTTATTCCAATTAAAAACGTAGCGCTTATCGTTGATGGAGGTATAGCCGGATGACAGCTGAAATGAATCACAGGGAATACGATGCTCGGCGCAAAGACGAATAAATTTCATCAGCTGCTGTTGGGCATCGGGCGCGTCGGTGTAATGCATGGTCGAACCGCTATAACCCAGGCTCCACTTCGGGCCAAAGAAGGTTTTACCGGTCAGACGCACAAATTTTTTGGTGACCTCGAGCAGCGTAGGGCCGATAAACAGATAGTAATCGAGATCGCCCGCCTCGGCAGCAAAGCGGCGATAAGGCAAATGATAATTATCCAGCTCATTGCCCAAATCAAAACGGCAGGTGCTGAGATTGTCATAAAACAGCCCAAAGCTCAGGTTTTGATGGCGAGTAAGAGTAAACGGAATGTGTTTGTAGAGCGGATCGGTCGTTGCCGCGTTATAGCCCATCGCATCGAGATTACGCATTTCAAATCGCCGACCGGTGCGGTTTACATCCCCCGCCTTCTCACCCAATCCATAGTAATTATCTTGCGGATAACGCCTTTGATAATGCTCAACGCCTTTACCACGAGAAGGCAATAGGTACGCACCCGTTGGGCGATCGCTGGCGATAAGCTGCCATTCTCCGTGCGCGTTTTTGGCTTCCCACTCAAGTCGTAAAGGCTGATGAACGGTGACGCGCATTGCGCCGGTGGCAAGCTGGAGGCAATCCTCAGAGTGTTCGAGGGTAAAGGCCGGCAAGCTAAACCCTTCATTACTCAGACGGTTACGGCCTGAAAAAGGAACATCCTCTTGCGGCGCGATGCTCCAGGTACGATTTAACTCATACTCCCCATGACGCAGAAGCAGCACGCGAAATAGCCCTTCTTCAAGCACTCGCAGGCTAAAAATATGCTTTCCATCAACCCTGAGATCAACGCCCGCCTCGTGGCGCTGTTCCAGTTCCCAATGTTTTAACGTCTTCATGCTTGCCCCTCTTTTGCCGGATTACGACGTTCAGCGATCAACGCAATTAAAAATACTGCCCCGACCAAATCAAAAAATCCCATCGCGATAAACAGCGGATTAAAGCCAATATTGTCGGCAACCGCGCCGATCAACAGCGAAAATAAGAAACTGGCGATCCAGGCTGAGGATCCACGCAGGCCGTTAACGGTCGCTACCTGATTCTTGTCGAAGGAATCCACGACCAGCGCGCTAAGCATGCAGGAGATCACCTGATGGCCGAATCCACCGATCGAGATCAACGCGATCGCCAGGTAGGGATCTTTGGTGATGGCGACAAAAGCCAGCGAGACCATCATAAAAGCACCGGTCACCGAGCTGGCAACCACCGAGTTGATGCGCGTAAAGTTGAACCATTTGCGATACAGCGTGGTGAGATAGCCACTGGCGACGCTGCCAAGATCGGCGGCCAAAAACGGTAGCCAGGCAAACATCGCAATATGTTTGAGATCCATCCCGCGCTCGTTGGCCAGATACAGCGGAACCCAAAAACTAAACACTGCCCAGGCGGGTTCGGCCAGAAATGCCGGAATGGCGATACCGTAAAATTTCTTGTTTTTACTGAGGATTTTTAACGAGGCAACAAAAGGCAGACGTGATTGTTGGGGTTCATTGTCCTGGCGAATTAGCGCTAGCTCTTCTTTGCTCAGGTTAGGATGGCTCTCTGGCGCGTGATAAAAACGCCACCACAGCAACACCCACAGCAACGCTAAACAGCCACAGAAGAAGAATGCTCCGCGCCAGCCAAAGCTGAGGTGCGCCACGATAACGATGGGAGGCGCAAGCATCGCCCCAATGGAAAAACCTACTCCGGCCCAGCCTGCGGCTACGGGTCGATCTTTACGAGGAAACCAGTCGGAAATCGCCTTGGCGTTGGCAGGCGTGGCTGCAGCTTCGGCACCGCCCATAAAGAAACGCAAAATCGCCAGATGGATCCAACTGCCAATACCGGCATGCAGCATGCAAATCACCGCCCACACTGCGGCAAAAATCATAAAACCTAGTTTGAGGCCGATAACGTCGATAACCCATCCGCATATTGGCTGAAACAAGGTGTAAGCCAGTTGAAAGGCCGCCACCACCCAGGAATAGTGTTCAGTGCTCATGTTAAGGCTAGTTTTAAGCTCTGGCGCCAGCAGCCCTAACGAGTTGCGCGTGATGTAGTTGACCGTGACCCCTAGCAAAAAAAGCGCCAGCATCCACCAGCGTAACGCCTTGATTTTTCTCCGCCCGACAACCGCCGTCGACGCAGTGTTAATTTGAGTTGCCATGCCTGTCTCCCATCCGTCATTCAGTGTGCAGATGATGTTTATGTAAGGTACTCAATCAGAGTAGGCAGACGGATTTGTGAGCGAAACGTGATTTTTTGCAAAAGCTTTCAAGCTATAACCTTGTATCGAAATTAACGAGTCCACAGAGCTTATTCGACGGGCTTGTTCATTGATGAAAAAATTTGCATGGATGAATTTGAAGGAGATCACAGTTTGAAAGGAAAGTTAAATATCCAGCAAATTGCCGACCAGACTGGGCTGTCGATCAGTACTGTTTCCCGCGTTTTGGCTGGAAAGAGCAACACCAGCGCGCAGGCCAGACAGCGAGTCATGGAGTGTGCTCAGTCACAAGGAATATTGAGCGGCCTTTCAACCGGCCGTTTAATGCTCAACAACATCGCATTATTCGCGCCAGCACGCGCCTTTGACGTGCGTAGCGATATCTTTTACTACAAGTTGATTCAGGGAATATTGGCCGCTACGGCGCACCATGAGGTTCGGGTGCGCTACTACGCAATGGAAGAAGAAAATGCTGATGCCGCGCTGTTTATTGCCAAAATCACCGATCCCCTGACCGACGCCGTCTTATTGGTCGGCATCGACGATGCCCATATTCACCAATTGGCAGCCGATGTGGGCAAACCCTGCGTTTTGGTTAACTGTCAGGATCGATTAATGCGCCATGACAGCGTTTCTCCCGATCATCAAAGCATGGGCGATTTTGCCTGTGATTATCTTTTTGCTCAGGGACATCAGCGGATAGTGACTCTGCAATGCCTGCGCCGCCAGACCATGGAGCTGCGCCTGGTGGGTATCAAGAATGCTTTCACCCGTAATCACCAGACTTTCATTGATAGCCAGCACTTACTGGGTACCTCAGGATTCAGCGCCGGGGAAGCAGAACAAATGCTGCTCGCCTATCTCGACGGGCTTCCTCAGGATGCCTCATTGCCCACGGCGATCCTCGCCGGAGGGGATTTTATGGCCGCTGGAGCAGTTGCTGCGCTGCGTAAAAGAGGTCTTGCGGTACCGCGAGATATTAGCGTGATGAGTACCGATGGTTTTAATCTGGCTGAAATTCACGACCTGCCGCTTACCGCCGTACAGGTACCGCGCGATGAGCTGGGTATGGAAGCGATCGCCCTGCTCCAGCGACGTCTGTTCAGGCCGGATGCCGCATTTACCACCCAATTATTGCAGGGAAAACTGGTCGTTCGGGAATCGGTAAGAAAAGCCAGCTCCCGCCCATTATCGGCAAAGCAGCACCAGCTATATGATTTGTAATGGCTATCAGAAATTAATTAGGGTGGGAAAAATAAGGAATCTGAGTTAATACGTAAAAGCCCCCTCACGATGAGGGAGCCAGTTAATTAAGCGCTATCAACGCTATCAATAAAGAGTATCAGGCAGGAACTTCTGCTGCCGCTGCCTCACGAGACCAGACACGGTGTTTCTTAAGTGCTTCTATAAACTTGTCGGTAACCAGTTTCGCATCACCGTCAACCAGCACGCCCTCATCCGGCGCGGGTAGCGGCAGCGCCTCATACAGGCTAAGCGCATCCCCTTGCAATCCGATAGCCTTAAGGTGTTTGAACGACTGAAGAATGAAGTTTTTGGCATTGCCATTTTTCTTCAACACTTCAATACTGCCCTTACCGGTCGGGACAATCACACCATCCACCAGCACCGATGGGTTGCCTTCGATAGTACCATCAGCATTAATCTCCTTACCTTGTAGCGTTTTGATTTTACCCAGTCGCGGCGCGAAGATTTTGGTGTGGATCCCTAGAGCATTAAGCTCTGTAGTGATAGCAGAAACAGAATCGCCACATACGCCATCGGCCACCAGTAGGGCCACCTGACGTGATTTAACCGGATGTTCGCGATTGCCATACAGGCTTAATGCATCGTCTTTGCTCAGGCCGTTTACGGCTTTAGGCAGCGCGTGCGCCAACTGTTCTTTGGTTAATTCGATACCGACATTTTCTGCAACCCGCGTCGCCAGATCGTGATCGATATAGGTCAGTTGATCGACGACCCGCTCGCGGATCCACGGACGCACCACCTTGCCCAGCTCGAAGCTGAAACCGCCCACCACGTGATCCTGCTCGGTTTTAGTCTGGCTCAACCAAAACAGACGCGGCTGTGAATAATAATCGGCAAAGGAATCACTGCGGCGGCGAATTTTCTCACCGTTCAACGGTTGAGGATAGGTCTCGAAACCGCCGTTCTTTTTGGCAGGAGGTTTTTCGCGCGGCCAGTTATTGTTGATCGAGTTTGGCTCATAGTTTGCCGCACCGGAAATTCCCATCCGATGCATCCCGTCGCGCTGGTGATTATGGAACGGACATACCGGTTTATTGATTGGGATCTCGTGAAAATTAGGTCCGCCCAGGCGACTGATCTGCGTATCCAGGTAGGAGAACAAACGGCCCTGCAACAGCGGATCGTCAGAGAAATCCAGCCCAGGAACAATATTGCCCGGACAAAACGCGACCTGCTCGGTTTCGCTGAAATAGTTATCCGGATTGCGGTTCAGCACCATTTTTCCGACGATTTGCACCGGCACCAGTGATTCAGGGATAAGCTTGGTGGCGTCGAGAATATCAAAATCAAACTTGTCTTCATGCTCTTCCGCAATAATTTGCAGCCCCAGCTCGAATTCCGGGAAATCGCCCGCTTCGATAGATTCCCATAGCTCACGGCGATGGAAGTCAGGATCGCGGCCGGTCAGCACCTGCGCTTCATCCCAGATCAGCGAAGCAGCGCCGCAGGTCGGCTTCCAGTGGAATCTGACAAAGTGGCTTTTACCTTCGGCATTAATCAATTTATAGCTGTGAATACCGAAGCCTTCCATCATGCGATAGCTGCGCGGAATGCCGCGATCGGACATCGCCCACATCACGTTATGCAGCGTTTCAGGCTGAAGCGAGACATAATCCCAGAAGGTGTCATGCGCGCTCTGCCCCTGCGGGATTTCGTTGTGCGGCTCAGGCTTAACGGCATGAACAAAATCGGGGAATTTAATCGCATCCTGAATAAAGAATACCGGCGTGTTATTACCGACCAGGTCGAAATTACCTTCCTGGGTGTAAAACTTGGTGGCAAACCCGCGGATATCCCTTACAGAGTCGGCAGAACCTTTAGAGCCTTGAACCGTTGAGAAACGCACAAATACCGGCGTATCGAGGCCGGGATCGGTCAGAAATCCGGCTTTAGTCAGCGCGTCTAGTGACTGATAAACCTGAAAATAACCGTGGGCCGCGGCTCCTCGAGCATGAACAACCCTTTCAGGAATACGCTCATGGTCGAAGTGGGTGATTTTTTCCCGCAGCATAAAATCTTCGAGCAGGGTAGAGCCGCGAACACCCGCTTTGAGGGAATTCTGGTTATCGGAAATACGGATACCCTGATCGGTGCGCAGGTCTTCATTTTCTGGATTTTCACGGAAAGCGTCGAGCTGCTCCAATTTCTCGCTGGTGGTGGACGGATCCTTTTCTGAACCCGGTGCTGTTGGCTCTGCGCCTGGAGGACTGATACTGTTTTGAGGTTTTAGCGGAGCACCTTTGGGGGCGGTGTCGCCGAGATGGGGCTGAACAGAGGCGGATTTATTTTCCTGGTCACCCGGTTTGCTTCCTACGTTATCTTTATGATCCGACATTAAAAAGCTCTCCTTAAATGGCTCACTAAAAAAAAGGACTACCGAAAAATTATAGTCCCTATATTCATTAGTGCTTTTCAAGGCGGGGTCTGGCTGAACGAGCGAGGGTTAACTTATGGACAAACGGGCCACTTCGCGCAAAAAAACGGTAAAAAAAAACTGCATCCTGATGTTTCCGACCGAAGTCCAAAAATCAGAATACAGCTTTTCACTACGGCATTATCAGGTCAAAACACCGTGTTGTCGGGACGAATTATTTCTTCTTCAGGTGCGACATCAAACGCTTACGTTTACGCATCTGGTTAGGCGTCAGGGTATTACGCTTGCCTTCAAACGGGTTTTCACCCTCTTTGAATTGAATACGGATTGGCGTACCCATGATTTCTAATGAACGACGGAAATAGTTCATCAGATAACGTTTGTAAGAGTCGGCGAGGTCTTTTACCTGGTTACCGTGAATCACCACGATAGGCGGGTTATAGCCCCCGGCGTGAGCATATTTCAGCTTGACGCGACGTCCGTTGACCAGCGGTGGCTGGTGATCGTCAGCGGCCATCTGCATGATACGGGTCAACAGAGAAGTCCCTACGCGCTTGGTCGCACAGTTATAGGCTTCGTTGATAGACTCGAAGAGATTGCCTACGCCGCTGCCATGCAGGGCAGAGATAAAGTGGATACGCGCAAAGTCGATAAAGCCAAGACGCAGGTCCAGGGTATCTTTCACCGCGTCACGCGCTTCCTGAGACATACCGTCCCATTTGTTTACCGCGATAACCAGTGAGCGTCCGCTGTTCAGGATAAAGCCGAGCAGAGAAAGGTCCTGATCGGAAATTCCTTCACGCGCATCGATAACCAGCAATACAACGTTGGCATCTTCAATAGCTTGCAGGGTTTTGATTACCGAGAATTTCTCAACGGTTTCAGTAACCTTGCCACGCTTACGCACACCCGCGGTATCGATCAGCACGTATTCGCGCTCTTCACGAACCATCGGGATATAAATACTGTCGCGGGTGGTGCCCGGCATGTCATAAACCACAACGCGGTCTTCACCAAGGATGCGGTTAGTCAGCGTTGACTTACCGACGTTTGGACGGCCCACGATAGCCAGTTTGATTGGCAAGGTCGTTGGGTCGAAGTCGTCTTCAACGTCTTCCGGGATAGCGTCTTCGTCGTTTTCGCCAAGCTGTTCAGCCCAGTAGGCAGCGTTGGCTTCTTCTTCAGTCAGCTCAACTTCAACCGGCTTTTCACCCACGAACGGGATTAGCACATGTTCGATTAGCTGAGTAACGCCACGGCCGTGGGAAGCGGCGATTGCATAAACTTCGCCGAGACCCAGCGAGTAGAAATCAGCGGTAGCGCTGTCTGCATCCAGGCCGTCGGTTTTGTTTGCTACCAGGAAGGTAGCTTTTTCACGGCTGCGAAGATGCTGGGCGATGCCCTGATCGGCCGGCATCACGCCCGCGCGAGCATCAACCATGAACAGTACGATGTCTGCTTCTTCGATAGCGAGCAGCGATTGACCCGCCATACGGGTTT
>CAWUIY010000130.1:0-12093 GCA_963922555.1 uncultured Serratia sp. | reverse complement strand
TGTAACCCGATGGCCTTCCTTGCGGAGCAGGCAGGCGGTAAAGCCAGTGACGGTAAAAACCGTATCCTGGATATCGTGCCAACCAAACTGCACGAGCGCGCGCCGTTCTTCGTCGGTAACACCAACATGGTTGAAGATGCCGAACGCCTTATCAAACAGTACCCTGACGAATAAAAATCCGGGTCAGGCTGTTTGATAAATTACCTTTAAGTACCCTAATCTCGGGGTGGCACAGTGCCACCCCGCTTTTTTTTCTCGTCCAGCCCCCCTGTTTTTAGGACAAAAGCGCTCTGGAAAAGGCAGGAATTCTTGCCCGAGTTGGCTATAATGTCCCGCACTCCATTTCTGGTTCAATAAAGGGAAACCAACGATGAGCTTAATCAATGTACCGGCTGGCAAAGATCTGCCAGAAGATATCTATGTTGTTATCGAAATTCCGGCTAACGCCGATCCAATCAAATATGAAGTAGATAAAGATACCGGTGCACTTTTTGTTGACCGTTTCATGTCAACCGCGATGTTCTATCCGTGCAACTACGGCTATATCAACCACACCCTTTCTCTGGATGGTGACCCGGTTGACGTGCTGGTTCCAACTCCATACCCACTGCAACCAGGCTCAGTTATTCGCTGCCGTCCGGTTGGCGTTCTGAAAATGACTGACGAATCTGGCGAAGATGCGAAAGTTGTTGCCGTTCCGCACACCAAACTGAGCAAAGAATATGATCACATCAAAGATGTGAACGATCTGCCAGAATTGCTGCGTGGCCAAATCACCCACTTCTTCGAGCAATACAAAGCGCTGGAAAAAGGCAAATGGGTTAAGGTTGAAGGCTGGGATAACGCTGAAGCAGCTAAAGCTGAAATCGTAACCTCTTTCGAACGTGCTGCTAAAGCAAAATAAGGCTTTGCCTTGGCTTTGAAGCAAAAAAACACCGCCATTAAGGCGGTGTTTTTTTCTGGCTTTAAAATTTACTGACTAAGACGACCTTTATTTTATTCTCACTTCTCTTCTTGCGTACGTCTGACCCAATCCCCACCTTCAATACGTTCGACGCCATCAAGCGAGCGAATATACAGGTAAATCCAGGCACTGCCGTACGGCGTAGAGATTAGCTCTCGACGGTAATCTTTGGTGTTACTTTTCAGTTCGTCAAGCTCAGCCATAATGGATGAGTTGATGCGGTAAACTTCGCAGTAGATCTTCCCTTCTCCGGGAATTGCTGCCGGATAATGCCCCAAATCATACAGGGCATAGCCGTCAAGCTCGTGGTCACCCAACCACTGAGCGTTTGTCATCCAGTGACTATTACCTTGCTTGCGTCGTAAACTGCCGTAGACAATTATTCGCATGGTTAAAACTCAAACTGATAGAGCAAATCAAGTGCCTGGTCGACGCCAGACACCGCTTCCAAATACAATTTAGGCATCAAACGATAGCGCAGCGTCAGGGTAGCCAATGAGTCAAAGATGCCCATCCCGTATTTAACTTGCAGCCCAGGCAGAACATAACCACTGACTACCACCTGAGAACTGTCCCCAACGCCCTCGGTATCCAGTGCCAGATTGCTGACACCAAATGCCTCACCGATTTTACCCACAAGTTTGCCACTTTGTGCAACTCCCATGCCGATAAGCATGGAAGTCATGGCGCTACTGTCGGCTCCCGAGCTGTCCAGACCCTGTCCACGTAACAGATAAGACAGTGCTTCCTCCTGCGACATCGTCGGGTCAGAGAAAACCTCCAGCTTCGGCGCATCTGCGTTACCGGTTACCCTCACACCTGCCACCACGTCATTCTCGGTCGAATCCGGATTACGGATCGCCTCAATATTCAGTAAAGGCTGGTCTGCCGGACCAGAGAAGAGCAGTTGGCCTTTTCTGACGATTAAATCTTGTCCGTAGGCATGGAACCGACCCGATGGTATATCAATCTGGCCGTTTAATCCTAACCCACGTTTATCCTGTGCGACTTTAAGCGCCCCTTTCAGGCTCGCTTTCAGGCCAAAGGCATCCAGGCGAACATCATCTCCGATGTTCACCACCAGGTTAGTGTTGATCGGAATCGAAGTTGAAGCAGGCGCGATCGGCTGATGCTGATCGTTAAGCATGACTTCGTCCGACGAGACCCCTACCGCACTCTCTGGAAGTTCCTGAACCGTGATTCTGGCCCAAGGAATATCCACCTTACCGTTCAACGTGAACGCCTGGGGTGTAGCATCAAACACTAGATCAGGCGAGACATCAAGCCGAACCATTGGTGGAACCGATACCCTGACCTTTTCTCCCTTCGCCGCGATGCTCGCATGCCAGTTTTCAGGCTGACTCCAGTCCGCATTGCCGTTCAATGCCAGCTGGCCGTGTGCTGTTTGGATCACCCCAGCCAGCAGCGATGACATGCCGTTAAAGTTGATATTCAGGTTGGCATTGGTGACGTCAAACGGCATAAATTGCGCGTCAAAATCAACGTTGGTGAGCGCCAGTTTGCCATAAACCTGAGGTGCCTTGGCGTTGCCGCCGACACGCAGATTGGCATTAAGGATACCCGAGGCTTTTTCGCCGTCCATTAATGCCGGTTGCAACAGCCCCATCGAGATACGCGTGATATTCACATTTCCCGAAAGATTACGACGCCCCAGCGGATCGGTAATCTGAATCTTACCGTCAAGCTGGCCATTGTTGGCAATCTTGATCAGCCAGTCGAGGTTGGCGCTACCGTTTTTCAGCGCGGCGTTGAGGTTTAGCGTGTCAAAAGCCACCGGCAGAGGATTCCCCTGCACCAGTTGCTGCACTTTCACGCTTTTACCCACCAGCGAAACGCTCGCGTCCGGCAACCCGCCCTGTGATTTCCAGGCCACGTTTGCCTTGCCGCTAAACTGCCCGCTCAGCTGAGTATCATCGGTCAGGAACGGCTTGATCATCGCCAGATCAAAGCGGTTTAGCACAATACTGGCCTGCCCGCTGGTTCCGGCATTAATCGTTGTCGGCACGCAAACGTCAGCGTCCGGATTCTGCCAGCAATGCGGCCCGATGGTTACACGCTGTTCGGTGTTGAAATAGGTCAACGCAATAGGGCGAGTCAGACGCCATTGCCCAACCGGAGTATCAAACAGCGTATTGCTAATATTACCTTTCCATTGCTGGGTTTTGCGATCGAAACTGCCGTTGATCGCCAGATGCCCCCCCACAGGTTTACCGGTAATATTCAGGCTCAACTGATGCTGTTTTTCGTTACCTTTTGCATCAAGCGTGATATCGCTGATATCAAGCGTATCCTGCTTGAGCTGCTGAACTTTGACCGCTAGCGTGCCCTGAATCTGGTCACTGGAGGTCACGTCGCCCTTGATATTGACTTTACTCACACTCAACGCTTGCCAGCGCAGGTTGCTGGCCGTTAGATCGGCCAGCACCTGAGGCGCTTTAAGATTGCCGCGCAGCTGAATCATGCCTTTCACGATGCCGCCAAGCCCCGGCAGCGCGCCGTCAAGATGCGGAGCATCGACGTTGGCATCCAGTGCCCATTTATCGCTGAGCTTACCTTTCACGTCGAGATTATTGCGGCCCAGCTCCAGATGCAGCTGAGGGATATCCCACTGACCGTAACTGTTGCCACGGAGATTGCCGCGCGCCTTGACCAGGTTCTTCTTAACGTTTCCGTCGAGTTCCAGCGTCGGCACCTGAAGTTGCCAGGTTCCACCGTACAGACTGCCGCGCATGGCAATCTTGCCCTGCAATTTGGCAGGCCAATCAGGATACTGTTTAGCGGTATCGATGCCATTAAGCGTCAGGACCGTGTTCCAGCTCACCGCCTTGCTCCAGTCCACCACGCCGGTCAAATCTGTATTACCCTGTAATGCAGCCAGACGCATCAGCTTGAGATTGAACTGTTCGAGGTTACCTTTACCGTCCAGCGCCAACGAGGCCGTCGGAATTTGATTACCACTAAAATTCGAGTGAAGAGACAATACATAGTCGGTAGCTTTGCCGTTGAATTTCAGGTTCAGACCTTTCACCTGATATTGCGGCGTGCCGGTAAGTGGCCACTGCAACGCCTCGCTTTGAACATCAAGGTTTATCGGCAAACCAACTTGAGCCAGCTCGGTTTGCAAGGCCAGCTGAGCCTTCACCGGACCGGAAAGATTAACACCGACCTTCAGCTGTTTACGCAGCTCGCCGCCCACGGTCAGTTTGACCTTCTCACCTTTCAGCGGATCGATATTCACGGCCGTATTAATGGTCATGTCCACCGGCCAGGTATCAGTCAACTGAGCCTGGCCAATACCGTCAATAGAGCCTTGCGGCGAACGCACTTCAAGCTTGTCGAGTTTAACCTGTTGATTTTGCGTAGTAACCTTTAGCAAAAGGCGTGTGATGAGCAAATCGTTATCGCCGGTCAGATGCAGATTTTCACCAGTAAGCTGCTGCACGGTAAGATCCAGCGGCAACTTGAAGTCTGGTAAATTCGGCAGCAGTGGTTTAGCAAACAGCGCTTTTAACGTATCGCCTAATGGCGGTTCAACAGCCACCGGTTTTGGCGTCTCGGCAGGCTGGGCCGTCACCTTTTCTTTTACTGTCGCCACGGCCTTGTCCTGCACGGCCTGCACCGCCGGTGGCAACGGATGTTGTGGCGTTTTAGGCAGGGCAATCAGCAGCCCAGATATCTTAGTCGGTTTTAACGTCAGCGCCCGCTCGCGCCATTCCATACCGGTACGGAATTCAGCGAGAGAAATATTGCGATCGTCGATGGCGACATTAACGTTGTTTAACGTCAGCAGCTTGAGGATGATTGGATACGGCGTGCTGAGATTGGTCAAAGGCTCGCTGGACGCGGGCTCCGGCGTAGTCGAAGGCGTCATCTCTTTGGTGTTGACCACCACGTTGACATCCTGCGCCCGCACGGCATTGATACACAGCTCGGTATGGCGGAAACAGGACAGATCAACAGAAAGATGGAACTCACCCGCGGTCACATCCACGCCAGGCATTTTGTACTTCACGCCTTTCAGCGTCAGACTACGCCAGCCGCCGTCGACGTTAGCGATTGACAGCCCAGGAACAAAACGCTGAGCGCCGTTAATCACCAGATGCAGGCCGGTTTGTGTGCCGACCAGAAAGACTACTGTGCCCACCAGCAGTAAAATAAGGATCAGGAATGCCAGGCAGATCTTTTTAAACCAACTCATAGTTCTGGCCCCAGGCCGATGTAAAATTGCACTCCGTGATGATCCGGATCGCCAATCGGCGTGGCAACATCAAGCTTGATCGGCCCGACTGGCGACGCCCAGCGCACACCAACACCGGTACCGGTTTTAAGATCGCTCTTAGTAAGATTATTCACCGCCTCACCGCTGTCGATAAACACGGCTCCCCACCACTTACCGGTCACATTATATTGATATTCCACCGAACCGGTGGCCATCTTGGAAGCACCGGTGAGTTTGTCGTCGCTGTCTTTAGGCGAGATGGACTCATAGGAATAGCCACGAATGCTGCGATCGCCACCGGCGAAGAAACGCAGCGACGGGGGGACTTTGTCAAAGTCGTTGGTTTCGATCCAACCCACGTTGCCACGGAATACGAAACGGTTCCTCTCGCCCAGCATGCGGATCCAGACGTTCTGCGCCTGCACAATCGCGAAGTCGATGTCCGAACCCCAGGCAGTATCCCCCACTTTAAATGAGTAACGTTGGCTATCTCCCCAGGTTGGCATCAGGCCGCCGCGTGAACGGGTGCGGCTGAAGCTGACTCCCGGATAGATAAGCATGGTGGTGTTGGTCACCGAACCCTGGGTAAAGTGGTCCAGGCTCCAGGTCATGCTTAGCGCGCGCTGCCAGCCAGTGTCGCTGTCCCAGTTACGCGCCACGCTGGCGGTGCTGGAATCTGACTTGGTATCGTTAAGATTGACATTTTTAATGCCACCGCTGACGGTGTAATACTCCTGGATAGGATCCTTTAACAGCGGGATTTTATAACTGACATCGACCGTCTGCTCTGGCGCTGACAGGCTGAGCGAGGTTTCAAGACTTTGCCCGCGATCGTTGAGCCACGGTTTTTTCCAGTCGGCCTTGACCCTTGGTCCGATGTCGCTGGCGTAACCGCCCCCCAGCTCGAGGCTGTTTTTGGTACGCGGAGTTACCACGGCGTTCAGCGGCAAAGTTTTGCTACTCTTGGCAGTTTTATCATCAAAATCAGGGGAAACTACGACCGAATTGAACCAACCTGTAGCGGCCAAGCGGCGGTTAAGCTCGCCCAGCTCCGTTGAACTGTAATAGTCGCCCTGATGGAAAGGCACTACGTTTTGCAGATAATCCTCACGGATTTGCGAACCCTGGAAGTTTACTTTGCCGAAGCGATAACGCTGACCGCTGTCGAAATCGATGTCCCAGAATGCCTGATGCTGATCTTCAATAATTCCCAGCTGGCTCTTACGCATATCGGCATCAAAGTAGCCCTTGCGCAGAGCAAGCCCGCTCAGCGAGCTTTTGAAGCTGTCATAGGTGCCGTGATTGAGGATCGTGCCGACAGCCGGGATTTTACTTTTTTTCAGCGCTGCAAACTCATTATCGTCTTTAGCCTGGCCTTCAATAGCCACGTGCGTACCGGCAATCTTGATGGGGATTCCGGGAGTCACCTTGGCAATCAACACCGGACGCCCCGGCGGCGGGGTTTGCACAAAATTGAAATCGATGGTGGGATTATAATAACCCAACGGCCGAAGCCCGAGCTGAATGGCGTCACTGACGCGCGCGCGAAAACGTCCGCTTGCAGACACCTCATCACTGCCAATTGATGAGAGGCGTACACGAACGTTTTTCTGCAATTCTCCACTTAACCCTTCCAACTGGAGCCGCACTTTGGCAGCAAAGGATAAGGACGGTGCCAGCAGTAAGCCTAACAAACAAAGTTCACGGTATCGTGGCACAAGCTCTCCTGCTATGTTTCATTATCCTGGTAAAATATACATCCAAATCGCCTGAAACAGGTGATGTGCATAACGTGCTATTGTGTGCAAAGAAGCGCCGAGATACAACCAACAAACCCAACTGAATAAAATTACTGGAGTCATCCGTGGTTCAACTCTCAGATAAAACACTCGCTATCAGTAAAGAAGATGCGCTGCCTGGCCGTACTACTCCCATGCCGGTTGCCACCCTTCACGCGGTCAACGGCCACTCCATGACCCACGTACCCGACCACATGGAAGTCGCGATTTTTGCGATGGGCTGCTTCTGGGGCGTCGAGCGCCTGTTCTGGCAGCTAAACGGTGTTCACAGCACCGCCGCAGGTTACGCGGGTGGCTTTACACCGAATCCTACCTACCGTGAAGTCTGTAGTGGTCAAACGGGTCATGCCGAGGTGGTTCGCGTGGTCTTTGACCCGACGGTAATAGGCTACGAGCAACTGCTGCAAACCTTCTGGGAAAACCACGATCCGGCGCAGGGTATGCGTCAGGGCGGCGACGTTGGCACCCAGTATCGCTCAGCTATTTATGTGCTCAGTGGCGAGCAGCAACTTGCGGCGCTATCGAGCCTGCAGCGTTTTCAGGACGCCATGAAAGCCGCTGGCGATACCCGCCCGGTCACCACCGAAATCAGCGAAGCCATGCCTTTCTACTATGCGGAAGACGATCACCAACAGTACCTTTACAAAAATCCTGAGGGTTACTGCGGACTTGGCGGCATCGGAGTTTGCCTGCCCCCGCAACTACAGGGCTGATTTAGTCTAGTAGAAGATGAGATGAAAGGATGGCGATAGCACCATAAAACGGCTAGAGATTCAGCAGTAGCGGTGATATCACTGGCACTGCTATACTATCCGGGCCGCAATCGCGGCCCGGTAAAACGTTTCTTGCTGTTATCTTAGCTTTTATCACCTTCGAGTGATTTTTCTTTTAACAATACCAAACGGATTACCTTTCCCTGTCGGCCACCGTGCCGGTGTTAAACGGATTGAATATGTTAAACAGTATCTTACTGATTCTTTTACTTATCGCGATCAGTGCTTTCTTCTCCATCTCGGAGATATCGCTCGCTGCATCGCGCAAAATAAAACTTAAACTTTTGGCAGATGAAGGAAACATCAATGCCGTTCGCGTACTCAAGATGCAAGAAACACCAGGATTGTTCTTCACCGTTGTACAAATAGGCCTCAACGCCGTCGCCATCCTTGGTGGTATCGTCGGTGATGCTGCGTTCTCCCCGGCTTTCCAAAGTTTCTTCCAAAGATTCCTCTCAACGGAACTCGCCGAACAAGTCAGCTTTATCTGCTCCTTCGTTCTGGTCACCAGCCTGTTTATCTTGTTTGCTGATTTGACCCCGAAGCGCATCGGTATGATTTCACCCGAGACGGTTGCCGTTCGGATAGTCAACCCGATGCGTTTCTGCCTGATGATTTGTCGCCCAATGGTCTGGTTCTTTAACGGGCTGGCGAACACGATTTTCCGCCTGTTCAAGCTGCCGACCGTGCGTAATGACGACATCACTTCTGACGACATTTATGCCGTGGTGGAAGCCGGTGCGTTGGCCGGGGTGCTTCGTAAGCAGGAACACGAGCTGATTGAAAACGTCTTTGAACTTGAGTCGCGCACCGTGCCGTCATCGATGACCTCACGTGAAAGCGTGATCTATTTTGACCTGCGTGAGAGCGAAGACAGCATCAAAAACAAAATCTCAACCCATCCACACTCGAAGTTCCTGGTCTGCGACGGGCAAATTGATCAGGTGGTCGGCTATGTCGATTCCAAGGATTTACTGAATCGCGTGTTGGGCAATCAGAGCCTGATGCTCAGTAGCGGCGTGCAAATTCGCTCCGCGCTGATCGTTCCTGACACACTGACCCTTTCCGAGGCGCTCGAAAGCTTTAAGACTGCCGGTGAAGACTTCGCCGTTATTCTTAACGAATATGCGTTGGTGGTGGGCATTATTACCCTGAACGACGTGATGACAACGCTGATGGGCGACCTGGTTGGTCAGGGCATGGAAGAGCAGATTGTTGCCCGTGACGAGAACTCGTGGCTGATTGAAGGTGGTACGCCAATCGAAGACGTGATGCGCGTGCTGCATATTGAAGACTTCCCGCAGTCTGGTAATTACGAAACCATCGGCGGCTTTATGATGTTTATGCTGCGTAAAATTCCTAAGCGTACAGACTTTGTTAAGTTCTCCGGCTTTAAATTCGAAGTTGTTGATATCGACAGTTATAAAATCGACCAGCTGCTGGTGACGAGAATAACCGACAAACCGGTTGCTTCACTGCTGCCAAAATCTGCTGAAGATTCGCTGGCCTCATAGGCCGGTGAGTTGAGCAATACAGAGCGGTTGCGAGAATACCCCCAAAGAAAAAAAGTAAAAAGGCCGCTTCAATAGCGGCCTCTTTTTTCAGCATGTTTTAGCTCAGAGAAAACATTCAGCGCCCTTTGTCGCCTGTTATGCCTCGAGCTGCAGATGAACAACCTGTTTGTTCACCTCGGACATCACGCTGAAATGGCGTTTGTCGCGAATTTTTGGCAACAGTATCTTGCCCTGATCGAACTCAAATGCACCGACGTCTTTAATATACAGACGGCCTCTGAACAACGTTTTCACATACTTCGCCACAATCAGTGGATTATAACGTTGGAAGATCCTCATCTTGTTTCTCTTTCATCCCTTGGATATTTCGCTGGCTCAGACCCTGCCTTTGATTACTGCTAATGACTACAGATTGTCTGAGTTCTACTCCTGTATTACCGAGTAGACCTAAAAGATAGCACTCAGTTCTGATTACACCAGTCAATTTCACTATTTTTACATGGACTGACGATACTGAATGTTAATTTATAAACGCTGGGCAGTTTAACCCTTCAATGTGTACCGAATATTACAGCGCATAAATTTTTAACTATTTTACCCCTCCGGGCTATGAGACAAAATCCAAATTTTTGCTAAGGACTGCACATTGTTGACATTCCAACAGGACAGACCACTTAAATCCTGCCTATGATTCATTCAAGTCAAACTATCGTCTTCATCACAAATCCCTTCCCTTAAAGAAATTGGCAGGAGAATCTATGTCCGTGAAGTATTTATTAATTATAGCCTGCTTATTAGTTCCATTTATGGCTTCAGCCCACAATTTTGAGATCGGCAGTCGCGTTGCCCCCGTCGGCGTAGACGATAAAGGTGAGCTTAACTACGACCACGGCGAATTTACCTACAGCCGCTGGAACAGCGCTAAACTGCCCGGCAAGGTGCGCATCGTTCAGCACATGGCAGGCAGGACCTCAGCCAAAGAGATGAATGAGCCATTAATTGAGGCAATTCGACAGGACAATCTCCCGCGCGACCGCTATCAGACCACGACTATCATCAATACCGATGACGCCATTATCGGCACCGGGATGTTCGTGCGTAGCAGCATCGAAAGCGGCAAAAAGGAATTTCCCTGGTCACAAATTATCGTCGACAGCAATGGAGAGGTGAAGAAAGCCTGGCAGCTGCAAGCTAAAAGCTCGGCAATCATTGTGTTAGATAAGACAGGAGCCGTTCGCTTTGCCAAAGAAGGAGCGTTGACACCGCAAGATGTTCAAAAAGTGATTGATACCGTGAATCAGTTGGTGAAGGAGTAAAAGCTCAAAACGCGCTTTTACTCCCCTGCTTTTTTAAAATTTTAGAACAGCGACACCCTGAAGCCTGGGTTTAGGAACGACTCCCTCGGAGTGTAGGTCAATGTCTGCCCCTGCCAGTCGGTAACCGTAGCACCGGCGGCGCTTGCTACCGCGTGTCCTGCGGCAGTATCCCATACCGAGGTTGGCCCAAAGCGCGGATACAGCTGGGCTGCACCTTCTGCCACCAGGCAGAATTTCAGGGAAGAGCCTATCGAGACTGTCTGATGCTCGCCGAGCTGTGACAGATAATCCTGCAATTCCTGATCGCTGCTGTGTGATCGACTTACGACAACCAGCGGCGGGTGCGCTTCACGGGCAGTGATTTCGACGCGCTGGCCGTTTTCTTCCTTCCAGGCTTTACCATCGGCCGCCGCGTACATCACGCCGGTCACCGGCACATAAACCACACCGAGCACCGGATTACCGTTCTCAATCAGCGCGATGTTAACGGTGAACTCACCGTTGCGTTTGAGGAATTCTTTGGTGCCATCTAAAGGATCGACCAACCAGAAACGGGTCCAATTCTGGCGCACGCCCCATGACGGTGGATCTTCCTCCGACAGCAATGGTGTTGCCGGATCCAACGCCAGCAGGCCTTGCTTGATCACGTTGTGCGCGGCAATATCTGCAGCTGTCACTGGCGATTCATCATTTTTCTGACGGGCATTGAGCGGCTGCTCTCCGTCGTAGACTTTCATAATCGCGGCACCGGCGTCGCGGGCGAGCTGGCAAATTTGTTCCAACATAGGTCACCTCAATACTTTCTTCAGGGATTCATCATATTTAATTAAGCCTAGTTTTTTTTGCCGCTAATAGCCATCCCGGATTTAGATTCTGTTAATGAATTAATTTAAAAGCAGTTTTTACTGGCTACCATCCGTGCTGACCAGCGTTTTAATAGTGGCGAATTTCAGGCAACAAAAAAGGCGCTCGGGGCGCCTTTTTCTTATTCTTTACTCTGTAATCAGAAGATTACAGGATTTCCAGCAGCTCAACTTCGAAAGTCAGCGCGCTGAATGGCGGGATGGATGCACCAGCACCACGCTCGCCGTAAGCCAGGTTATGAGTGATGTAAAGCTCCCACTTGGAACCCACTGGCATCAGAGTCAGTGCTTCGATCCAGCCAGCGATAACGCCGTTAACCGGGAATTCAGCCGGCTCGCCACGCTGTACAGAGCTGTCGAATACGGTACCGTCGATCAGCTTACCGGTGTAGTGAACGCGTACGCGATCCTGACGGCCAGGGATTGGGCCTTCACCCTGAGTGATCACCGAGAATTGCAGACCAGATTCAGTGCTGGTCACGCCTGGGCGCTGTGCGTTGGTCGCCAGGAATTCCTGACCTTCAACTGCCAGAGCTTCCTGACGTTGGCGACGAACGGCATCAGCACGTTCGTGAACTTCGCGCAGCGCACGGTGAACAACGTCAACTGGCACAGCAGGGGTAT
>CAWUIY010000129.1:0-12205 GCA_963922555.1 uncultured Serratia sp. | reverse complement strand
ATCGGCGAGGATTCAATCTGCTGAAGCCATTGAAGCGCAGCTAAAAACATTAACGGAAAAAATTAACCAGCAACAGCGCTTGCTGCTGCATCAGCGGCCCAGAGCCGAGATGCAGGCAACGCTTGATCTTATTGCTCCGTTGCAGCCGGTAATGATGCCTCTGCCGCAACAGCTGCTCGCGCCGCTCAAGGCTGCCGGGGGAAAACTGTTGCATTGGTTGCCCGACAGACAAGTGCCCATAATTGAAGGTTTGCAGCAACAAGGGACCTTTAAGCTGCAAATGCCCTTTACCGGCCTCGTCAGGTTATTAGAGGAACTGATGACCCAAACGCCGATACCGTTAGCCATTGAGCAGTTGTCAATTACTCGGCCTGAATCAGGCAATTCTGAACTCACTGTCACGTTACAGCTTGCCTCGTATAACGGGAATATGACCGCCGGGCAGCAAAAACAGGCGCAGTTGCAGTTCGCGGCACCTTTAGGCCGTGATCCTTTTATCTCTGAGCAAACCCGGCTATCAAGCTGTAATAACAAAGCCGAGGGTGACGGGATGCCGGAACTAAGAGGCGTGCTCGGCGATGCGCGGGGCTATATCGGCTGGCTACGACTCGCGGGAGGAGGCTGGCTGCGGGCCATCAAGGGAGAAACGCTGACAGACGGGCTGGGCTACGTCGATGAAGTTAATCAAAAACAGGTTCGGGTCAGTTTTGGCCAGCCACGCTGCGGTGAAAAGCAGCAAACATTTACCCTGGCAGGATCCTGAGCCAGTGAAAAGTCACGGAGGACACAATGAACAGCGCTTTAGCAAAACCTTTCCATCCTTCATTAACCGCCTTTTGTTCGGCAACTTATGCCCTGCGTCAGTTAATTGGCGGGGCGTGCTTGCTGCTGTGTATGGCGACAAATGCCAATGCCGCGAGCAAAAACAGCGCAGCAGGCAAGGCAAAAGTGGAAGCTAATTCTGCAAAAGTACAGGCCATGCCAATCAGTCTGGAGTTTTTCGAGGCTCCGATCGGGCTGATTCTTCGGGCGCTGGCCGAGCATCAGCAATTAAATCTGGTTATCGGGCAGGGCGTGGAGGGCAATCTCACGCTGCGCCTTAACGCCCTGCCTTGGCAACAGGCGCTGGACGTCGTCATGCGCATGGGCAGGTTGACCAGCCAGAAGCAAGGAAATGTGCTGCTGGTGTTTCCCGAGTCTGAACTTGCCCGACAGCGTCAGCAAAAGAGCGAACAGGCCGAGCGGCAAAAGCTTGCACGTCCCTTAATCAGCAGCACCCTTGCGCTCAGGCACGCCGATGCTGTGGCGGTCGCCGCTCAGCTCAACGCGCAGAAAGGCACATTGCTTTCACTACGCGCCACGGTGAGTGCCGATCCGCGGACTAACCAGCTGCTGATCCGCGATTCTCAGCCGGAGCTGGGTAACGCGACTGTTTGGGTTAATGCGCTAGATTTTCCTCTGCAACAGGTGCAGCTGGCCGCGCATATTGTCACGATGAACCAGGATAACCTGCGCGAGCTGGGCGTGAAATGGGGGCTGAATCGACCCGAGGTGGCAAGTAAAGGCGCATCAATTGGCGATGTGAATATCGGCAGCGCGGTTGAAAACCCAATGATTACGGCAGGCTTTACGTTGGCGCGCATCGGAGAACGTCTGTTGAGCCTTGAACTTTCGGCGCTAGAGCAAAAAGATCGGGTGCAGATTATCGCCAGCCCGCGCCTGATGACTGCCAATATGCAGACCGCTAGCATCAAGCAGGGCACCGAAATTCCTTATCAGGTATCAAGCGGTGCCAGCGGTGCGACCTCTATCGAGTTTAAGGAGGCAGTTTTGGGCATGGAGGTCACGCCGAGGATTTTACCCAACGGGGCAATTACGCTGGCGCTGCAAATCAGTCAAAACATGCCAGGGCGCAAAATAAAGCAGGTTGAGGGCGAGGCGTTGTCGATAGACAAGCAGGAAATCAAAACCCAGGTTACTGTAAAAGATGGTGAAACTTTGGTGTTAGGCGGAATATTTCAGCAGCAAGGTATAAATACGGTGAACAAAGTCCCCGGTTTAGGCGGTCTTCCCTTGGTTGGCGGCCTGTTCAAACAACAATCAGCACATGACCAGCGTCGCGAATTAGTTATTTTTATCACCCCAACGTTAATCAACAGCCAATAGCTTCCAATAGTTTAGGTATACTGGTGACTGAAATCGCACAATTACGTTGAGCTTATGCAACTTTTTGTGCCGGGAAAGGCTTCTGAGTTTGACGCTGCGGCTGATTTAGCTTACAAGGGTTACCGAATTGAGCACCGAGATTTTTATTTAATGCCAGCGCGCCGATAAAAACGTATGGTTTCCCTCCTGCGGCGCGCTATGTAATTTATTCGGTTGCCAAACTACCAGGAGTGTTGAGATAATTTTCATCTGATCTCGCACTATCGCTCATGAGGTTTCAGTTTAGGTCCCGTCGCTAATTTGATTGGCGGGGCGGGTTATCATCAACGAATTGTCTTAGTAATACCGAAAAACATGGCAGAGAAACGCAATATCTTTCTGGTTGGGCCTATGGGTGCCGGCAAAAGCACTATTGGTCGACAGTTAGCTCAACAACTCAATATGGAGTTCTTTGACTCCGATCACGAAATTGAGCGACGTACCGGAGCTGATGTGGGCTGGGTATTTGATTTGGAAGGTGAAGATGGATTCCGTGATCGCGAAGAAAAAGTGATTAACGAGCTCACCGAAAAACAAGGCATCGTTCTGGCAACTGGTGGAGGTTCCGTGAAGTCTCGCGAAACCCGTAATCGCTTGTCAGCCCGCGGCGTCGTCGTATATTTAGAAACTACAATCGAAAAACAGCTGGCACGTACTCAACGTGACAAGAAACGTCCTTTGTTGCAGGTTAGCTCACCACCGCGTGAAGTGCTTGAAGCACTGGCGGCGGAACGCAACCCGCTGTACGAAGAGATCGCGGATGTGACTATCCGTACTGACGACCAAAGCGCCAAAGTTGTTGCTAATCAAATCATTAACATGATCGAGAGCAACTAATTTCTGGCATTCCACCACTGCCTGAGGGTGTAAGTTAAGAAGGTCATAGAGCACGACATGGAGAGGATTACTGTAACGTTAGGGGAGCGTAGTTATCCCATTACGATTGCCGCCGGATTGTTTAACGATCCGGCTTCTTTTATGCCTGTAAAGGCGGGTGATCAAGTCATGCTGGTAACCAACCAGACATTGGCACCTCTCTATCTGGACAAAGTACGTTCAGTGCTCGAGCAAGCAGGCGTTCGTGTTGATAAGGTGATCCTACCTGATGGCGAACAGTACAAATCCCTGTCTGTTCTCAATGAGGTCTTTTCTGCTTTATTGGAGAAGCCTCACGGTCGTGATACCACCCTCGTGGCACTTGGTGGCGGCGTAATCGGTGATTTAACCGGTTTTGCCGCGGCCAGTTATCAACGTGGTGTGCGCTTTATTCAAGTGCCTACCACGCTGCTTTCTCAGGTCGATTCTTCCGTTGGTGGCAAAACTGCCGTCAACCATCCGCTAGGCAAAAACATGATTGGGGCATTTTATCAACCTGCCTCTGTTGTGGTCGATTTAGACTGCCTGCGCACTCTGCCAGCCCGCGAACTTTCGTCCGGTCTGGCCGAGGTTATCAAATACGGCATCATTCTGGATGCTGACTTCTTTGTTTGGCTCGAAAACAACATCGATGCACTGCTGGCGCTGGATATTGACGCACTGGCTTACTGTATTCGCCGTTGTTGCGAGCTGAAAGCCGAGGTCGTGGCCGCCGATGAACATGAGCACGGAATGCGCGCTCTGCTTAACCTCGGGCACACCTACGGTCACGCGATTGAAGCTGCCATGGGTTACGGCGTCTGGTTGCACGGTGAAGCCGTCGCAGCTGGCATCGTTATGGCTTGCTATACCGCTCACCGCCTGGGACAGTTTAGTCTCGAAGATATTGCACGCGTCAAATCTCTGCTGGTACGCGCAGGCTTGCCTGTTAGCGGTCCAGATGAGATGACTGCCGAATCTTATCTGCCGCACATGATGCGCGATAAAAAGGTGTTGGCGGGTGAACTGCGTTTGGTTCTGCCTACGGCTATCGGGCAATCGGAAGTTCGTAAAGGTGTACCTCATGACATGGTTTTAGCGTCTATTGCAGACAGCCGATTGCCTTGACATTCAGACGGGTTGGAGGATTTTAGATGGACGATTTAACACCGGAAGACGATCTTAAGCCAGATACCAGCGACCGCCGACCACAGCGCTCGCGTAAACCGTCTTCACAGGCACCGAAGCTTGCGGTCTCCCGTCAGTATTTAATGATTGGTATCGGTATTATCGTGCTGCTGCTGGTCATTTTAGGTATCGGTTCTGCACTGAAATCCCCAAGCCAAAGTGGCGCGGCGGCTCCGTCCAACGGACCCAAAGACATCAACCTGTCTGCCAACAGCGGTAACGCGAATTCCGCGGCTCCTGCACCAGGCACGCCGGTAACTACGCCTAATGCCCAGACTCCGGCCGCTAGTGCGCCGTCTGATACCAATGCGGGTAACGCTACCAGCGCGGCGACGGCAGCGCCGGCCGATAACGGCGCATCGCAGCCGAAGAGCATTGGTCTGCCTCCTGTTTCTTCTACGCCAACCGATGCCCAGCCGCAGGCGAGCAACGGACAGAAAGAGCGCGTGGACTTGCCTGGCGACATGAATGATGCACTTTCACAGCAACAAGGGCAGGTGAATGCCGCTGTGCAGGGGAGCGTTGATAGCAGTGCTGCTGGCACACAGTCTCTGACCTCATTGCCTACCGGCCCGGCTACGCTTAACGGCAGTCTTAAAGCGCGCCAGACGGTGACGATCCCGCCACATCAGGCTCGTCGTTCAGCGGAAAAGACCCCCGCAGTGGAACATCGCAGCGAGCATCGTGTTGAGCATGTAAACCCAGCGAAAACGCCGGTTACGAGAGCCGCTGAGCCGGTGCGTAAACCAGAAGCCAGAAAAGAAGAGTCCCTTCATCAGGCCGCAACGCCAGCGCATTCAGCGGTTGAATCAGGCAGCGTTGCTGCACTGAAATCTGCGCCAGGTAGCCATTTTACCTTGCAGCTTAGCGGTGCTTCTCAGTCGAACTCTTTGAACAGCTTTGCGCGTCAGCAGGGACTTAAAAACTACACCGTCTATCAGACCGAACGCGATGGCAAACCCTGGTTCGTTCTGGTGAGCGGCAACTATGCGTCTTCTGCCGATGCGAAGCGCGCGATAGCCAGTTTGCCTGCCGATGTTCAAGCGAAAAAACCGTGGGTCAAGCCTGTACACCAGGTACAGCAAGACCTTAAAAAATGAATCTGATCTGTACGCGATGTGCTGTCTAAAACAAGGTACAATCCGCGGCTGTGAATTGTATAAGTAGCTAAATGACGGCATGAAGAAGAACCGCGCTTTTTTAAAATGGGCTGGTGGCAAATATCCGCTGGTTGATGACATCAAACGTTATCTGCCAGTGGGAGATTGTTTGATTGAGCCTTTTGTCGGTGCGGGTTCGGTGTTTTTGAACACCGATTATGACGCCTATATTTTGGCCGATATCAACAGCGATTTGATCAACCTATACAACATCGTGAAGACGCGTCACGAGGAATTTATCCGTGACGCTCGCGAGCTTTTTACCCCTGAATACAATCAGTCAGAACGTTATTACCAGTTGAGAAGCGAGTTTAACGCCTGCACCGACATCTATCGTCGTTCTCTGCTCTTTTTGTATCTGAACCGCCATTGTTATAACGGTCTATGCCGCTACAACCTCAGTGGGGCTTTCAACGTGCCATTTGGCCGCTATAAGCGACCTTATTTCCCTGAGGACGAGCTGTATTGGTTCTCTGAAAAAGCACAGAATGCACAGTTTGTTTGTGAGCATTACCAGCAAACTCTGTTGAAGGCGCAAAAAGGATCGGTGGTGTATTGTGATCCGCCATATGTGCCGCTTTCGGCCACGGCGAACTTTACGGCTTACCACACCAACAGCTTTAACCTTGCCGACCAGCAAAATCTGGCCAGGCTGGCTATACAGCTTAAAACTGAACGTCAGGTGCCGGTGCTGATCTCCAATCATGATACCGAATTGACTCGTGACTGGTATTCTTCTGCCACTTTACATGAAGTCACGGCAAGACGGACTATCAGCAGCAACATATTGCAGCGCAGCAAGGTCATCGAACTATTGGCGCTATTCAGCTAAAGCGACCTATGCTGTCAGGTATTGGCCCGACTTAACGTAGAGAACAGGAGAGACGGATGAAAAAATATTTGATTGCTCCATCCATTTTGGCGGCTGATTTTGCCCGTCTGGGTGAAGATACCGTTAAAGCGCTGGAAGCGGGCGGCGATGTCGTGCACTTCGACGTTATGGATAATCACTATGTGCCGAACCTGACTATCGGGCCAACTGTTCTCCAGTCTCTGCATAAGTATCTGCAAGATAAGGGGATCAACAAACCAATCGATGTCCACCTGATGGTGAAGCCGGTTGATAGCCTGATCCCGCAGTTTGCGGAAGCCGGTGCGACCTACATTACTTTCCATCCGGAAGCCTCGCTGCATGTTGACCGCACGCTGCAACTGATTAAAGAACACGGCTGCAAGGCGGGACTGGTATTTACGCCTGCGACGCCGTTAAGCTATCTCGACTATGTGATGGACAAGCTCGACGTGATCCTGCTGATGTCAGTTAACCCTGGCTTTGGTGGTCAGTCGTTTATTCCCGGCACGCTGAACAAGCTGCGTCAGGTGCGTGAGCGCATCGACGCAAGCGGCTACGATATCCGTCTGGAAATCGACGGCGGCGTAAAAGTGGATAACATTGCTGAAATCGCCGCTGCTGGCGCTGATATGTTTGTTGCAGGATCGGCTATCTTTGGCCAGCCTGACTACCGTGCAGTCATCGACAAGATGCGCAGCGAGCTGGCTAAGGTTTCCCATGACTAACACGCTTGTTCCGCTAGGTGTTGCCTTTGACCTTGACGGTACACTGGTTGATAGCGCGCCCGGTCTGGCCGAAGCGGTAGACAAAGCGTTGAGTGACGTAGGTTTACCTGCCGCAGGCGTTGAGCGTATCAGCACCTGGATTGGCAACGGTGCCGATGTAATGGTCGAGCGCGCCGTGCGCTGGGCCGAGGGCGATATCAGCCCAGAGTTCTGCCAGCAAGTGCGCGACAAGTTCGATCGCTACTATGCGCAGACCGCGGCGACGGGCAGTAAACTTTATCCACAGGTTAAAGAAACCTTGCAAGCTCTTGCTACAGCCGGCATTCCGTTAGGGCTTATTACCAACAAGCCGACGCCGTTTGTTGCGCCTTTGCTGGCTTCTTTGGGACTGGATGGACTCTTTTCCCAGGTTTTGGGCGGTGACGACGTGGTGCAGAAAAAACCGCATCCCGCACCTCTTTACCTGATGCTGGCAAATCTGGGCTTGCGCGCCAGCGAGCTGGTGTTTGTCGGTGATTCCCGTAACGATATTCAGGCGGCTCAGGCTGCGGGTTGTCGCTGCGTTGGCATGACCTATGGTTATAATTACGGCGAAGCTATTGCGCTGAGTAAACCCGACCGGGTTCTTGAACGCTTTGCCGACCTTTTGCCCCTCTTCGGGCTATCCCCTTTAAAGGATTAGGAAGCATAAAATGAGTAAACCCATCGTCTTTAGTGGCGCACAACCCTCTGGTGAATTGAGCATTGGTAACTACATGGGTGCTCTGCGTCAATGGGTTAAAATGCAGGATGATTTTGACTGCATTTATTGCATCGTTGACCTGCACGCAATTACAGCACGTCAGGATCCTGCTCAATTACGTAAAGCGACGCTGGATACGCTGGCGTTGTACCTTGCTTGCGGTATCGATCCGAAGAAGAGCACAATTTTTGTTCAGTCCCACGTGCCTGAGCATTCTCAGCTTGGCTGGGCGCTGAACTGTTACACCTATTTCGGCGAGCTGAGCCGCATGACGCAGTTTAAAGACAAGTCGGCGCGCTATTCAGAAAATATCAATGCCGGCCTGTTCGATTATCCGGTGCTGATGGCGGCAGACATCCTGTTGTATCAGACCAATCAGGTCCCCGTTGGCGAAGACCAGAAGCAGCACCTTGAACTAAGTCGCGATATCGCGGGTCGTTTCAACGCGCTTTACGGTGACGTGTTTGCCGTTCCAGAGCCGTTTATTCCGAAATCTGGTGCGCGCGTGATGTCTTTGCAGGATCCGACCAAGAAAATGTCCAAGTCCGATGACAACCGCAACAACGTGATTGGCCTGCTGGAAGACACCAAGTCAGTGACCAAGAAGATCAAACGCGCGATGACTGACTCGGAAGAGCCACCGGTCATTCGTTACGATCAGGCGGAAAAACCGGGTGTTTCTAACCTGCTGGATATCCTGTCAGGCGTGAACGGCAAGAGCATCGCTGAACTTGAAGCCGAATTCGAAGGTCAAATGTACGGCCATCTGAAGGGCGCAGTTGCCGAAGCGGTTTCCGAGATGCTGACCGGTTTGCAAGAGCGTTACCACCAGTACCGTTCTGACGAAGCCTTCCTGCAGCAAGTCATGCGCGAAGGTGCTGAGAAGGCCCGCGCTCGTGCTCAGGTTACGTTGAAAAAGGTTTATGAAGTCATCGGCTTCGTGCCTGCTCCATAAATTCAGTTCGCTCTTGACGCTGCAACGCCCATGAGTTTGGATTTATTTTGAGTAATAAATGTTTAAACCACGCTTTTTACGGCGTGGTTTTTTTATGCGCGGAATTCCTGCTGAGTGCGATTGTCCACAGAGCTCCGCCAAGCAGTGAGAGAGCGATGGCGATGCAGACGGCGAGGTGAATGCCCGCCGCTAGTGGTTTTACGGCGCTAAGCAAGCCGCCAAAAATCGCGACGCCCAGTGCCGAGCCGGTCTGTCGGCTAGCGTTGAGTACGCCGGCAGCGATTCCGGCCTGATCTCTCGTTATCGAATTCATAACCACTGACGTGGCGACTGGGGTAATGATTCCAGCGGCCAGCCCTAGCGCAGGAAAGCAAAGCGCAATCCGCCAGTAGGCAGGGTTTTCCCCAAGTACCAGTAGCCCGGCAAAACCCGCCACGTAAAGTCCACAACAGCTGGTAATCAGCCAAAAAGCGCCAAACTGGCGGTTAAGTTTTCCCGCACTAAAACTCCCAAGTGTGACCAATATGGTCAGCGGAAGAAAAGCGAGTCCGCTGTCGAGCGACGACCAGTCACGCACGGTTTGCAAATAAAGGCTCAGTAGGAAAAATAGTCCATAAAACACCAGTCCGGAGATCAGCGAAACGGCAACCGCAGCGGAAAATTCTGGCTGACGGAATAACGTCATTGGAAGCATGGGCTGCTTAACAGAGCGTTCTGTGAAAATGAATAAACACCAAGCAAGCACTGCGATAACTATACCCGAGCCGATCCACGGGTCCTGCCATCCCCGACTAATCCCTTCAATCAGCACGGCGATGGACGATCCCAGCGCAATAATGGCCAGCAGCTGCCCAAGCACGTCTATTGGTCTCTTCTGAACAGGATTTTTTATTACCGGAATGCGCATCGTCATGAGCACACCGAGCAAAGCAATGGGGATATTGAGCAGAAAAATGCTGCGCCAGCCGAATAACTGGATGAGTATGCCGCCAAGTAAAGGGCCAGCAGCCATGGCGATCCCGCCACAACCGGCCCAGATGCCAATGGCTTTGACGCGCTGTTGCGCTGCCAAAAATTCGCCATTAATCAATGCTAGCGAAGCAGGTACCAGCAACGCTGCGCCAGCGCCCTGCAAAATACGTGAGGCCACGAGAGCAAAGAGTGATGAAGATAAACCGCATCCCGCCGAGGCTACGGCAAATAGCAGTAAACCACTGAGGTAAACCTTTTTTGCACCCAGTTTGTCACCTAATGCGCCGCCGCTGAGCAGCAAGCTGGCAAAAGTGACGGTATAAGCGCTGACTACCCATTGCAGGCCGGTGATAGTCGAATGTAGAGTTGCTGCCAAAGGCGCGAGGGCGACATTAACAATTGAAGTATCAAGGATGACGATGATGTAGCTGATACTGGTTGCTGCTAATAACCATTTTTGAGCAGAGTTGGTGTTCATCGGCAATATAACGAGTCCATAGGGTGATAAATTGACTATACCCTGCAAGCACTTAATAATAATTCGAGCCGTATCGAAGTGTCATTTGCTTTGATAAACACACAAGTCCCATTCACTGGCGCGCATAATGAACCAATTTCATATTTCAGTCGTAGCCCATCTTATCGCCGAACCCGTGCGTTCAGTGATGCTGATAGCCTTGTCCGGTGGCGAAGCCCTTTCCGCCAGCGCGTTGGCAGAGGCGGCGGGAATTACCGCACAAACCGCCAGTTTTCATCTCGGCAAGCTGCGCGATGGCGGGTTAATTAATGTGGAGTCAGTGGGGCGTTATCGCTATTACCAACTGGCTGGCCCGCATATCTCCCATCTTCTTGAGAGCCTCGCCTCTGTTGGGCCAGTGACTTCGCCTTGGCTAACGACGCCTAATCGCTCTGCCAAAGATCTGCGCTTTGCGCGCTGTTGTTACGACCATCTTGCCGGACAAATAGGCGTGGCGGTGACTCAGGGCATGCTGAGACGTGGTCTTATCGTCGAAGAGGCAGGGCTGCATTTTTCATTGACCCGGGCTGGGAATGGCTGGCTTGAGCAGCGGGGCGTAGAGATTCATGCGGATCACCGCGAAAATATTCGCCAATGTCTCGACTGGACCGAACGGCAATATCACCTTGCCGGAAGCTTTGGTGCTGTGTTGTTAGAGGCTTTTATCGCGTGGAAATGGCTAACTCGCTCGGCCGGATCGCGAGCTTTAAAAGTTACCTCGCTTGGCTGGGGGGCTCTGGAGCAGCATTTCGGGGTTTACTGTCATCAAGGCGTCCTTTGCGTGAGTGAATGCCTGCCTGCTTCCTGCTGCGAGAATGAAAATCACGATCAGAGGAGTTAAGACTTATCACGCGGCTGCTGCGAATGTCATAAATTTGCGTTAAATTTCTACCCGTTGTCGAGTATCAGGCTGTATTGTTTATACAATAATCGATAAATAACGGCTTTTTTCTCTTCCGCTGCTGTATCGGCTATGGTTTGAGAAAGAAGATGAAAACATTGATGCAGACAGAGAGGTCAAGGTGACGCAATCCAGCCTGCGGGCGATAAAAAATGTACGCATGCCGTTTACTGATGGCCTGTGGCAGATCGATATTGAAGAAGGGAAAATCCGCCAGATAGGTGCTCAGCCGCAGGGCAGTTCTCAACGCGAGGACGTACTCGATGCGCAGGGCGGCATGGCAATCCCTCCTTTTATTGAGCCGCATATCCACCTTGATACCACGCAAACCGCCGGCGAGCCATCGTGGAATCAGTCGGGCACTTTGTTTGAAGGTATTGAACGCTGGGCCGAACGCAAGGCATTGCTGACGCATGAAGACGTCAAAAAACGCGCCTGGATCACCCTGAAATGGCAGATTGCCAATGGTATCCAATACGTTCGCACTCATGTAGACGTCTCTGATCCTACGTTGACGGCCCTGAAAGCAATGCTTGAAGTGAAGCAGGAAGTTGCACCGTGGGTCGATTTACAGATTGTGGCCTTTCCGCAGGAAGGGATCATGTCTTATCCCAATGGCGAGCAGTTGTTGGAAGAGGCATTGAAGCTTGGCGCGGACGTGGTGGGTGCGATCCCGCATTTCGAATTCACTCGTGAATATGGCGTTGAATCGCTGCATAAAACCTTCGCACTGGCGCAGAAATATAACCGCATGGTTGACGTGCATTGTGACGAAATCGACGACGAGCAGTCGCGTTTTGTTGAAACCGTCGCCGCGCTGGCTCATCGTGAAAATATGGGGGCGCGCGTGACTGCCAGCCATACCACCGCGATGCATTCCTATAACGGTGCGTACACCTCGCGCCTGTTCCGCTTGCTCAAGCTTTCTGGAATCAACTTTGTTGCCAATCCGCTGGTGAATATTCATCTACAAGGGCGTTTTGACACCTATCCAAAACGTCGCGGCATCACGCGGGTAAAAGAAATGCTGGAAGCAGGGATTAACGTCTGTTTCGGGCATGATGACGTATTTGACCCGTGGTATCCGATGGGCACCGGCAATATGCTACAGGTGCTGCAAATGGGACTGCAC
>CAWUIY010000128.1:0-12286 GCA_963922555.1 uncultured Serratia sp. | reverse complement strand
ACCAAAAAGACGTAGGGGAATTCCAGGCCTTTCGAGGCATGCAGGGTCATTAACTGAACCTGATCCAGCTCCTCGTCGCTTTCGCCGCGCTCCATCATGTCGCGCAGCGTAAAGCGGGTGACTACCTGAGTCAGCGACATCGGCTCGTCGAGGTCAGTGCCTTCGAGCATTTCGGTCATCCAGCTAAACAGCTGATTCACGTTTTTCATGCGCATTTCCGCCGCTTTCGGGCTTGGAGAGGTCTCAAACAGCCAGCTCTCGTAGTCCATGCCGTGGATCAGGTCACGCACGGCGGCAATCGGTTCGCGCTCGGCCAGTTCGGCGATATTGCCCATCCAATGGGTGAAACGCTGTAACGATTCCAGGCCGCGTCCGGTGAGCGTCTGTCCCAGGCCAAAGTCAGAGCTAGCCTTGAACAGCCCTTTATTACGCTGGTTGGCCCATTCACCCAGTTTTTGCAGCGTGGCGGCCCCGATCTCTCGGCGCGGAGTGTTAACGATGCGCAAGAAAGCGCTGTCGTCGTCAGGGTTGGTCAGCACTCGCAGATAAGCCAGCAGGTCTTTGATTTCCGGACGCGAGAAGAACGAGGTTCCGCCCGAGATACGATAAGGGATGCGGTTTTGCATCAGCATCTTTTCAAACAATCGCGACTGATGGTTACCGCGATAAAGAATGGCGTAATCGCCATAGTTGGTTTTATTAACGAAGCGATGGGCAATCAGCTCGCCGACCACGCGCTCGGCCTCGTGGTCCTCATTATTAGCGGTGATCACCTTGAGTTCCTGACCATAGGCCAGTTCAGAGAACAAACGTTTCTCGAACACGTGCGGGTTATTGGCGATCAAAATATTGGCGGCCTTGAGGATACGCTGCGAGGAGCGATAATTTTGCTCCAGCTTGATGACCTGCAAAGCCGGGAAATCTTCTTTCAGCAGCACCAGATTCTGTGGACGCGCACCGCGCCACGAGTAAATGGACTGGTCGTCGTCACCTACCACGGTAAAGCGCGCGCGATTGCCCACCAGCAGTTTCACCATCATGTACTGGCTGGTATTGGTATCCTGGTATTCATCCACCAGCAGGTAGCGCAGCTTGTTCTGCCAGCGCTCGCGGACCTCTTCATTACGTTGCAATAGCAAGGTCGGCAGCAGGATCAGATCGTCAAAGTCGAGAATATTACAGGCGCGCATGTGGTCATGATAAAGGCCATAGCAATGCGCAAAGATCTGATCGCGCTCAGCTCGCGCTAGCTTAGCCGCTCCGGACGGGTCGACAAGATCGTTTTTCCAGTTAGAGATCGTCGAGATCAATTGCTGCAACAGCGTTTTGTCGTTCTCCAGCCACTTTTCACTCAGCTCTTTTAACAGCGCCAGTTGGTCCTGATCGTCAAACAGCGAAAAGTTGGATTTCATACCCAGCGCAGCATACTCGCGCTTGATAATTTCCAGCCCCAGCGTATGGAAAGTCGAAATCAGCAGCCCGCGCGACTCTTTACGACCCAGCGTCTGCGAGACGCGTTCTTTCATCTCGCGCGCGGCCTTGTTGGTAAAGGTCACGGCGGCGATATGTCGAGCCTGATAGCCACATTCACGGATCAAATGAGCAATTTTATTGGTAATAACCCGCGTTTTACCCGAACCGGCACCGGCCAGGACCAGACAGGGTCCGGTGACGAATTCGACGGCATGTTGTTGGCTGGGATTTAATCGCATTGGGTTATTTTTGCTCATTGGATAGACGCGGGAGGGGGATTGTAGCAGAAACTTCCGCCAGAAATGAGAGTCAAAAGTGTAAGGTTCAGAGGTTGAGAGCTATCGCGCAGTGCACTTCTGGTGTTGCAGATGTTACATTACGCCCCTGAGCAGTTACTGAATTAATTTTATATAAAGGTCACGATTATGGCGAATACCGCTTCTGCATTACACATCCTGGTGGATGACGAAAACAAGGCTAACGAACTGCTGGCTCAGCTGCAACAAGGCGCTGACTTCCAGGAATTGGCGCGCAAGCACTCTACCTGCCCGTCCAAGCGTGACGGCGGTTCACTGGGTGAATTCCGCAAAGGTGACATGGTTCCTGCTTTCGACAAAGTCGTTTTCAGCGGTGAACTGCTGAAGCCACTGGGTCCGGTTAAAACTCAGTTCGGTTACCACCTGATCAAGGTTCTTTACCGCAACTAAGCCTGCCTCGCAGACTTAAGCCGTAGAGATAAAAAAAGCACCGCCAAGGCGGTGCTTTTCTATTTATTGTAGGGTCTTGCAGGTCAGACGCTCGTTATTAGCTGGCAACCGCGATGCGCTTCATGTCAGTCATGTAGCCGCGCAGTTTGTGGCCAACCGCTTCGATAGCGTGAGCACGGATAGCTTCGTTCACGTCACGCAGTTGAGCGTTGTCAACTTCGGCCGCAGCAACAGCTTTGCCCAGGTCACCGGCTTGCAGAGTGGTCATGAATTCTTTCAGCAAAGGTACTGCCGCGTTAGCGAACAGATAGTTACCGTATTCTGCGGTATCAGAGATAACCACGTTCATTTCATACAGACGCTTACGAGCAATGGTGTTAGCGATCAGCGGCAACTCGTGCAGAGATTCGTAGTAAGCAGATTCTTCGATGATGCCAGAAGCCACCATGGTTTCGAACGCCAGCTCAACGCCTGCCTTAACCATCGCAATCATCAGAACGCCGTGGTCGAAGTACTCTTGTTCAGAGATTTTGCCTTCGAACTGTGGTGCGTTTTCGAACGCAGTCGCGCCGGTCTCTTCACGCCAGGTCAGCAGTTTAACGTCGTCTGCAGCCCAGTCAGCCATCATGCCACCAGAGAATTCGCCAGAGATGATGTCATCCATGTGCTTCTGGAACAGCGGAGCCATAATCTCTTTCAGCTGCTCTGACAGTGCGAAAGCACGCAGTTTAGCCGGGTTAGACAGGCGATCCATCATCAGGGTGATACCGCCCTGCTTCAACGCTTCGGTGATAGTTTCCCAACCGAACTGCAGCAGTTTTTCTGCATAAGCCGCGTCTACGCCGTCAGCAACCAGTTTGTCGAAGCACAGCAGTGAACCAGCCTGCAACATACCGCACAGGATGGTCTGCTCGCCCATCAGGTCAGATTTAACTTCGGCAACGAAAGAAGATTCCAGAACGCCTGCACGATGACCACCGGTCGCCGCAGCCCAGGCCTTGGCAATCGCCATGCCTTCGCCTTTAGGATCGTTTTCCGGGTGAACTGCGATAAGCGTTGGCACGCCGAAACCGCGTTTGTATTCTTCACGAACTTCAGTACCCGGACATTTCGGAGCAACCATCACTACGGTGATGTCCTTACGGATTTGCTCACCCACTTCAACGATGTTGAAACCGTGAGAATAACCCAGCGCCGCGCCGTCTTTCATCAGAGGCTGAACCGCTTTTACTACCGCGCTGTGCTGCTTGTCTGGAGTCAGGTTAACAACCAGATCCGCCTGTGGGATCAGTTCTTCGTAAGTGCCAACTTTAAAACCGTTTTCGGTCGCTTTACGCCATGAAGCGCGCTTTTCGGCAATCGCTTCTGCACGCAGGGTGTAGGAAACGTCCAGACCGGAGTCACGCATGTTCAGACCCTGGTTCAGGCCCTGTGCGCCACAACCAACGATCACCACTTTTTTACCCTTTAGGAAGCTGGCTTCATCAGCGAATTCATCGCGAGCCATAAAGCGGCACTTGCCTAATTGCGCCAACTGCTGACGCAGGTTCAATGTGTTGAAATAGTTAGCCATGGTAAAACTCCGTTACGGTTGTTTGGTGCGAAATTGTTTAGCCTTAATGATTCGGGTTGCAGGATGGCGGCAAGTTTTGAATCCCCGGAAGCTTACTCTGTTAAGTGACTGGGTTGAACGAGCGTAGCCAACACATCTGCAACGTGAAGCATTATGGGTTGCTGTGAAATCACTATATGTCATGCAGAGCATTGCTTAAATTGATATATTAAGAAGATGATATTGCAGTTTATGCAACGTCAATAAACCCACATTAAAAGCATACTGCTGCCGGAAAAATTTATGGACTTACGCGATCTGAAACTGTTTCTCAATCTGGCTGAGAGCCGCCATTTCGGGCGTTCGGCCAAGGCTATGCACGTCAGCCCGTCTACGCTCTCGCGGCAAATCCAGCGGCTGGAAGAGGAACTGGGGCAGGCGCTTTTCCAACGCGATAACCGCACCGTGCAGCTGACGCAGGCCGGTGAACAATTAAAAACTTTTGCCCAGCAGACGCTGTTGCAATACCAGCAGTTGCGACACGCGATGGGACAAAACGGCCCGACGCTGTCCGGCGAGCTGCGCCTGTTTTGCTCGGTTACCGCCGCGTACAGTCATTTGCCGCCAATCCTCGACCGTTTTCGCGCCCAGCATCCGCTGGTTGAAATCAAGCTCACCACCGGAGATGCCGCAGACGCAGTTGAAAAAGTACAATCAACTGAAGCCGATTTGGGCATTGCCGGGCATCCGGAAACGCTGCCTTCAAGTATAGACTTTACACCGATTGGTGAAGTGACAATGGCGTTGATTGTGCCGTATCTGCCCTGCGCGGTGCGGACTCAGGTCAGCGAGCCTCATCCTGAATGGTCGCAAATTCCGTTTATCATTCCTGAACACGGACCGGCACGAAAGCGTATCGATAGCTGGTTCCGCCATCACAAAATCACTAACCCGCTGATTTATGCCACCGTTTCGGGGCACGAGGCGATTGTCTCTATGGTGGCGTTGGGCTGTGGCGTGGCGCTGATCCCAGGCGTCGTGCTGGAAAACAGCCCTGACCTGATCCGTAACCGTATTTCGGTTCACGGCAACGTGACCATAGGCGCGCCGCTGCCGCTGGGGGTCTGCGTACAGCGCAAACGTCTCAACGAGCCGCTGATTGAGGCATTCTGGCAACTGTTGTTGCAGAGAGAGATGAAACTGTAGCTTAGGTGCCGGGAAGGCATTCCGGCGTGATCGTTTTCGAGTCTTGCGATGGGTTTTGAGATCGGTTTTGCGATTAAAGATCGGCGGGATCGATCTGTTTCATCGTTTCGACACGCATCAGCCAATGATAAAGCGGTTCGAGTTGCAGGAACGCTTTTGCCAGGTCATTCACCAGCGCGGGACTGAAAAGCCTCTCGACCTGAGTGTCGGTCGCCATCACCGCAAAAGATTTTCGGTTATACCAGTTGGCAATTGCCGGGTCCTGCTCTTTGACCAGCGGTCGCTTGTAGCTTTCTCCTGCCAGTTCAAACGGCGCGCGGCAGCATTCTGCCACTTCGAGAAACTGCATCGGTTGGCGATTTAGCGTGTGGCGGAATAAATCCATGGTTTGTTTATTGGCGCTGTAATAACCCAGCCCATAGCGCAGCATGTCCGGACCAAGCTCAAAGAAATAGACCGGCGCGTCTTTCCAGTCTTTGCTGGGACGCTTGAAGGTCAGCCACATCCGACTGCGATAGCGGGTTTTATCGTGGGAGAAACGCGTGTCGCGATGAATGCGCGACAGCGTTTTACCAATGGCGGGACGGATTTCAAACTGCGGGTCGATTGCCAGCATGGTGGCGCTAAGCGCCTCCACCAGCGCACGAAACGGCGTTAACAGCGTCTGATCGTAAACGTGGCGGTTATCGTCAAACCACGCTTTATCGTTTTCAATCCGAACTTGCTGCAAAAAATTCAGCCCTTGCTGGCTGAACCCGTTAAACGCAGTGCTCATACGCCGTCCCTGTTTATAAATTTATTGGCTGCCCACTATCCCTGCAAAAAGAAGCGAAAGGCCGGATTATCAGACTCATTGTGACAGTCATAACCCAAGGCCGAAAGATTCTTTTCGAACTCTGGCTCCTGATCCGTTAATTCGAAAGCCGCCAATACGCGACCGAAGTCGGTGCCATGGCTGCGATAGTGGAACAGGGAAATATTCCAGTGCGTGCCCAGCGTGTGCAGGAATTTCAGCAACGCGCCCGGCGACTCTGGAAACTCAAAGCTGTAAAGACGCTCGCGCAGCGGCTTGCTCGGACGCCCGCCGACCATATAGCGCACGTGCAGCTTCGCCATCTCATCATCGGATAAATCCACTACCTGATAGCCGCCATCGCTGAGCAAATCGATAATCTCTTTGCGCTCGGCGTGACCTCGCGTCAGACGAACGCCAACAAAAATGCAGGCATTGTCGGCATCGGCGTAGCGATAGTTGAATTCCGTTACAGAACGACCGCCAAGCAGCTGGCAGAAGTTCAGGAAACTGCCCTTACGCTCGGGAATAGTAACCGCCAGTAAAGCTTCACGCTGCTCGCCTAGTTCGCAACGCTCTGAAACATAACGCAAACCGTGGAAGTTCAGATTAGCGCCGGACAGCACGTGGGCAAGACGTTCGCCCTGAATATTATGCTCCTGCACATATTTCTTTAGCCCCGCCAGCGCCAAAGCACCGGAAGGTTCGGCGATAGCACGCACGTCTTCGAACAGATCTTTCACCGCAGCGCAGATAGCATCACTGTCGACGGTAATGACGTCGTCAAGATACTCACGGCACAGGCGGAACGTTTCCGTACCGATGCGCTTGACGGCCACACCTTCGGCAAACAGCCCGACACGTGCCAAATCAACCGGCTCGCCGGCATCCAGCGCCGCACGCAGGCACGCTGAATCCTCGGCTTCAACGCCGATCACCTTGATTTGAGGCATCAGTTGCTTGATCAGAACCGCCACGCCCGCTGCCAGACCGCCGCCGCCAACCGGAACAAAAACCCGATCGAGGTGCGCATCCTGTTGCAGCAGTTCCATTGCCAGCGTTCCCTGCCCGGCGATCACCGCCGGATGGTCGAACGGCGGCACAAAGGTCATGCCCTGAGACTGTGACAGTTCAATCGCCTTGGCTTTTGCTTCGTCAAAGTTGGCGCCGTGCAGCAGCACTTCGCCGCCAAAATTACGCACGGCATCCACTTTGATATCGGCAGTCGCAACCGGCATCACAATCAGCGCTTTAATCCCTTTACGGGTGGCTGACAAGGCAACGCCCTGCGCGTGGTTACCGGCCGAAGCCGTAATCACGCCGCGCGCGGCCTGCTCTTCAGTCAACCCGGCAATCATTGCGTAAGCGCCGCGCAGTTTGAAACTGTGCACCGCCTGACGATCTTCTCGCTTCACCAGGATCACGTTATCCAGTCGAGTCGAGATTTTTTCCATGACCTGTAACGGGGTGACTTGCGCCACCTCATAAACGGGCGCTCGTAACACCGCACGCAGATATTCCGCTCCGCAGGGTTGATCGGGCAGAGGTTGTGATACCGCCATGCAGTTAGCCTCCCAGCTTGCTCTTGTCGCGGATTGCGCCTTTGTCGGCACTTGTCGCCAGCAACGCATAGGCACGCAGGGCGAAGGAAACTTCACGCACGCGATTTTTCGGGGTCCAGGCTTTATCGCCACGGGCCAGTTCAACTTCACGACGAGCCGCCAGCTCGCTGTCTGCGACGTCCAGCACCATGCTGCGGTTTGGAATGTCGATATTGATCATGTCGCCATCTTCAATTAACGCAATCAGGCCGCCGCTGCCCGCTTCCGGAGAAACGTGGCCAATAGACAGACCAGAGGTACCGCCAGAGAAGCGGCCATCGGTGATCAACGCACAGGCTTTGCCCAGGCCCATGGATTTCAGGTAGGTAGTCGGATACAGCATTTCCTGCATGCCTGGGCCGCCTTTAGGACCTTCGTAGCGAATAACAACGACGTCGCCTGCAACCACTTTGCCGCCAAGGATCGCTTCTACTGCCGCATCCTGGCTTTCGTAGACTTTAGCCGGACCGCGGAAGGTCAGGTTTTCTTCATCAACGCCCGCAGTTTTAACGATACTGCCGTCCAGCGCCATGTTGCCGTAAAGTACGGCCAGGCCGCCTTCGGTGCTGAATGCGTGGTCGATGGAACGAATACAACCGTCAACGCGGTCAGTGTCCAGCGTATCCCAACGGCAATCCTGCGAGAACGCCTTGGTAGTACGAATGCCCGCAGGACCTGCGCGGAACATTTTCTTCACGGCTTCGTCTTCGGTGATCATGACGTCGTATTGTTGCAGCGTTTCCGGGAATTTCATTTCCAGCACGTTGGACACGTCACGATTCATCAGGCCAGCGCGATCCAGCTCACCCAAGATGCCCCACACGCCACCGGCACGGTGAACGTCTTCCATGTGATATTTCTGCGTGCTGGGTGCCACTTTGCACAGGTGTGGAACCTTGCGGGACAGCGCGTCGATGTCGGTCATGTTGAAATCAACTTCGCCTTCCTGCGCAGCAGCCAACAGGTGCAGGATGGTGTTGGTAGAGCCGCCCATCGCGATATCCAGCGTCATGGCGTTTTCGAATGCTGCCTTGGTCGCGATATTACGTGGCAATACGCTCTCGTCGTCTTTTTCGTAATAACGTTTTGCCAGACTCACGATACGTCTACCAGCGGACAGGAACAGCTCTTTACGATCGGCGTGAGTTGCCAGCAGAGAACCGTTAGCCGGCTGGGACAGGCCCAATACTTCGGTCAGACAGTTCATTGAGTTGGCGGTAAACATACCGGAACAAGATCCGCAGGTCGGACAGGCGGAACGTTCAATTTGCGCGCTGTCGGCATCGCTGACGTTAGGGTTTGCGCCCTGGATCATCGCGTCAACCAGGTCCAGCTTGATGATTTTGTCAGACAGCTTGGTTTTACCGGCTTCCATTGGGCCACCGGAAACAAAGATCACCGGAATGTTAAGGCGCAGTGCAGCCATCAGCATTCCTGGGGTGATTTTGTCACAGTTGGAGATACAGACCATGGCATCGGCGCAGTGCGCATTAACCATGTATTCCACCGAGTCAGCAATCAGTTCGCGCGAAGGCAGTGAATACAGCATGCCGCCATGCCCCATGGCGATACCATCATCTACGGCGATGGTGTTGAACTCTTTGGCTACACCGCCGTACGCTTCGATCTCCTCAGCCACCAGTTTACCCATGTCGCGCAAGTGGACGTGACCTGGAACGAACTGCGTAAAGGAGTTAACAACCGCGATAATCGGTTTGTTGAAATCATCATCGGTCATCCCGGTGGCGCGCCATAATGCGCGGGCCCCAGCCATATTACGGCCTTGAGTCGTGGTAGCGGAACGGTACTTTGGCATGCTCTATTCACTCCAATTAATGCTTTTATGTGGGCGGCGACACCACCGCCCACGGAATATATCTTTTAGTTTTATGCAGGGTTTACTGGATCCAACCAACCGTACTTGTCTTCGGTTTCGCCGGTGAACAGGCCGAAGAATGCGCTCTGGATTTTCTCGGTAATCGGACCGCGCTTGCCTGCGCCAACCTGAATGCCGTCTACGCTGCGAACCGGGGTGATCTCGGCTGCGGTACCTGACATGAACACTTCGTCAGCCAGATACAGGGATTCACGAGACAGCACCTGCTCGCGAACTTCGATGCCCAGATCTTTCGCCAGCTTGATAATCGCGTCACGGGTGATGCCCGGCAGAGCAGAAGAAGTGAATGGCGGAGTAAACAGAATGCCGTCTTTCACTTCGAACAGGTTCTCGCCCGCGCCTTCGGAAACATAACCGTTAACGTCCAGGGCAATACCTTCCTGATAACCGTGACGACGCGCTTCGCTACCCACCAGCAGAGAGGACAGGTAGTTACCGCCCGCTTTTGCTGCGGTTGGAATGGTGTTGGCCGCGACGCGGTTCCATGAAGAAACCATTGCATCGATACCGTTTTCCAGCGCTTCTGCACCGAGGTACGCGCCCCATGGGAACGCCGCAATGATCACGTCAGTTTCATAACCATCTGGCGGGTTAACGCCCAGACCCACGTCGCCAACGAACACCAGTGGGCGAATATAGGCGCTTTTCAGGTTGTTCTTGCGCAGCACGTCACGGCAAGCTTCCATCAGCTCTTCCACGGACTGTTTAACCGGGAAACGATAGATTTTTGCAGAGTCATGCAGGCGCTGCATATGTTCACGATGACGGAAAACTACTGGTCCTTTGTGCGAGTCGTAGCAACGAACGCCTTCAAATACTGACGTGCCGTAGTGCAGTGCGTGGGACATTACGCTAACCTTTGCGTCTTCCCATGGAACCATCTCGCCGTTGAACCAAATATAATCTGCTTTCTTCGTAGACATTCTTCTGTTCCTTACTTACGCGTTGGCGCGTTTTTGTTGGTTAGTTTGTTGTGATGTTTGCTGCTGGACCTCAACACTGGCGACGTCCATAAGTTTGTTCAACTGCACTGACAGTAAATCCACCGACCGCTCACTGGCAACGGTCAACTCGATATTGATGTTTTCGTTATTGGCCATCTGGTTCATGTTCATGGCGCAGACCTGGAATCCACGGTGACGAACGACGCGCAAGACGCGCTCCAGCATTTCTGGACGGAAACGGGCCTGAATTGAGACGTTATGCTGCATCATGACATTTTCTCCAACATGGTTTCGTTGCCCGCACCCGGTGGTACCAATGGCCAGACATTCTGATTTTCGTCGATGGATACCTGAAGCAGGTAAGGGCCTTTGCTATTGAAGAAGGCGTCCAGAGCATCTTCGACCTGGTCTTTACGGCTGATACGTTGGCCTGGGATATCAAACGCGCTGGCCAGCGTAATAAAATCGGGGTTATCTGAGAGGTTGGTTTCACTATAGCGTCCATCAAAAAACAGTTCCTGCCACTGTCGAACCATCCCTAATCGCTGGTTATCCAGCAGCAGGATTTTCAACGGCAACTGTTTTCGCTTGATGGTGCCCAGCTCCTGAACATTCATCATGAATGAACCATCACCAGAAACGCAGATAACCATATCATTCGGACGAGCGACCTGTGCGCCAACCGCAGCAGGAACGCCGAAGCCCATTGTGCCAAGGCCGCTGGAGGTGATGAAATTCTCGGGACGTGAGAATGTCATGTGCTGCGCGGTCCACATTTGATGCTGGCCCACGTCAGTTGTCACCACGGTGTTGGCGTCCATACGATCGGAAATTTGTTTCAGCAGCAGAGGGGCAAAAATCGCCTCACCCGGGTGGTCATAGCGCCACTCGCCCGCCGCTTTCAACGTCATGACTTCATCCCGCCATGCATTGATTGAACATGGCTGTTCCAGCGCGGGCAGCATCGCAGTCAAAGCACCCTGCAATGCAACATGCGCCTGGCGCAATTTATTTAATTCAGCCGGGTCGATATCCATGTGGATAACGCTGGCGTTTGGCGCGAAGGTGTTGAGCTTGCCGGTTACGCGGTCGTCGAAACGCGCACCAACGGCAATCAACAGGTCACAGGACTGAACCGCCATGTTGGCAGCCTTGGTGCCGTGCATGCCCAACATCCCGAGATAACACGGGTCGTTGGCATCAGGTGCGCCCAATCCCTTAAGTGTAGCAACGCACGGAATTCCCGTAGCACGAATAAACGAGCGCAAGGCGGGTACCGCGCCTGCCATGCCTACGCCACCGCCAACATACAGCATCGGTTTTTGCGCCTTGGCAATCATTTCATAGGCTTGCGCCAGTTCTGCCGTTGGATGAGGCATCTCTTGCTCAACCGGCATCAAATGCGGAGCTAAATCGGCAACCGCCAACTGGATATCTTTAGGGATATCGACCAGAACCGGACCTGGACGACCGCTGCTGGCGATAGCAAACGCCTCGGCCATGATTTCCGGCAGCGCTTCCAGCGACTCAACCAGGAAGCTGTGCTTGGTGCAGGCCAAAGACAGACCCAGTACGTCGATTTCCTGGAAAGCATCGGTGCCGATGAAGGCTGAGCCCACCTGGCCGGTGATGGCAACAACAGGAACGGAGTCCATGAGCGCATCGGCGAGGCCGGTGATCAAGTTGGTCGCACCCGGCCCGGAAGTGGCGATACACACGCCAACTTTGCCGGTGGAACGCGCATACCCGATGGCAGCCATTGCCGCACCTTGCTCATGGCGGCACAGTAGGTGTTCCACGCCGCCGTCATAGAGTGCATCGTATACCGGCATGATCGCTCCGCCAGGATAGCCGAAGACCATATCCACCCCTTGCGAACGCAACGCTTGTACTACCCACTGTGCTCCATTCATCTTTATTCTCCTGCCTTTTGGCTACAAGCGCAGAATATTATGCTGTTGTTCATATTTTCTCCCGCCTCATTACGCTAAAAATTAACCTGACCAAAAAAAAACCCCCGGACCTTTCGGTGCGGGGGTTCTTTTCAGGTTCAGGCTTGTTTAGTAAGCCTTTCTTCGTCCAAGTGCAGCCCCGCACGGTGGGATAATAATCA
>CAWUIY010000127.1:0-12288 GCA_963922555.1 uncultured Serratia sp. | reverse complement strand
AACGAAGCTTACCTGCAGGCGCAGCTGGGTAACCCAGAAGGCGCTGACAAGCCGAACAAGAAATTCTACGATCCACGCGTATGGCTGCGCTCTGCACAGTCCTCTATGGTGACTCGTCTGGAACAGGCTTTCAAAGAGTTGAACGACGTAGATCGTCTGTAATCAGCAGCGATTTGTACCTTAAGGTGCAATGAGATATTAGGGGCCAGTTGGCCCCTTTTTTATTATCTGAATGATCTAAAACCCTGTTAAATTAGGCCACGTTGACTGTCGCAGGCCTTTTCTTGAACTGATAGCCCACTGCCAGCACCAGCAACCACGCGGGGACAAGCCAGACGGAAATGCGCATACCCGGCGTCATAAACATAATCACCAGAATCGCAGCCAGGAATAGCAGACAGATGACGTTAGTCAGCGGATAACCCAGGCTCTGGAAGCTGGTTTTCTGTTGCACGGTGTGCAGCGCACGGCGGAATTTAAGATGGGTAATGCTGATCATCGCCCAGTTGATCACTAGCGCGGCTACCACCAAAGACATCAATATCTCAAATACCTGTCCCGGCATCAGATAGTTAAGCAGCACGCAAATCGCAGTGGTGATGGCCGAAACGCTGAGTGCGTTAAGGGGAATGCCACGACGATTCACTTTCAACAGCGCGGCTGGCGCATTGCCCTGTTTGGCCAGGCCAAACAGCATACGACTATTGCTGAAAACACAGCTGTTATAAACAGAAAGCGCGGCGGAAAGCACGACTGCGTTGAGCAGGGTAGCGACCAGATTGCTATCCAGCGCATGGAAAATCAGCACGAACGGGCTTCCGCCGGTGACGACTTTCTGCCAAGGGTAGAGCGACAGTAACACCGCCAGCGCGCCTACGTAGAACAGCAGGATGCGATAGATCACCTGATTGGTCGCTTTCGGAATGCTTTTCTTTGGGTCGTCGGCTTCGGCTGCGGTGATACCAATCAGTTCAAGGCCGCCAAACGAGAACATGATCACCGCCATCGCCATCACCAGGCCTTTTACGCCGTGAGGGAAGAAGCCGCCGAACTGCCACAGGTTGGCCACGCTGGCTTCAGGACCGCCATGACCGCTAGCCAGTAGCCAGGCACCGAAGCCGATCATACCGACAATCGCCGCGACTTTGATGATCGAAAACCAGAATTCAACTTCGCCGTAAATCTTGACGCTGCTCATGTTGATAACGTTGATCGCGACAAAGAAAACCGCTGCTGATACCCACGTCGGGATTTCAGGCCACCAATATTGAACGTAAATGCCGACGGCAGTGAGTTCCGCCATGCTGACCAGCACGTACAGCACCCAATAGTTCCAGCCAGACATAAAGCCCGCCAGACTACCCCAATATTTATTGGCAAAATGGCTGAATGAACCGGCTACTGGCTCATGAACGACCATCTCGCCGAGTTGACGCATGATAAAGAAGGCGATAACGCCGGCAATTGCATAGCCTAGCAGCACTGAAGGGCCTGCCATTTTTATTGTTTGTGCGATGCCAAGAAACAGGCCGGTGCCGATTGCACCGCCTAAGGCGATCAGCTGTATGTGACGGTTTTTTAACCCTCTTTTTAGCTGGTCTTCCGAATGAAGCTTGTCCATTTATTTTCCCTAAAAGGTAGAAACGAATATCTGCTTCGGATTTAGCAATTCTCAGGCCATGCGCTAATGATAAAAAAACAAAATTAATTAAGTATTTGAAAGTAATAAGTAAATATTTTTGTGCTTCACGCACGGGCTATGCGTAAACAATCACCGTTAGCTTAGTTTTACGCTTTTTAAGTGCATTTAGTGCATGAATTGAGCAATAAGATCCCCGAAAATGACCGATATTGAACCATTTCGGTGCAAGGCGTGTGGTGCATCGGTGCCTGCACTTCGAACTGTGCGTAAATCTGTTATCATCGACAGGAGGTTTTGGCTTTTAAACCATCATCCTTACTCTCGTTGCCTTCAATCAACCCAGACAGGAAATCGCCGTTGAATAAGCCAAGGTCAGTCACGCTCGAAGATGTTGCCCGCCACGCTGGTGTTTCTTATCAGACAGTGTCTCGCGTGCTGAATCAGGCAGCTCAGGTGGCTGAGAAAACGCGTATTCGGGTTGAGGCGGCAATGAACGAGCTAAACTATGTGCCGAATCGTATGGCGCAGCAGCTGGCCGGAAAACAGAGTTTTACTCTTGGTTTGGCAAGCACCAACCTTGCCTTGAACGCACCTTCGCAGGGGGCTTCAGCGATTAAAAGTCGCGCCAGTCAGCTGGGCTACCATGTGGTTATCTCGATGGTCGAGGATTTGCAGCTACAGTCCTGTCGTGCGGCGGTTAATGAGCTGATTGCTCAGCGGGTCGATGGCATCTTGGTCAACGTGCCGCTGGAAACCGACAATGCCCGCGAGGTCAAACAGTGCTGCGGTAATTTGCCGGTGCTGTTCTTAGATGTTGACCCGCAGGCCGAGTTGCTAAGCATTCTGTTTGATCCCAATGAAGGTGCGCGGCAGGGGTTAGCCCATTTGCTGGAATTAGGGCATCGCGACATTGCGCTCCTGACCGGCCCGCTGGAATCGGTATCCGCTCGCCTGCGCTATGAAGGCTGGCTGAGCGGGCTGGCTGAACAGCAACTCGCTCCCTTCACGGTTGTGCACGGCGACTGGAGTTCTGCGTCGGGGTATCAGCTGGCATTAAATCTGCTAAACCAGCCGCAAAGACCAACGGCGCTTTTGGTTGCTAACGATCAGATGGCGCTGGGTGTGCTGCGTGCTGCGCATCAGTGCGGCATCTCGGTGCCGCAGCAGCTGTCAATCGTGGGCTATGATGACACGGAAGACAGCGCCTATTTTCAACCGCCTTTAACCACTATCGCGCAGGATTTCCGCCTTAGCGGCCGCGAAAGTGTCAACCGCCTGGTACACATGCTGGAAAATCCCCAGCGGGCCAGCCCCGGTTCTTTGCTGCTCAATACCACCTTAATGCAACGCCAGACTACTTCCCCGCCGGGAGAGCAGGTCAATTCTGCGGAATCGCTGGCCTTGGAACTCAGGCGTATTGCCCGTCAGCTTGAACAGCTTTAGATCTTTCCGTGCCTGTTTGTCGGGGAATCTGTGATCCTCGTCGCCTTCTGAACGCCGCTTTCTTTACTTAACTCCCGTCTCCCCTCATGTTTAAAAGCATTAATGTGAGCGCATAACATTTTAAGGGGAGTTTATGAAGCGAATTACCGGACAGGTGAAAAAACCGTTAATTGAGACCCTGGCTCGTCGAGACTGGGAAAATCCGGTTTGTACTCAGATCAACCGTTTACCAGCGCATCCTCCTTTTCAGAGTTGGCGCAGCGAGGCAGAGGCCAGACAGGATCGAGACTCGGCAAGCCTGCGCCTGTTGAATGGTGGATGGGCTTTCAGTTATTTTTCCTGCCCGGAAGACGTTCCGGCTTCGTGGCTCCACGAAGATTTGTCCGCTGCCGATCAGATTCAGGTTCCGTCCAACTGGCAGTTGGCCGGTTACGACGCGCCAATTTATACCAACGTGCAGTATCCCATCCCGGTAAACCCTCCTTTTGTACCTCACGACAACCCTACTGGATGTTATTCGCTCACATTTAATGTTCATGAAGATTGGCTTAAGCAGGGCCAGACACGGGTTATTTTCGACGGCGTGAATTCTGCCTTCTATTTGTGGTGCAACGGCGAGTGGGTCGGCTATTCGCAAGACAGTCGGCTGCCGGCCGAATTTGATCTCAGCGATTATTTGCAAGAGGGCGGCAACCGTCTGGCGGTGATGGTGCTGCGCTGGAGTGACGGCAGTTATCTTGAAGATCAGGATATGTGGCGGATGAGCGGTATTTTTCGCGATGTTAGCCTGCTGCACAAGCCGGAGGTTCAGTTCAGTGACATCCAGCTTAGCACCCATTTGCATGCCAATTTCACTGTCGGTGAATTGGAAGCCAAGGTTGCACTGAATTCTACGCCAGAGCAGGCTTGCGATTTGAAGGTCAAGGTGACGCTTTGGCAGGATGATCAACTGGTCGCCGAAGATCTTCAGCCGCTGGGCAGTAAAATTATTGACGAGCGCGGCGCTTATTTTGATCGGGTTACGCTGCGTTTGCCGCTGGCGAAACCGCGGCTTTGGAGCGCCGAACAGCCATATCTTTACCGCGCTGTAGTTTCCCTGCTCGATGCTGATAATCAACTGGTTGAGGCCGAAGCCTATGACGTCGGCTTCCGACAGGTGGAAATTTCACAGGGCTTACTGAAACTCAATGGTCAGCCGTTGTTGATTCGTGGCACCAATCGCCATGAGCATCATCCCGAGAAGGGGCAGGCGGTTGACGAAGCCACCATGCTGCAAGATATCTTGTTGATGAAACAGCATAATTTCAATGCGGTGCGCTGCTCGCATTATCCCAACCATCCGCTTTGGTACAAACTTTGCGACCGTTACGGCCTCTATGTCGTCGATGAAGCAAATATCGAAACCCACGGCATGCAGCCGATGAATCGCCTTTCCGACGATCCGCAATGGTTCAACGCCTACAGTGAACGCGTGACCCGCATGGTGCAGCGCGATCGCAATCATCCAAGCATTATAATCTGGTCTTTGGGCAATGAATCGGGCCACGGCTCGACGCACGACGCGCTTTACAGCTGGATAAAATCCGCCGATCCGACGCGTCCAGTGCAGTATGAAGGCGGCGGTGCCAACTCGGCGGCTACCGATATTATTTGCCCGATGTATGCACGCGTCGATCAGGATCAGCCGTTTGAAGCGGTGCCCAAATGGTCGATCAAAAAATGGATCGGTATGCCTGACGAAACCCGGCCGCTGATCCTCTGCGAGTATGCACACGCCATGGGCAATAGTCTGGGCGGTTTTGACAAGTATTGGCAGGCGTTTCGCGATCACCCGCGCTTACAGGGTGGTTTCATCTGGGACTGGGTGGATCAGAGCCTGACACGTACAGACGAGAACGGTGTGAGCTATTCGGCCTACGGCGGTGATTTTGGCGATACGCCTAACGATCGCCAGTTCTGTATGAACGGTCTGGTGTTTCAGGACCGCACCCCGCACCCGGCGCTGTTCGAAGCACAGCGGGCGCAGCAGTTCTTCCATTTTGACCTGATAAGCCAGGAGCCGCTGGTGGTTGAGGTTCGCAGTGATTACCTCTTCCGTCATAGTGATAACGAACGCCTCAGCTGGCGCATCGAGCTGGATGGTAACGTGCTGTATCAGGGCGAAAAGCGAGTCGATATCGCGCCACAAGGCAGCCAGCGTATTCAGCTCGGCGACTATCCGGCGATCGGCGCAGCGGGTGAATTGTGGCTGAATGTTGATATCTATCAGCCGGATGAAACTCCCTGGTCGGCCGCTGAACATCGCAGCGCCTGGCATCAGTGGCGATTACCCCGTGCTCTGCCACTGCCTGCGCAGATTGAGCCGGGTAAAGGCGTTCCCGAACTGGCCACGGCAGACCATGAAATCACCGTTGCCGTAGGCGATCGGCGCTGGCAGTTCAATTCACAAAACGGGCTGCTGGAACAGTGGTGGCAAGGCGAGGTGCCGCAACTGCTTTCTCCGCTGCGTGACCAGTTTGTCCGTGCGCCGCTGGATAACGACATCGGCGTCAGTGAAGCGACGCGCATCGATCCTAATGCCTGGGTTGAGCGCTGGAAGGCGGCGGGAATGTACGAGCTTGAATGCCAGGTGCTGAGTTTTAAGGTCAATCAACTGGCCGATGCTATCAGCATCGAGACGGAGCACGCCTATGTTCATGCAGAAAATGTCGCACTGATCAGCCGCAAAACCTATCGCATCAGTTCGCTCGGCGAGTTGCACATTGACGTACAGGTGCAGGTTGCCAGCAACCTGCCGTCACCGGCGCGTATCGGGCTGAGCTGCCAGCTATCTCAGGTCGCAGATTCCGCCGAATGGCTGGGGTTGGGTCCGCATGAAAATTACCCCGATCGCCAATTGGCGGCACAGTTTTCCCGCTGGCAACTGCCGCTGGAACAGCTGTATACGCCTTATGTTTTCCCCTCTGAAAACGGCTCCCGTGGCGGCACGCGCGAACTGAATTACGGCGACTGGCAGCTGCGCGGAGATTTCGCCTTTGGCCTTGGCCGTTACAGCCTGCGCCAACTAATGGAAACCAGCCACTGCCATCTTTTGAAGGAAGAGCAGGGTGTCTGGCTAAATATCGATGCTTTCCGCATGGGAGTCGGCGGTGATGATTCATGGAGTCCCAGCGTCAGCCCGGACTTTTTACTGACGGCCAATGAATATCGTTATTCGCTGACCTGGGCACATAAGTAAGCATGTTGCCGTATTTCCATGTGGAATACGGCCGCCGTTTCGGCTGAGGAGTTACCAATGAATTACCTAAAAAATACAAATTTCTGGACCTTTGGGCTGTTTTTCTTTTTTTACTTTTTCATCATGGGTGCCTATTTTCCGTTTTTCCCGATCTGGTTGCACGATATAAACCATATCAATCAAAGTGACACCGGTATTATTTTTGCCTCTATCTCTTTCTTCTCGCTGGTGTTTCAGCCGCTGTTTGGTTTGCTGTCTGACAAGCTCGGGCTGAAGAAACACCTGTTGTGGATCATCACTGGCATGTTAGTGCTGTTTGCGCCGTTCTTTATTTACGTCTTCGGGCCGCTGCTCAAAACTAATATCCTGCTGGGATCGATCGTCGGCGGGATTTACCTCGGTTTTATCTACAACGGCGGCGCACCGGCAATCGAGGCCTATATTGAAAAGGTCAGCCGTCGCAGCAGCTTCGAATTTGGTCGTGCACGAATGTTTGGCTGCGTGGGGTGGGCGATTTGCGCCTCGGTGGTGGGGATTATGTTCACTATCAATAACCAGTTTGTATTCTGGCTGGGGTCAGGCTGCGCGGTGATTCTGGCGATTTTGTTGTTGCTTGCCAAACCCGCGGTGGGTTCTACCGCCAAGGTGGTCAACGAGCTGGGTGCCAATTCCAAACCTTTTAGCCTGCGCCTGGCCGCCGAGCTGCTAAAGGATAAAAAACTCTGGTTTCTTGGGCTTTACGTGGTCGGTGTTTCCTGCACCTATGAAGTGTTCGACCAGCAATTCGCCAATTTCTTTACCTCATTCTTTACTAATGTCGATCAGGGCACGCGGGTGTTCGGCTATATCACTACGCTGGGCGAACTGCTTAACGCCTTTATCATGTTCTTCGCTCCGGCGATCGTGAACCGTATTGGCGGCAAGAATGCGCTGTTGCTGGCCGGGACTATCATGTCGGTGAGGATTATCGGCTCCTCGTTCGCCAGCACGCCGGTGGAAGTGGTGCTGTTAAAAACGTTGCACATGTTCGAGATCCCGTTCCTGATTGTCGGCTGCTTCAAATACATTACCTCGGTGTTTGAAGTGCGCTTTTCCGCGACCATCTATCTAGTGTGCTTCTGTTTCTTCAAACAGATTGCGATGATTTTTATGTCAGTCTTTGCCGGGGATATGTATGGCAAGGTGGGCTACCACGGTACTTATTTGATCCTTGGACTGATCGCACTGGCGTTTACTCTGATATCGGTTTTCACCCTCAGTGGACGCGGCCCGTTGCAGGCTTTGAAACCCGTTCAACGCGTCAATGAAAAGCCAATCAGTAATGCATAAAAATAGTACTGCTCAGGCAAGCAAATTGGCAGTCAGGCGAAATCTTGGGTACCCTTAAGGGCTTAGGCATCATTCGTCGTGCAATTAAGTGCGAATGTCTGGTTTCATTTTTGCTTGCTAGGGTGTGTTAAATGGAAGATTTAAATGTTGTAGGTGGCCTTCAAAATGCTGAGATGTGGTTAGCCAAAAATCACGAATTACTGATTCAGTATGCGGTCAATCTCGTGGCGGCCATTTTTATCCTGGTATTTGGTTTGCTGGCTGCAAAGCTTATTTCAGGAATGGTCAGTCGGGTAATGCACCTGCGCCATATTGACCTGACAGTTTCTGACTTTCTCTCGACATTAGTTCGTTACGCGGTTATCGCGTTTACGATTATCGCGGTATTAGGACGCATTGGCGTGCAGACAACCTCGGTTATCGCGGTTATCGGTGCTGCCGGCTTGGCCGTGGGCCTGGCATTGCAAGGCTCACTGTCAAACTTTGCGGCGGGCGTTTTACTGGTGATGTTCCGCCAGTTCCGCGTGGGTGAATCTGTGGATCTGGGCGGCGTTGCCGGTACAGTCACTCACGTACAGATCTTTTCGACGACGCTGCTGACCGGCGATAACAAAGTGATCATCGTTCCCAACGGTAAAGTGATCGCGGGTAATATCATCAATACCTCGCGTGAGCCTAACAGCCGTACCGATCTCATTATCAGCGTGTCTTACGATGCTGAAATCGCCAAGGTGAAGCAGGTGCTGGGCGATATCGCAACGGCAGACACCCGTATAATGCAAGAGAAAGGCGTGGTGATCCGTCTGAACGAAATGGGGGCATCGACGCTGGATTTCGTGGTGCGTTACTGGACGACGAACGGCGACTCCCAGAACGTGAAATGGGATTTATTTGAGCAGTTCAAAGAGGCGCTGGATGCTAACGGTATTGGCATTCCTTACCCACAGATGGACGTGCACCTGTTCCGCAGCGCCGAAGCGGTGGTTGCCGAAGCTAAGGCTAAACAGTCTGTGCAGCCTAAAGCAGAGCCAGCCCAGGCAGAATAAGCCGGCGTAGGCTAAAAATTAGATCCTTAAACGCCCTGTTCTCAGGGCGTTTTACTTTGTGTGATTCAGGGATAAGCCGCTCTAATACTCGATTAGAAATATCAATTTCCTCTAATGTTCTCTCTCGCTTACACTGCGCCGCATACACCACGAAAACTCACATACAGGACATTTTCGACCATGTTTTCGATCTTCTTGCAGGGAATGATGCTCAGCGCGGCGATGATTTTACCGATCGGCCCACAGAATGCGTTTGTGATGAATCAGGGCATCCGCCGTCAGTATCACCTGATGATTGCCGGCCTCTGTGCTATCAGCGATATCTTGCTGATTTGCGCTGGGATTTTTGGCGGCAGTGCCTTGCTCGATAACTATCCGACGCTGCTGTTCATCGTCAGTTGGGGTGGCGTGGCTTTTCTGCTGTGGTTTGGCTGGGGCGCGTTTCGCACCGCGTTTTCGCCTAATCCGCAGCAGGTGGAAGCCAAGGCGATGGGGCAAAGCCGCTGGCGTATCGTTGCCAGTATGCTGGCGGTTACCTGGCTTAATCCACACGTTTACCTCGATACCTTTGTGGTGCTGGGCAGCCTCGGCGGACGACTTGCCAGCGATGAACGCTCGTGGTTTGCGCTCGGTGCGGTGCTGTCCTCGACGCTATGGTTCTTTGGACTGGCCGTGCTTGCCGCATTGCTTTCACCGTGGCTTAACCAAGGCAAAACCCAGCGGGCGATCAACACGGTTGTCGGTCTTGTGATGTGGGCTATTGCCGTACAATTAGCGTTACAGAATCTGCATTTTTGAAATATTTCTCACTAATCTTAATTCCGCAGCCAAACGACTATGCTAGGGTTATCGCTCACCAGATGAATGAGGGAAACACTGTGAAATTGAAAGCATTGGCTATGGCCGCCATGTTGGGATTAGGGACACTACCTGCTGCACTTCAGGCTGCTGAAGTACCAGAGGGACCGCATGTGGTAACTTCAGGTACTGCCAGCGTCGATGCCGTTCCGGACATCGCCACGCTGGCAATTGAAGTCAATGTTTCCGCGAAGGACGCCGCTTCTGCCAAGAAGCAGGCCGATCAGCGCGTTGCCGAGTATTTTGCCTTCCTGCAAAAGAACAACATCGACAAGAAAGATATAAACGCCGCCAATCTGCGCACCCAGCCTGAATACAACTATCTGAAAGACGGTAGCAGCGTATTGAAAGGCTATCGCGCCGTGCGTGAGGTGCAGGTAACCGTGCGCCAGCTGGACAAGCTAAACGAGTTGCTGGACGGGGCATTGAGTTCAGGGCTGAACGAGATCCGCGCTGTCGAGTTGGGCGTTGCGAATCCTGACAGCTATCGCAATCAGGTGCGTCAGAAGGCGATTGATAACGCCACCCAGCAGGCAAAAGCGCTGGCCGAAGGTTTCCATAGCCAGCTCGGCCCGGTTTACAGCATTCGCTACCACGTCGCGAACTATCAGCCGATGCCAGTCGCCAGAATGTATAAAACCGCCGACGCCACCGGACAAAGTGATGCCGCTCAAACCTACGAGCAGCAGAGTATTCATTTTGACGATCAGGTCGACGTTGTTTTCGAGCTGAAAAACGGTGAAGCCGCTAAATAGCTTTGTCGGATAGCTTTTGATTTACAGGCTAGCTGTAAAAAAACGAACCCCGGAAGCTTATCAACCAGGTGACCGGGGCGTTAAAATGCAGTGCGTTAGCCTGAACGGCGAAGAGTAAACTAATCCTGTCTCAAGACCTGATGCCCGTGTGCAAGAAGCGCGTCAGTGACTTTTCTCATCATGCGGCTTTCGGGTGCAAAACGGTGCCAGAACAGCATCCGGCGCTGGAACAGGCCCGGCGTCAGATCAATCAGCTCACCGCTTTCTAATTCTTTCTCAATTTGCAGGTGTGGGATCATACAACAGGTCGTGCCTTGGCGCGCCAGCTGCACAAAGGCTTCCGACGAATTCACGATATGACACGGCACGCTGCCCGGCGAGAGGTCGAAGTTTTGCTGCAAAAATGCCTGGTGCATATCGTCGAGATGATCAAACGCGACCGCAGGGGCCTTCAGCAGCGCAGAGCGCGTCACGCCGTTGGGGAAATAGCGTTCGGCAAAGCCTTTCGACGCCACAAACAGATAGTCAAGTGCGCCAAGCTGGTCTACCAGGCAACTCGGTAACGGCTGCGGCTGAATACTGACTGCGCCTACCACTTCACCACGACGCAGGCGTTCCTGGGTGCGGGTTTCATCTTCTACCTGAAGATTCAAACGAATCGGGGAATCGACCAGCACGGATTTCAGCGCCGGTAACAGCCAGGTTGCCAGACTGTCGGCGTTGACCGCCAGCGAAAGCAGCAGCGGGGTATCGTTGCTATCATTGTTACTGTCACTGCCCAGCCACTCTTCTTCGAGCAGTTCAACCTGATGCAACAATGCCAGCAGTTTCTGGCCCTGTTCGGTTGGTCGAGGCGGCACGGTTCGAACCAGCAAAGGCTGACCGAATAAATTTTCTAACTGTTTAATGCGTTGCGAAACTGCGGATTGGGTAATACACAGCTTTTGTGCCGCGCGTTCAAAACCGCGTTCACGGATCACAGCGTCCAGCGCTTGCAGCGTTCTATAGTCTGGGCGTTTCATCGAAAATCTATTCCTTGGCTCGTTCTGGATTTAGTACATATTCAGACACTATGCCACAGTTTGTTCAAATTTGTGGCGCACAAAATCTTATGCTTTTCCTGTGAGAGTCTGCTCACCGATCCTTCAAGCCTTGCTTTATACTACTCACACTTCAACAACGTCGGGTTGTTTGCCAGAGAGAAATGATTATGACTCAAGATGAATTGAAAAAAGCGGTAGGTTGGGCGGCGCTGGAATACGTTACACCGGGCACCATTGTAGGTGTGGGCACGGGGACAACAGCGGCGCACTTTATTGATGCGCTGGCTTCGATTAAACATCAGATAGAAGGCGCGGTGTCTAGCTCTGAAGCATCGACCGCCAAACTGAAAAGTTATGGCATCCACGTTTTCGATACTAACGAGGTTGACGTGCTGGACGTTTACGTCGACGGCGCTGACGAGATCAACGGCCACATGCAGATGATCAAAGGCGGTGGCGCGGCGCTGACTCGTGAGAAAATCATTTCTGCTATCGCCCGCAAGTTTGTTTGTATTGTTGACGCCTCCAAGCAGGTCGACGTGCTGGGTAAATTCCCGCTGCCGGTTGAAGTGATTCCAATGGCGCGTTCTTACGTCGCCCGCGAACTGGTCAAACTGGGCGGCTTGCCGGAGTATCGTCAAAATGTGGTTACCGACAACGGCAACGTGATCCTCGACGTGCATAATCTGCAAATCCTCGACGCTATCGCGCTGGAAAACAAGATCAACAGCATTGCGGGTGTCGTTACCGTCGGGCTGTTCGCCAATCGTGGTGCAGATGTTGCGCTGGTAGGCACGGCAGAGGGTGTTAAAAAAATCGTCAAATAGCGATTGTCGATAAGCAGAAGCTCTGCTCAAATGGCTAGCCATAATGCAATGTTATGAAGATGATAATTTTCGGTCTGAATCATCTTTTCTTAAAAGCGGCAAATTTG
>CAWUIY010000126.1:0-12373 GCA_963922555.1 uncultured Serratia sp. | reverse complement strand
GCTTTATCAAGCGAGAAGGTGGGCGGCTTACCGGCCAGTGCGGCTTTCAGCTGGAAATCAGGCGCTTTTTCGCCCACCTGCAATGCGGCAAACGCGGAGGTAACCGGCAGACTCAGACCAAGAACGGCGGCAACAGCCAGCGTGCCAAAGGTACTTTTCATACGCATTCTCATTTCTCCATTGTGAGGCAGGCGATGTCGCCTGATGACCTTAACCATAGGTTCGCTGGCAACAAAGTAAAGGTTGCGGTCGGGAGAAAATATTTTTTTACTGTCCTTGAGATTAATTACGCTAATGAAAAATTAGGATGATTAGGAAACTACTTTTGGGCGTATACTTTAAAATCAAAAGAGAACATCTAGCATTTTTTGCACAAAATATCATTATCTGGCCGTTATGATACTTGTACAAGCAGCGTAAGTTGTATAACTTTGTGTAGACGCATCAGGCGTTATATACCAAATCTTGAACAAGGATCCCCATGCGTCAGAACGAATATTCTAAATCCAGGATGAGCGAGGCTCTCCTGCTGATCAACAATGTCCCCGCGCTTTCTCAGGATGAGACTATGGGGCAGATCGTTGTCGAAATCCTGCGTGCTGGTGAGAATCTGAATCGCAAAGAGATTTGCAAAAAATTGGTCGATCGCATTGAGTTGGCAGAGAGTGCCGAAGATGTGAAACACTTTGAGCAGTTGATCATGCTGGTGCTTAAAAGCGAATTTTAATTCTTCTCACAAGCGCCCTTCTGATGACCCGCGCAGCAGGCTACGCGGTCAAAAGAAGGTCTTAACTGACTGAACTACATTACAAAACCCTTCTTAAACTTTTCCCCAATCCTTTGATTTCATCTCCAGACTGAATGAAGCGCAGGCTTTGTTCAGGAGCCATTAAGGCTCCTAAGTCAGGCTATCAGTTCGCCGCTGTACGGCCCGGCAATGTCTGGCAGCTGGCACCATTTGCAGCAGGTGCAGTCACCGGATATTTGGCGTCTGGCGTGATGTAGACTTGCGTGGTTGCCACATAACCATCGGCAAAGGTCGCTTCGATAAATCTCGACTGCCAACCCGCTCCGCTGTAATTCAGCGCCAGGTTCACCGTGTTGGCATCCGTTGCCGTCAGCGGTTCAGCCTGATAGCGAATACCACAGTTGTAGCGGAAATCACGGGAAGCTGTGTTAACTGCTGTCCACTGTACAACTTTGGTCGGCTTCTCGGAGAAGGTCACCAAACGCTGATCCGGGTTACCGGCATCCGCTTTCGCGACCGTTACCGTTGGAAGTGCTTCATGTTTTTGGAAACGATTCACAAACGGGATAAGTGAACTCTGCATGAAATTGGCAATGCCGTTGTGATCGCTGTTCTGCGCAACACGCATTGATTTTTCGCCCGGCAACTTGTCGTAGTAGTAATGCGAATCGTCGGCCGGGAAGAAGTCATCACCGCTGGCATTAACGATATATTTTGGGATCGCCAGACGTGACGCTTCGCTGCTGCCAAGGTACTGAAGCGGATCCTCGATTTTCATCAGCTTGCCGAACGCTGGTTTATCCAGGTCGAGATCAATTTTGTGATCATAGTACGGCTTGAAGGCAATCGGCCAGTTTCCGCCATAGGTCTGATACATGTGCTTGATGATATCTTTGGTGTTCAAGATATCCGCCACGAAAGGCACGATAGCGACAACCGAAGGATCGGAAATCCCCGCCAGCCAGCTTGCCCAGCCGCGTTTAGAGGCACCCGTCACGATAAATTTATCCACATGCCACGGCTTGAGTTCTTTCTGCGCCAGCCTGATGGTTTGAGAAATCGCAGCAGCCATTGGAACGTGCAACGGCAGGTCCTGACGCTGGTCGGGATTATCCATAAATAATTCAAAACTACGCCCGATGCTGTCGTCTTCGACACGCGGCGTCTTGTCATTTTGATATACCAGGCCGATAGCCGGGATATTATCCAGTGAAACCACGATAGTATTGGTGGACTGCGCAAGGGCAATCATCACTTGCGGCGTCATATCGATGGCGATCACGGCGGTGGTACCTTTCACATCGCGTGGGATGTAGATACTGACGTCATGTGACCATTTTGCCGGCGTGACCAATCCAGCAGGCGACCAGGATTGCGAATTCAGCTGGTAGGTGTTGACCTGCACCGGAGGTTTTGACGGATCAATGCGATAACGAGATGGCAACACGTCATTCAAGATATAACGGTACTCGCGAGGCACCTCTTTGTTGTCGACAAAAGTATAATCGAGTGGCTGTTGTGCCAGGTGCTGACGGTAGCACGACAAGACTTGAGAATCGTCAGACTGAGGGCCTTGGTTATTACAGGCCGGTTCTGCTGGGAGCGTTTGCGCAAAGAGACCTTTTGACAGCAACGCTAAAGATAATAGGCTCAATCGTAAGACATTCATATATAACCCTGGGATAGAAATTTAATTTAAAAGTTGTAATAAGATATTGCTAATTCAAATTCCTGGTAAATAAAGACTCATGATCTGCTAATAAAATTAAGCGTTAAACTTAACTATTATTTTCACTAAACTGACAATCAGCGCGGTTATAGTCACTAGGCTAAACGGTTCACTGACTAACAATTATGTCATGGTCAAATATCCTCTTTGTCATCCACAATAATGCGCAGATGCAAAGGGATCCCTCTGCAAATTTAAATTAATTTGCTGATTATTTTTATTTACTAGCGCTGTTGTTTTTCCATCAAAAGAAGCACATTGTTTTTAACAAAGCTGCATCATTTTGAGTTAAGGGAACTTACCACCCCTAACGAGTTTTGCCCCCGATTTATATAAATGGGAGCACGAGATTCCTTTCCAGAAGTTACAACAGATCAGTGGGATATATAGCTTGCCCTGCAGACACCCCTTCACAACGCGCACAAAACTATACAAATTCGGCGTTACTGTACAATTATTTTGATCAAAAAACTGACAACTTAGTCATGCAGGTACCTTAAAACAACATTAAGCCATTGTTTTTGATCAATAAAAACACCCGTGCGGACTTTTCTTATAATTTAAAATTTTTTTGAAATTTTGCTAGCACTTAAGCTAAATTAACCGTTCATCATTATTTAGATTCTTGCTGCTTAAAATTTAAGGGTAAAAATTCTTATTTACGATTTTTAGATAAAGAATTCCTTGCGTTCATATCTCTCCAATCTGAGGTGATTACATCAAATATGAATTTGACTTTTCCCCTCCCCCAAAATCCAAAGTGCCTATAGTAATTAGCTTTCTATTTATTCTCATTTAGTGCTTTAAAACACACGAATTGCTACAAACAAATATTTTTTAACCATCAGTATTCAAATAATAATTATTAAATTAACAATTCATTAATTTCCCCCTCCCGCTATCTTCAATTTGAGGAATCAATGTGAATCGTAGAAAAGTGCTTAAAGGCGGAATGGTGTTGATTGCCAGTGCAACGGTTGCATCGGTATTCAGACCTGCTGGTGCAGCCGTAAAAGTTTTTACTGGTGGTCAACAATGGGCTTCACCGCAAGGCCGATTACCCCATCCAGTCGATCCCGGTAAATTAGTATTCTTTACCCCACATGAGGCAGATCTCCTCAAGGCAGTGTATGACCGCCTGATCCCTGCCGATGAATTGTCCGTCAGTGCGTCGCAGGCTGGCTGCGTCACCTTTACCGATAATCAGCTTATTGGTCCTTTTGGATCGGCGCAAAATCGCTACAAGCTGGGACCTTTGGTAAATGGCACTCCAGAACAAGGCATTCAGGACATCATTACTCCGGCCGAAATATACCGTAAGGGGCTTGCGGCCATGGAAGCACATTGCCAAAAGACCACCGGCAAAGCTTTTATAGAACTGAGTGATGAAGATAAGGATAACTATCTGGAAAAAATGGAATCAGGCAGTTTCGATTATGGCGTTTTTAACGGAAGTAAATTATTCAGCCTGATGCTGACAAACGTTAAAGAAGGCTTCCTGGCAGACCCGGTTTATGGCGGTAATAAAAATATGGCCGGATGGAAAATGATCGGCTTCCCCGGCGCCCGTTACGACTATCGAGATTATATAAATATTAAAGGCAAAAGAGTCGAATTAGAGCCTATTAGCCTGGTGATGCTTTGATATTTACTTTTAAATTTTGGGAACATGAGCATGGAATATAAAAGACCTAAAGCAGATGTAGTTATTGTCGGTCTCGGCTGGGCTGGCTCGGTTATGGCGGAAGAACTTACCCGAGCGGGGCTTAACGTAGTCGCGATTGAGCGTGGCGCATGGCGTGAAACCAGCGCAGACTTCCCAACTACCACCGACCCAGACGAACTCAGATATTCTGTACGCAAAGAGATCCTTCAACCTGCCTCGGTTGAGACTTATACCTTTCGCAATAATGACAGCCAAACCGCTCTACCGGGACGTGAATGGAATAACTGGACTCTTGGGATGAACGTTGGCGGCGCGGGAACCCACTGGGCGGCTGCCTCCTGGCGTTTCCTGCCTTATGATTTGGCAGTAGAAAGCCACGTCCTTGAACGTTACGGAAAAAAACAGCTGGTTGATGGGCTAATTGTTCAAGACTTTGGCGTGACCTACGATGAGCTTGAGCCTTTTTACGATCGTTTTGAGAAAATAGCAGGAACCTCTGGAACGGCCGGAGTTATTAAAGGGGTAAAACAACCTGGCGGTAATCCGTTTGAGGGCAGCCGCAGTAATCCCTACCCAACACCTTCGCTGGTACGATCGCGCTGGAATGACATTTTTGCAGAAAAAACGACGCAAATGGGTTTCCATCCTTTTCCTGTTCCGGCGGGAACCATTGGAGCCGCTTATAAAAATGCGCTAGATATTGAGCTTGCTCCCTGCACCTACTGCGGCTATTGCCAGCTTTACGGCTGCGGCAACTGGTCAAAATCATCTCCTAATGCCTGTGTCATGCCCGCTCTGATGCAGCGCAAGAACTTCACCATGCTGACAGAATGTGAAGTGCTGAGAATAGAGAAAAGTCCGGATGGCAAAACAGCCTCTGGCGCAACATTTATCGATTCGGACGGCAATTATGGTTTCCAACCGGCTGATATTGTTGTTATTACGGCTTACCAGCTTGATAACGTGCGCCTGTTGATGCTTTCTAAATTCGGAAAAATGTATGACCCCAAAACCGGTGAAGGAACACTGGGACGCGCATTTAATTTCCAGACCCTTTCCTATGCGTTTCTGAATCTCGAAAACGAATTCTTCAATCCGTTTATGAATACTGGCGCATTGGCCACACAGATTGATGATTTCAATGGCGATAACTTTGACCATTCCGGACTAGGATTTATCGGCGGCGCAGGGATTCAGGCACTGTCGAATACCGGATTGCCGATCAGCCTCTCCGATCAGATCCCTCAAGGGCATCGACAGTGGGGATCCAGCTGGAAAAAAGATTTCCAGGAAGGTTATCAGAACTGGGCAATGGTACAGGGTCAGGGAACCAGCTATTCGCATCGCGATCAGTATCTTGATCTCGATCCAACCTACAAAGATCGTCACGGCCAGCCTTTATTGCGCATGACCTACGATTACAACCTCAACGATCGTCGTTCAGGAGCCTATATCCGCGACCGCTGTCGTGAAATTGCACAAGCTGTGGGGGGTAAAAACATTCGGGCACTGAATTTTGCAGATGACCACTATTCACCTTATCGCCCGTTTGACAGTTCTCACACCATGGGCGGAGCGGTGATGGGTCTGGATCCCAAAACATCGGTTCTCAACCGCTACCAGCAGCACTGGGATGCTCATAATCTGTTTGTTTCCGGCGCTTCGTCATTTCCTAATAATGGCGGCTACAACCCAACCGTTTCCATTGGCGCACTGACTATCCGCACTGCCCGCGCCATTATTGAACGTTACGTTAAAAATCCGGGTTCACTGGTTTAATCCTTTACCTCCTCCTTTTCTACCTTCGCTAATGCGGTTCCAGCCTTAACGAAGGTAGCAAGAGGGGGAATATTTTTATAACTCGATTGACTAATCTACCTGCCTTAGGCTTCCCAATGGACCAGATTCCATTGCCTTATTTAACTACAAAAATGGCTTTAAAAAATAGCGAGTATGAATATTTATGTGCTATAAATGAATTTATAATCACATTTCTAGAGATATTCTAATGAGGCAAGATAAAGGTACATTAACGAAACTATTAAAATTCTATGGTTTACTGGCCTGCGTCTATATCAGTGATATCGTGGTTTTGGTTGGACTGATATGGAATACTTATAAAATCACCGCCTCTCCATGGTTTCTTGGATTTATCCTTTCTATCAGCATAATTATTCCTTATTTACTAAGGAGAATTTTTCCAAAGGCCAATCTCTTGCATCTGAATATGAAGCAATTATTTATATTTAGAATAGTTATCTATGCAGTAATACTCTTACTGTCTGCAACTCAGTTCGTAGAAAGCTACTTAGGCATCACCGTGACCATAATATTGTATGGGACACTGAATTTAACTACTCTGACGGCATTTGAAGCAAGGAACACACAATGGGTGATTAATAAATCTATCACTTCCGGCAATTCATCCAGAGTTATGCAAACGGTGATGCAAACAGGCGCCTTTTTGGGATCATTGCTAAGCGGCTTGCTTTCCTCCAAACACCCTCTTTCAACCACACTAATTTATATAAGTATTTTTGATATAGTTCTCAGCCTGATGGCACTGATTTTTATGAGAGGAATGCACTCGATAGATACGGCTATGCCACTATCAAGTCATCCAGGTATTAAGAAACACTCCGCGTATAAAGCCTCCCCCCCTCAAGTTAAGTTGTTTTTAATTAATGGCCTGATTGGCTTACACATAGCGGCTTTTAATGTGTTGACCCCTATATTTTTTCAAAGTTTGAATCACTGGAACAGCCAACAGTTTGGCGTAGCTGCTGGAGTTTCCGGTGCCGGAGCTTTTATTGCAGCCCTTCTTAAACATGAAAAATTCCCTTTTCTATTTTGCTCAATCCTGCTGGTAGTAGCCGATGCGGTTTTCTCTTTCACTCAGATAGGGCCAATTAGCCTGGCGGCATGCTTTTTTATCGGTCTTTCTCTAAATCTGATCAGAATCGGTACACGAGTAAAAATTATTGATACGGTAAAAGATAATAATTATGCACATTCCGTAGCAAGCCAAAGCGCAACCTACTTTTCAGCATTTCAAGCTACGGGACCTCTGGTGATGGGGATTTTGTTAACAGACACGCTTTTTGGCGTCGATGCCTCAAGGTGGTTGTTGCCGCTAGCCGCGTTGCTAATTTTTGCCGCAACCGTTATTCAAAGCAGGGTCCTTTCGAAAAAAATACCTAATCAAGATGCATAGCGGTCGATTCTGATAGGTTTGCAACTTGCTCAATCCGCCACTGTCGTCTATACCCTCTCCTGTAAGTTTACGATTGTATAAGCTACATGCGCGCCTACTCGCCTCTGCAAGTGACTATCATTTAAAGAAATAATAACGTCGCTGTATGGGTAGTCCTTAAGGTATAATCTTTTTTAATGTGTTCAATCATATTGAACGCAATCTAATTGGCGAAATCATCGCCAGGGACTAAGACAAAGGAATGCTTACTACCTATCCAGCTGATAAGCGGAAAGGTTTCAACATCACTGACAGTGACCCTGATAGCTTTGCTGTCAGAGGGCGAACAATTTGGAACCCTACATGTTGTCAACAATCATTTATCGCAGCCATCTCTGTGATAACGTTTCGGTAGAAAGTTTGGAAGGTTTAGTCGCTGACGCCAATGTAAAGAATCAACTCTTTGGTGTGACCGGAATTCTACTTTTTAACGGCAGCCATTTTTTCCAGCTGCTCGAAGGCCCCGAAGAGGCTGTCATTAAAATCTTCAACCATATTTCAGAAGACTGCAGGCACAATAATCTGGTTGAATTGATGCGTGATTACGCACCTGCACGGCGCTTCGGCAAAGTCGGGATGGAACTGTTCGATCTCCGAAAACACGATCAGGATACTGTTCTTGAGGAGGTGCTGATGAGAGGAACCTCCAAATATCGGCTGACCTATGATGACAGAGCGCTGCAATTCCTCTGCACCTTTGTTGAAGCCAGAGAGCAGGAGAACTATCTGGAAATCCCTTCTACTGATGGCTGGTCTTTCATAGCGAATGAAGATCTGCAACCGGTGATTGCTCCCTCTTTACCTGAAATGGAAGATTACAGTTTTGCCTTCCAACCCATTGTTGATCCGCTAACGCGTGAAGTGGTGTCGTTAGATGCCAAACTACGCAGCCCTGACGACAGTTCTTCGCATAATTATTTTTCCCGTTTGTCGCCAGAGAAAATTTATCAGGCCGATCTTGATTCTAAAAAACTGGCGTTTGCACTCGCCAGCAAACTAGGGATCCGTGAAAAGACGCTTTCTATAAAACTATTGCCCATGTCTTTGGTGATGGTACCGGGCGCGGTGGAGTTCCTGTTAAAGGAAATTAAAGCCAATGGTCTGGTCCCAGAACAAATCGTGGTAGCCGTGACAGAAACTGAGGTCATCACGAGAATTGAAGAATTCTCCTCTGCGATCAAAAAGCTTAAGGCCTCGGGCATTAGCCTGGCGATTGACGATTTTGGTGCAGGCTCTGCCGGTTTGCTGCTATTGACGCGCTTCCAGCCCGAAAAAATCATCATCGATCGCAACATCATTAGCGATGTGCATAAAGATGGCCCTAAACAGGCCATCGTTCAGGCGATCATTAAATGTTGCTCTTCGCTCGAGATATCGGTAATCGCCGCGGGGATTGAGAAACCTGAAGAATGGATGTGGCTTGAGGCTGCCGGCATCCTTAATTTCCAGGGCGACCTGTTTGCAAAACCCCGGCTCAACGGGATCCCGGCAATTGCATGGCCAGAAACTGAGCTTTAAGCCAATTCATTGGTTATCTTAAGCATTGTCTTTTTCTGGAAGGTATTGTGATCAATTAGCCCCGACATTGCGCCGGGGTTTTAAAGATTCTCTGTTTACCCCAGCCGTAATGTCACTTCAACATCTCCGCCAAAAGGCACTGAAAGGTAACCATTTTTCACCGATCGCACCTGAGCCAGATAGTCTGGACTGTAATCGGCATCATCAGCCACGATGATTGCCCCTGGTCGCAGCCGACTTTCGAGTAACGCTAAAATCTCCGGATACAGCGCCTTTGCTCCATCAAGGACCAGCAAATCAATGCTTTCTGGCAAATCTGCCGCTAAAGTCAGCAGAGCATCCCCTTCTCGGATTTCTACCAAATCGCTGACGCCGCCTTGAATCAGATGCTCCCGTGCGCGCAGAATTTTTGAAGGTTCAAACTCGCTGGAGATGAGCCGACCGCCGCCGTTATCTCTTAATGCTGCTGCCATATGCAGCGTCGAGATCCCAAACGAGGTGCCAAACTCGACGATAGTTTGTGCCTTTATGCTGCGCGCCAACATATAAAGCAACGCCCCTGTTTCCCGAGATACTGGTAACCATAAATCTTTTAGCTGGCTGTAAAGCTCGAGATATTCCGTTTTACTCTGCATAAGCCGCGAGCGTTCATGATCGGAAACGTTATCCAATATAGGGCTGGTGGCTCTCTCCGCCTCGTTAAATAGTCTTTCAAGAAGTGGGGCAATTGGCGCAGTGGTCAAAGTACTCATCTTTCATTCCTTCATGATTGGACACTGTTCAGTGCATAATAAAAACATGACTAATTCATCGCGTTTAAATAATGCGACGAATTAGTCATGTTTTCTATTCGCATTCATGCAGGGGCAAAACAAGATCATGAGTAATCGCCTAACACCCAGAGTTTCCTCAAGAAAGGTACCAAAACAGGCGCGCTCAACCGAGCTGGTTGCGACCATTCTCGAGGCGGCCAGTCGTGTTTTAGAAAAAGAAGGGGCGGCGCGATTCACCACTGCACGCGTCGCGGAAAGGGCTGGTGTCAGTATTGGCTCGCTTTATCAATATTTTCCGAATAAAGCGGCCATTCTGTTTCGCTTACAAACTGATGAATGGCAACAAACCGCCACTATGCTGAGCGAGATCTTAAAAAATCCGCAAAAATCGCCGCCAGAAAGACTGCGACAACTGGTTGACGTTTTTATCCAGTCGAAATGCGATGAGGCATTAATGCGTACGGCCTTGAATGACGCTGCTCCGCTCTATCGCGATGCACCAGAAGGACGTGAGGCCAGAGCAGCCGGAGATAAGGTTTTTGAGAAGTTTATGCTCGAAGCATTGCCTGCCTGCACACCTGAAAAGCGTCAACTGGCAGGCAGGCTAATATCCACCACCTTAGGCGCAGCAGGAAAAAATTTTTCGGAAACCCCTCGCAGTGCCGATGAAATACGCGCTTATGCCCAGGCGATGGCAGATATGTTTTGTGCATACCTGAGCCAAATTGAGCATGATTAAGAAAGCGATTGAGCATCACGCATCTCGTTAACCAGAGTGGCTATCAATGTCCCTGCACTCATCTCGCGTGCCAGATTAGCCGCCTGCCCTGCCCACTGTGCACCAAAACCGTGTTCTCCCTTTGCCGCCGCCGCGCTGGCTAGCGCTTTTCCCAATGCATAAGTCAGGGGATAGGCGGGAATGATCTCGTTGGCAAACTCGCGGGAATAGGCGCAGAACGCGTTATCAATACAGCGCGCAGGTCGTCCTGAAATTGCCGAGGTCAGGACCGTCCTGGATGCCTGTTCACTCTTGAGGGCTTTGCGATATTCTTTATTAGCCGAAGATTCGGGGCACAATACGAATGCAGTCCCCATCTGTACGCCTTCTGCGCCGAGTGTTAGCATCGCAGCGATCCCGGCCCCGTTCATAACCCCACCAGCAGCAATCACCGGCAACCGACTGTCACGCTTAATGGCCTGCACAAGAGCAAAAGTACTGAGCATAGTATCGTCCTGCTGCGGATCAAAGACTCCTCGATGGCCACCTGCCTCAATGCCTTGTGCGACGATAAAATCGATACCATTGGCTTCTATTTTTGCAGCCTCAGCCACGCTGGTCGCCGTTGCAAGGGTCAAAATCCCTCGCTCTTTCAACGCCTTGATAACGTTTGAAGCAGGTATGCCGAAATGGAAGCTGACGGCCGCAGGGCGGGTACTCATCAGCACATCCAGCATTGGGTTATTATCGTGAAAAGTGGCATAGATTTCTGCCAGCTCGTCAGGCAGCTGTGCATCATATTGTTGAAACAGCTTATGAAAACGACTGATCCACGCGCTTTCAAGCTGCTCGTCACGCCTTACTGGCTGATGGCAAAAAACGTTGACGTTCAAAGCTCCAGCAGTCAGCGATTGCGTCTTAAGGATCATCGCTTCTGCCTGCTCGGCATTGACGGCACCAACGCTTATCGAACCTAAAGCACCGGCATCGCTGACCGCTGCAGCTAGCTCGGGGGTGGAGACACCGGCCATAGGTGCCTGAATAATCGGATATTGTAGGTCAAGGGCTTCGCATAATCGATTTTTCATAATATGCCTGCTTGAATTTGTATGGAGGTAAAACATACAATCTATTATAGAGATTTAAAAATCAATTACGTTTTCATTATGAGAATATAGTATGAACCATACATCATTAGAAATTTTCGGCGTTGTGGCTGAAGAGATGAGCATCATCAAAGCAGCCAAGCGACTTGGCCGCGTACAGTCAAATATAACCACCCGTATTCAACAACTTGAGCAAGAGTTAGACGTCCAGTTGTTTATTCGCGAGAGCAAAAAACTCAAACTCTCGCCGCAGGGAAAACAATTTCTGGTTTATACCAAAAAACTGCTAAGTCTTGCCGAAGAGGCGCGACAGTCGCTACATCCGCAGCTTCCCGGCGGAATTTTTTCATTGGGATCAATGGAATGCACCGCAGCTAGTCGCTTATCGCAGCCGTTGTCGTCCTTTAATCGGTCTTGCCCGGACGTTAAACTGAATCTTGCCACCATGCCAACCCGGCAGTTGACCGAACGAGTCCAGCAATTCGAGCTGGATTGTGCACTCGTCGCTCTGCCAGTTATTGCGGGCAAAGGTCCACAATGCCCTGAAGAGTTGAACGGGCTGCCGCTGTTTGTAGAAAAACTCGTTCTGCTGTTGCCAGCCAATATGCGCGATATCGATAAGATTGAAGAAATCAAACAAGGCAGGCTCGCGGCGTTTAAAGAAGGCTGCACTTATCGCGGTATTGCTCAAAAACTTTTGACAAGCATGGCAAATGAAGGAGCTGGCGTGCAAATACAGGATGTCGCCTCGTACCATTCCATGATGGCCTGTGTGGCATCAGGAAATTATCTCTGCCTGCTACCTGAAAGTGTTCTAAACCTATTGCAACTGCCAGAGGGTCTGAAAAAAATTGACGCAGGA
>CAWUIY010000125.1:0-12423 GCA_963922555.1 uncultured Serratia sp. | reverse complement strand
GTGTGGCGTAGAAATGGCTATCATTATTTGAATAAGACAAGGTGATTAGCGCCCTTACTAAAGGTAAAGGCAGATTTATCATAGGGATATTTGTGATGGGAGTCACAGTATTTTGTACAGATTAGCGGCGCCTTATGTAACAAAACTATGATTAAATGTTACAAGTTCACCTTAAATAATAAAACATGTTGATAACAATTAATTTACACACAGAAACTAAGAATTTATCGGCTTATTTAATATCGGACTCGGATTGAAAACTACCCAATTTCGAAAATTAAAAAACTTAAAATTAATAAATAATGTACCACCCGATTCGTTATTATAATGAATTATAGATTTATCTCACTTAAAAAAACATCATGAAATATGAGTTAACAGCTCAATGTATTGCCGCTTAATTCGCTCGTCAGGTGCGCACGTTTATGAGCTGGGTTTCGTTAAGCTATCAATGCGAAAATTTCAAACCAATAATTAGGGTGCCGAACTGTCTGTAGAAGAAAGCATCCGCCGTAAAACCCCGTCACGTAACACATAGTGATGGAACAACGCGGCCAGAGCATGCAACCCTGAGAGGATGATCAGCGCCCAGGCCACATTATTATGCAACATACCAAAAGTGTGGCGCAGACCGGGGTCGATACCAAAAATATCCGGGATGGGAAATACAGAAAAGAAATAGAAAGGCTCACCCTGCGCCCAGCGAAATAAAAATCCGAGGGTCATTTGCGCCAGCAGCAGGCCATACAGTGCCCAGTGGGTGAGTTTCGAAAGCAGTGACATCACGCGCGGCATGGCGATATTATCTAACTGAGTGCGATGAGTGATGCGCCACAACACCCGCCAGACAATGACAATCGCCAACATAATGCCAACAGAAATATGAATCGATTGCAGCCCTTTGCGCAATGATGTTCCACGCTCTAAAACTTCCCAGATGTGCGCGCTGGCAAACAGGAAGATAACGCAACCAGCGGTCAGCCAATGCAGCATGATAGTCAGGTGATCGTAACGTTTTCGCGAAGGTGTCACAGAAGGCGTTGTTTCAAAATTATTCATTACATAACCCCAGAGAAAAAATAGCCTGCGCAGTAGCAGTTCAGTGACGAAGGATATTCTGTAAACACTCTGTGGGTGAATAGTAATTCGCTACTTTTGAAATTATTTCTTGGTGTACAGATTATTCCACTCGTCGCGGGTGATTTCCCACAGCTCGGAATCAAATTCTCCACCGACATAAGCCTTCTTTTCGATGCGTATAAGACGCATGCCGCTGGCTTCGGAAATCCGCCTGGATGCCTTATTAAGGCTGGCTTTTGGCGAGCGTAATACCTCACGATTCAAGGTATTAAACCAAAAATCGGTAACGGCGTTGCTGGCTTCAGCCATTAGCCCCTGCTTCTGCCACTGCGGCAAAAGCCAGAATCCACGATTATTATCTGGGGTATCTGTCAGGCAAATCACGCCTATTAGCTCGGCCGGATCCTCTTTACGACGAAGGGTCCAGAACCATCCGCTGCCCTCTGCTACGGCCGCTAACGCCACGTTATTAACATAATGATGAGCACCGTTATCAGGAAAAGGCCACGGCACGGCTGCTGCAAGGTATTGCACGATTTCCCAACGCGGGAAGACGCGCTGGATCACTGACGCATCTTCGGGCGTTAAAGGCAGTAAGGTCAGCCGTGAGGTTTCGAGGACAGGAACAATTGCTGGTAGCATCAAAACTCCTTTTTAAAATCAGACTGACGGTCAAAGAAGAAGGTGAGGTGTCTATTCATCTTGAGGTACTTTAAGCAGATAAAGGCAGATTAAGAACGAAACATCCGCTGTTAACCACCTTCGCAAAGAATTCACGCAAAAACAAGACTAGAAAATTTTAGATTATTCCACTAAATCATCAAATAGTAAAAACTAGCCAGCAAGCTATTAATTAAAATAGCCAATTAATAATAGATATGTTTTAAAAAATAATATTCACATCGCAGATAAAAATTAATGATAAGCCTATCACAGAAAAAACTTCCGGATTAAACATAATGAACTTGCTATTTCGGTATAATAAATAGAATTAAAACAAATTATAGCGAGTTTAAATATTGCATGTTTGCTTTACTATAAAAGAACGAAATGTCTTGAATGGGCTTGTGCGTTAATATTATTGGGGATTAATCATGGTTTAAGCCTTAACCTTGTTATTGGCGTACAAAATTGACCATTCGTTGCTCATGCATGGGTTGAACATTTAGGAAGTATAGTTGGCGATAATCCAAGGCGCAGACAACAGCTTGCTGTAATTTATGAATTAAACTTGAATAGAGATAAATAAAAAATGAAATATGCCATAATTGGGCATTCCAGACTACATAATTCGCATTTTAATTTAGCAAAAGAGAATGTCTTACTTTGGGATTTTAAAAAATCATGCATTGCTCAATTTTTTAGTTCGCTAAATAGTCATGATACAACAAATTTTTCTTATGTATTTTACTCTATAGCAGATGATGGTTCACTACACATAGGAGATTTTGTTGAAGACTTTTTAACATTGGGAAATGTTAGGTTGGACATTGACGATGAATATTTACATGATTACTTAACATGCGGGCATGGGGATATTTCAAGTACAGGATGGAGCCAATTAAAGTTATTGCCTCCCGGAAAAGTAATGATAAAGAGTGATAAATATCCTATAAGATTTGATAACTCTTGGTCGCCAATCTTTCATCAAGCAAGAAAAACTTCCCCTAGTTGTAAGACCAGGAGTTCAACTATGTTTTTTAGCTCGCTTGAAAGATCAAGCTGATACTGACTACCTTTATCAGGATTGCACAATGTTAAATGGCCACGGTGGAGATGCAATGTTTTTATCACCCCCTCCATTTGGTACTCCAATAGATCTTTTTAGTGACTTTAAAATATTTAAAAGTATTAGGACTATTTTTGATCTTGCAATCTTTTACCGCTTGCCAATAATTGATATTTTAAAAAATATAGCAGCACAGTCAATTAGCAACTTTAGCGACTATTTAACCCAAGAAATTTCAGAAGCAATTATTCCAGTTAAAGAGAAAAATAAAAAATCAATTTTATATGGTGAATATTTAAAAGATATATCCTTAATTTTAAAACCAGCAAGAAGGCTGCAAATTTGTTCACTAGCGACAACGTTGGAAGAAACTCTAATACAAATTAACCCAACGGGGACTCGCCCCAACTTTCCATTCTTATGTCAGCCAATGGTTGAATTAGCTTTGTCATTAAAGCCAGGTGAATTTTTCTCAGGTTATCAAGACAGACTTCCCTTAAGGAATTGTACATATGGCATTTCAAAACTTGAGAATATTTGGCGAAGGGATAAGGGGGATACAACACACTCTATATTAAAAGGTATTAATAATAATATAGATTATATACGTGAAGTCTGCTTAGAGGGTTACTGCTCTTCAAAAAATTGGATAGATCGACCTAAGCTTGAAAGTATTATAAAAAGAGCTGCATTAGGATATCCATCTGGTTTAGTAGAAATCACGCATGTATTTTCGATTGAAATGTTTTTAAAAGGCCGAGATGATAACTCTTAATAATAAAAAAGGTGATAACTATGAAATTTATCTTGAGTTTAATAAAAGATTACGTTAGGGCTTACTTCATTGTTATCGAGCAATATCAGGCACTCTTACGCCACTTCTTCATAGCAACATTATTTATGCTATCAATTGCCGCACTAAATGCAGCGGTTCCTTATTTACTTCGTGAAACTATCAATACTTTATCATTACAAGGCCAGGATAATTATATGAGATACTCTCTATTATTCGCGGGTGCATATGGACTTTGCTGGACTTCAGCTCAAGTCTTTGAATGGCTAAAATCAATTTTATCTTCTTCTATGCTTGCTAGGTGTGACGCTGCTTTTCAGCGAAGTTACTTCGCCCATCTTATAAGAGTCGAGTATAATGAGTTAATTAAAATTGACCCTGGTGATATTGTTTCCAAAATAACAAGAAGTAGAACTGCATTTAGTGCAATTACTTACACCCTTTTTTGGATCATTACACCTACTCTTCTTCAACTTGTTTTATCAGGAATAGTAATATGGCAAACTGTTGGAGCAAAATTTTTACTCATCTTTTTTATTTCTATTATGGTACTATTTTCTGCTACTTGTTGGCTGGCAGGTAAAACTAAAAATGCGCATTCTAAAATCTTTTCTGCGGATAACCGGATGTCAAGCCATATGGTGGAAAAAATCAATTTCACTTTAGATATAAAAATAAATGACGCTTATAAAAAAGAGGAAGATCTACTTAATATTATTCTTTGCAATGTAGTTAAAATGATTTCATCAGGAAATCAACGTCTTGCTATTTTATTAGCGACACAGGCATTCTTAACGGGTATATTATTAACTTCATTTATACTGATTAGTGTGAATGAGGTTATACACAAAAGAATGTTAATAGGTGATTTTATTATGATCACAGGCTACATCGTTGCCCTTACGACACCTTTTACCACTCTGGCCGGTTCGCTTTCAGAGTTAAGGAGAAATCATCTGGCAATGCGAGAAGGATTTCATATTATTGAAATGAATCGTGAAACAGGGCTTAGCACTGCCTCATTTGATAATGAAGCATCTAACGCGTATACCATCGAAAACCTTGACCTGACGATAAATGGAAAAATAGTTTTTCAAAAAATCAATTTTGTAGCAAAAAAAGGCGAAGTTACTGTAATTTGTGGACCATCCGGCAATGGTAAATCATCATTGATTAATATTCTGCTCGGCCTTCTGCGCCCTAACAAAGGCTTTATAACACTCAATAATATCAATCTTGCTTTTATTGCAACCAAGGCTATAACCCAAATAGTTGCCGTAGCACCACAAAATCCACTTATTCTCAACGGTAGCTTACGCGATAACCTTACTTTCGGCTGTAAACAAATACCTTCAGACGAATCCTTAAAAGAGATTGTGTATAAATTAGAATTGCAAATGCTCGATAAGGATAATGAGTCTTCAATTCTGGATTATAAACTCGGCAACCAAAATAATATTGTTTCGGGTGGTGAAAAACAAAGAATAGCCCTTGGACGTGCCTTAGCTCGTAAAACATCTATTATAATACTCGATGAACCGACATCCTCTCTAGACTCTGAAAGAGAAGCTAAAATTATTGAGTACATAAGAAAACAAGTAGAAACTATTATTATAGTCACCCACAGGCAAGCAATAATCGATAAAGCCGATCGCATTTATGAAATTAGTCAAGGAAGAGTCAATTTGATTAAATAAAACAGACTCAACCAGAAATAAAATATGCTAAATGACTTAGCTCTATTTCAAACCTGTTGGCTGAGCCTTGGAAAAGACTAAATTACAAGAACATGCCGCCAGACGCCTCAATGCGCTGGCCATTAGCCCATCCGCTATGCTCGCTGAGCAGCATCGCGATCATCCCACCAATATCATCAGGCAGGCCGACGCGCCCAAGAGCCGTATTCTTAGCAACATACTGATTAACCTGCTGGTTGTCACGCACTGTACCGCCACCAAAATCGGTTTCGATCGCTCCCGGCGCCAGAATATTTACCGCAATACCGCGTGCGCCCAGTTCTTTAGCCTGATAGCGAGTTAGTACTTCCATTGCGCCCTTCATCGCGGAATAGGCAGCATAGCCTGGCAGGCAGAAACGGGTCAGTCCCGAGGAGACGTTCAAAATGCGGCCACCGTCGGCGATCAACGGCAACAGCTTTTGCGTCAAAAAGAACGGCGCTTTAAGGTGAATATTCATCAGTTGATCAAACTGATCCTCTGTCGTTTCTGCAAATGAAGCATGGATACCGATACCGGCGTTATTCACCAGGAAATCGAAAGTGTCGCGCTGCCAGACTTTCTTGAGCGCCGATTTGACCTGCGCCACAAAATCATCAAAACCCTGCGTTGAAGCGACATTAAGCTGTAAAGCGGCAGCTTTGCCCCCTTTCGCCTCAATTTCAGCGACCACAGATTCGGCCTCTTCACGCTGACTGTTATATGTCAAAATCACGTCAATACCTTGTTCTGCCAGCTTTAATACCGCGTTTTTACCCAATCCACGGCTGCCACCCGTCACTAATGCAATTTTTTTGCCCATTTTCAGACTCCCGAGAAGTTCAGTTGTGTGAAATCTAGCCTATTAGAGTCATCGGAAATGATAAATAGTCTAAAATGAGTTTCACTGTCTCTTTTTAAACAACAATCTGGGTTTCTCGCGGGGAAAATGTGGATAAAATTCAATCAATGCAGGTTTTTGTCCGAGTTGCGGAGCTAAATAATTTTACCCGCGCTGCCGAAAGCCTTGGATTGCCCAAAGGCAGCGTTTCACGATGGGTTCAACAGTTAGAAACGAAAATGTCGGCACGCCTGCTGCATCGCTCGACGCGGCGAGTGCAACTGACGCAGGATGGACAGGTATTTTACGAACGCTGTAAAGAACTGCTGGCTAACATGGACGAGCTGGAGTCGATGTTTCAATCGAATCCGGCAACGGTGAGCGGCAAATTGCGAGTCGATATGCCGTTGGCTATGGCGACCCACCTGGTGCTGCCGCGCCTGGCCGAGTTTCTCAACCGCTACCCGGCGCTGGAGATCGAACTCAGCAGCACTGACCATCGCGTTGACGTGGTGCGCGAGGGCTTCGATTGTGTCATTAGCGTGGGCCAGCTGAAAGACTCAGGGCTGATAGCCCGCCCGCTGGGCCATCTTCAGGTGGTTAACTGCGCCAGCCCGGATTATTTGCAGCGATATGGCACACCCGAACATCCAGAACAGCTCGCCCATCACGCAATGGTGATTTACGACCAGGCACTGCGCAGTCGCGGCAGTGAATTCGAATATCTTGATGGCAAAGAGTTAAAACGGGTAAAAAGCGGGGGTGCTGTCACGGTTAACAGCACTGAAACTTACGTGGTTGGCTGTCTGTCAGGGCTGGGCATTATTCAGGTGCCCATCATTGGCATTCGCGGCTACCTCGCTAACGGGCAGCTTATCAACATTCTGAATCAGTATCGTGCACCACCAATGCCAGTCACCCTGGTCTATCCTCATCGCAGGCATCTGTCGCGGAGAGTCAAAATCTTCATGGACTGGCTGAGCGAGATAATGCAAACCTTTATAGCGTAAGCATTTTTTAAAACTAATTTCGGAGCGGACAGATCATCACAGTATTGGATGACTATACTAAATATCTGGGAACCAAAAAATTGTTAAGGAAAAAGTGGATTAATGTCATTACCCACCAAAGAATCAAGTAAAAAACAGGACAGCGAAAAGCCGCTCATCAACATTAAAACCGGTAACCGGGCTGTGGACGATACACTGTCGGGTTTCTCGAGCATGGTAAGCCATGTCAGGGCCTGGCACTGGGTCGCGCATCTTGAGCGCGCGATGGATCGTTTTAATGACCGACTGGGTAGCCAGTTTGGCGCGGCGATAACCTACTTCTCTTTTCTTTCGCTCATCCCGATTCTGATGGTCTCTTTTGCCGCTGTCGGTTTTGTGCTGGCCTCAAATCCTGATCTGTTGGCGCAGTTAATCAATAAAATCGTGAATAGCATCAGCGATCCTAATCTGGCCAACACGCTGAAAGGCACCGTCAATACCGCAATTCAGCAGAGAACCGCGGTTGGCCTGTCGGGTTTAGTGATTGCGTTGTACTCGGGCATTAGCTGGATGGGCAATCTGCGTGAGGCGATTCGCGCACAGTCACGCGACGTGTGGGAGCGAAATCCCAAAGATCAGGAAAAGATTTATACCCGTTATCTGCGTGATTTGATCTCGTTGGTTGGGCTGGTTTTGGCGTTGATTATCACTTTATCTCTGACCTCAATTGCAGGTTCGGCACAGCAATCTATCGTCGATGCTCTAGGGTTGGGCGGCATTGACTGGCTACGTCCGGCAATGACCATCATCACGCTTGCCATTTCTGTAGCAGCCAATTATCTGTTATTCCTGTGGATATTTTGGATCTTGCCGCGCCACAAGCCACGCAAAAAAGCGCTGTTTCGCGGAACGCTGATTGCCGCCATTGGATTTGAGGTGATCAAATTTGTGATGACCATGATGCTGCCTCGACTGGCTAGCTCCCCGTCAGGCGCGGCTTTCGGATCGGTGATTGGCCTGATGGCGTTCTTTTATTTCTTCGCCCGACTGACCCTGTTTTGCGCGGCCTGGATAGCGACTGCACGCTACCATGATGACCCGCCGATGAAACAGCCTGATAATGCTTCCAGGGCGTAATCAATTCCTTAATGCCAGACTGCGCCTGCTATCTGGCATTAAAATCCAACATAAGGGCATAAAACCAGTTTATTATTCCAAATAACACCTTTACATACTTCAAAAGTCAGAACAACTCACTACAAAGCTCACTTTTCTTTCACTCTTTTACAGAATGTTACTCTGAAAATTATCCATTCAAGATACTTATAACTACCCATCCCGTGCCTTTTGGGGGAATCTCCCAATTCAGCCGAAAACCCCGGTTTCAGGCCTTGAGGGCCGGTTGAAACTCCCTATGGCAGTGCTTAAGATGATTTTTTTTACCCCATTCCATTCACATAAAAACTAATAAGAAACACTTATGCAAGCCACCATCACCCCAGAACTCGAGGCCGACGCCGAACTCGTTAGCCAGAATTCCCGCGGCAAAGTTATCATCGCGTCACTGATCGGTACTGCCATCGAGTTTTTTGACTTTTATATCTATGCGACGGCGGCAGTCATTGTCTTCCCGCACATTTTCTTCCCTCAGGGCGATCCTACCGCCGCTACGCTACAGTCTCTGGCGACCTTCGCCATTGCCTTCGTTGCGCGCCCGATTGGGTCAGCGCTATTTGGTCACTTTGGCGATCGCGTGGGCCGAAAAGTGACTCTGGTGGCTTCATTGCTGACAATGGGCATTTCCACCGTTGTTATTGGCCTGTTGCCAACCTATGCCACTATTGGCGTTTTTGCTCCGCTATTGCTGGCACTGGCTCGCTTTGGTCAGGGCCTTGGTCTTGGCGGCGAATGGGGCGGCGCGGCACTGCTGGCGACCGAAAATGCGCCACCAAAAAAACGCGCGCTGTATGGTTCCTTCCCACAGCTCGGCGCACCGATCGGCTTCTTTATTGCCAACGGCATGTTCCTCCTGCTTTCATGGCTGCTCACCGATCAACAGTTCATCGACTGGGGTTGGCGTGTACCGTTCCTGCTTTCCGCCGTACTGGTATTGATTGGCCTGTATGTACGCGTTTCGCTGCATGAAACACCGGTGTTTGCGAAAATTGCCAAGGCGGGCAAGCAGGTCAAAGTGCCGATTGGCCGCCTGTTTAGCAAGCATTTGAAAGCCACCCTGTTGGGGACTTTCATTATGGTGGCAACTTACACGCTTTTTTACATTATGACTGTTTATTCATTGGGTTACGGGACCGCTGCCAAACCGGCAGGTTTGGGGATTGCGCGTAACGATTTCCTGCTGATGCTCATGATTGGTGTCATTGGTTTTGGCGTGATGGTGCCGATTGCAGGACAACTAGCCGACAAGTATGGCCGTCGTAAATCAATGATTTGCATTACTTTGTTGATGATCGCGTTTGCATTAGTCTTCCCATCGGTCATTGCCAGCGGTTCCATTGCTTCAATCATGGTCTTCCTGCTGTGTGGCTTTAGCGTGATGGGGCTGACCTTTGGTCCGATGGGCGCATTACTGCCAGAGCTTTTCCCAACAGAAGTTCGCTATACCGGCGCATCTTTCTCCTATAATGTGTCTTCAATATTAGGCGCTTCCGTTGCTCCCTATATTGCAACCTGGCTGGCTACCCATTACGGGCTATTTTATGTCGGCGTTTATCTGGCATCCATGGCAACACTGACACTAATTGCCCTGTTGTTGACCAAAGAGACCCGCTACCAGTCACTCTGATTATTTCGCTTGGCATCGCCATCTGGCCGATGCCAAGCTTTAGCAAAGAGTTTCACATGCGCTTAAGACCTCGTTTGCTGTTCCCCCTTCTTGTTGTCCTGGTAATCATTGCTTTTCCAGCTCATTACGTTTGGCATCATTACATCTGGCATGATTCCAGTCATCCGAATGCGCTGTGGAAAATCATTAGCCAGAAGTGTCTGCCAGATCAGCAAAAAAATGGACAACCGGCCCCTTGCGCTCAGGTGGATGAAAAACAAGGTTATGTGGTGCTGAAAGACATGGAAGGCCCACTCCAGTATTTGCTGATGCCGACTGACAGAATCACCGGCATTGAAAGCCCAGCACTGCTTGAAGACAGAACGCCGAACTTTTTTGCCCAGGCCTGGCAGGCGCGACACTTTATGTCGGATAAATACGGCAAGCCGATTGATGACAGCAATATCTCGCTGGCCATCAATTCCCAATTCGGTCGCAGCCAGAACCAGATGCACATCCATATTTCCTGTCTGCTGCCGACCATCAAGTCCCAGCTTAACGATGAAGCCGGACAGATTGGTTATCGCTGGCAAGAGCTGCCAGACAAGCTTAAAGGGCATACCTATCTTGCCCGCAAGGTTTCACCGGCCGAACTGAGTGAAAAAGGTGCATTCCGTTTACTTGCCGATGGTGTGCCCGAAGCGCGGGAAAAAATGGGGCATTACGGATTGGCGATGGTCAGTCTCAAGAGTGGGGATTTCCTGTTGCTGGCTAATAAGCGCAGCCTGCTCGGGCTGAATACCGCCTCGGCAGAAGAGATTCAGGACCATAAATGTACAGTCCTGGATCCGGTTCCTCCTTACGTGAAAACCCCACCGATAAAAGTTGAGTAAAAGCTTTTAATCGATAAAGCAGTGAAGCATGAAGGCCTATTTAGAGGCCTTCATTTTTTGCAATATAGCGCCGCACTGGTTCGATTCGTTATCACTTGGGGAAATTAGCGCCAACAGCGCTGCTGCCGGTGCCACAATGGCTCCCAGCGCCACGGCGGCGGCACCACGTACGATAAGCGGGCCCGGTTTCACACCGGCATCTGGATTTTTAAAGGTCCCGCGCACATACAGCGGAGAACGTAATGTTAATACGCGCACCCCTTTGCTCTGCGGATCAATCGACAAATCGAGACGTTCATTGGCAAAGTTGGTCGTGCCGGTAATGTTAATCAGCGCATTTTCAGTATCAAACACCAGCAAGTTTGGCCGCGCCAGACCACTCTTGATATTCACATCAGCCGCAGCACAGTTGATCGCCACTTCATCATCACCAAACAGTTTAGCGACCACGTAGTTACCGACGTTTAGCCCGGCGATCTCCATCAGTCCACGGCTGATAACCCCGTCGTTAATCAACAACTTCATTTCACCATTACTGGTGCCGAGCAGTGCCGCCACCGAGTTACCGGTTCCTGTCAGTTTGGCATCTCCGTTCAACTGGCCCAGGCTTTTTTTCATCGACTGCACGTTTGGCACCAGCTCTTTGAGTTGAAGCCCGCGCGCGTGCATATCTACCCGCCCCTGCATCGGCGATTTATCGCCTTCCAGCCTGATGGTGGAATTCAAATTGCCGCCAGCAACGCCGAAGCGGAGAGGATCGAGCAACAGGTCACCGTCGTTTAATTTGAGGTGGGTGCTTAAATTACTCAGCGGTAATGAACTGCCGTGCTCAATGCGTTTGGCGCTAAATTTCACATCGGCATCCATCACGCCCCAGCTCTTGGTGTCAAACTTCTCGACCGGCAGGACTTTATCGCTAGGCTGACGGGTCGTTTCACCGCGCTTAGCCTTATCTTTGTTTGAGTCGGCACCAATCAAAGGCGCGAGATCGGCAAAACGCAGCTGGTTGGAGGTCAATTCGCCGTCAAGATTAGGACGCGGCTTACTGGCGGTATAGGTCAGGGAACCGTGAATGTCGCTCGCGCCAATCTCGCCGTTGAAGCCTTCATACTGGAACCTGGCGCCGTTTTTGTCGTGCAGATGAGCAATTAAGTGACCATCTGTTTCATACGGCGGTGTTTGGGGTAACAGAACACCGGTCAATCCGTAGAGATCGGACAGTGTTTGGCCTGAGAATTTAAGGCGTAGATCCAAAGCGCCAAGGTTAAGCGGGTCAGTTAAGGTCCCTGCAACAACCACACGAGTTTTCCCGGAACGAACGTCAGCCTGCAGCGGGAAACGTGCATCTGGGTCTTCCAGAGCCAGCATACCGCCAATCTTGCCCTCGCCCGACAACGACTCGCCCTTGTAGGTCCCATCAACTTTCCAGCCAAATACATAATCTGGAGTGTATGGCGTGCCTTGTTGCTTGCTGTCTTTATCGGTGCGCTTACCGGTCACTTCAACATAAGGCAACGGCTTGCCAAGCGGATCGACCTCGGCGCGGAAGTTGGCCTTCAACGTCGCATCTTTGAAGTCGATTTGTCCACGGTCAAACACAA
>CAWUIY010000124.1:0-12450 GCA_963922555.1 uncultured Serratia sp. | reverse complement strand
GTCGATAGCGGGATCCACAATATCCATGGCGATAAAAGTATTGGTTTGCGAGGAGGAATAATGCGCCTGATTGCGCATAAAGTTCTTGAGGATGTTGTATTCCTGATTATTCATGACCACATAAGTAATGGGCAAATTCTCGTGCGCGGCTGTCCACATCGCCTGCGGGGAATACATTGCTGCGCCGTCACCCACCAGACACACCACCGGCTGTCGGCCTAATCCCAGCGAATAACCGATCGCTGCTGGCATCCCCCATCCTAACGCGCCGCCGCGCATAAACGCATAATGTCCTGAATTATCGCTGGTAAGGAATTTGCGCATCAGTGGCGAAACGCAGAGCGCTTCATCAACAATGGTCACGTCCGGCCCAATCGCCCGCACCACTTCGTGAGCCGCAACAATGGGCGCAATCACCGGAAGGCTATATTTCTCGGCCACGGTTTTTTCCAACTGCTCGCGGGCAGTTTTACGCTCATCGGCCGCCTGGCTGAGTAAGAAGTTATAGCGTTCGCGCCTGCCTGACGTCGCCTGCTCCAGCAGCGGTAAAAAGGCATTTAGCGACGCTTTGATGTCGCCAACGATTGACAGCTTAGTGGCATAGGAACGGCCCAAATCATTCACGTCGGCCGACAGTTGATAAACAGCACAAGAATCTGGCACCGCCGGGCCTTCGCTATAAAGGATAGTAATCAGTGACTTGCCGCCAAGAGCAAAAATCGCCTCGTAGTTATTGAGGATCTCGGCAATGCCGGTCGCGGTCGTGGGCATATTGCCGCGCCACAGGGCGTGCGAGGTCGGATAAGGAATACGCGAAGGCCAGGAAGAGCCGTAAACATGCGCACTCAGCATCTCAGCCACGTTAATGGTCTCTTCGGTTGCATGGCTGGCGTGGATCTCGTCACCGGCAATGATCGCCAGTTTTCCCGGCGTGCACTGTGACAACACCTCTGCCAGCCGAGGTAAAGAGCCGCCAATCGCCCGCCGATCGATGTCAGATCGCTCACCAATGCTGACATCGCTAAGCTGATCCATAATGTCCATCGGCAAAGAGAGAAATACCGGACCACTCGGCGCCGCGTTGGCATCATGAAATGCGCGGCGCAGCAGTACCGGAAGCTGCGACGCGTTGGAAACATCCTGCGCCCATTTCACGGCGGGTGAAACAATGCTGACCAGATCGTCGTACAGCAGAGGATCGCTGATCGAGTGGCGCGTATCCTGTTGACCGGCAGTGACCACCAAAGGAGTCTGTGAGACTTTCGCATTGAGCAAATTGCCCATTCCGTGGCCCAGACCGCCAGCAGTATGTAAATTCAGGAAACCCGGCTTTCCTGAAGCCTGGGCATAACCGTCGGCCATCGCCACCGCGCTGGCTTCCTGCAAGGCAAGAATATATTTCAAAGCCGGATTGCGTAACAGGGCATCCATCAGTGGAAGCTCGGTGGTTCCCGGATTGCCGAAAATATACTCGACGCCTTCACTATGTAGAGTTTCCAGCAGGACGTCTGCCCCACGGCGGTTATTCAACGCTGATGATTTAATGACTGTCACAGTTTTAAACTCCCATGGTTAATAAAGCCAAAGCAGATTAATAAAGGGTCAATTTAATTTAGAATACAAAATAGGATTATTAGCCATTGATTATTTATTTAATTATGTAATTTTATTTTAACCGATAATTTTTTCCTGAGAGAAGAATAATACATTTAGGTAATAATATTCTGTTTCAGCACGGACGACGGGGCTTTGTCAGCATAATCGCGATGTTCCGCGGTTATCGCGGGCTGAAACGGTCCAGTCTTGGAAAAAACCACTATCAGCGTCTACACTTAACGGCAGTGGATTAATAATCGGTTGTTGTTATCAACATTTACAAAGTTCTCTCTTAGAGAGTTTAGTTTCAAAAAATCTTATTGCAGAGCGCACCTTTAACAAATTAAGCGAAATTAATTTGTTTAATCCTGCCTTAACGCCACATGCCTATGACTCTTTCAACTATGCATGTTTCCCTTATCAAAGGCAGAAGCAGACAGGAGAATTATTTTGAGTACCGTAGTGACAGAAAACTCTACAGATTTACCGCCTCCTCCCCTCAAGGCTAGCCAGCAATACGCCTTCTTTTTTGACGTTGACGGCACGCTGGCAGAAATTCAGCAAAACCCAGACGCCGTATTCATTCCCGAAAAAGTTCGCGCTAATTTGCAAACCCTTTCCACAATTTGCGAAGGCGCGCTGGCGTTGGTATCGGGGCGCCCAATTACCCAACTGGATAAACTTGCCGCGCCGCTAATTTTACCTTTGGCCGGCGTTCATGGCGCAGAATTGCGCGACATTGATGGTAATCTGCATCGTGTCGAGCTGGCAAAAGACGTGGCCCAACCGCTGCAAGAAATGCTGGAAGAAGAAATGTCCACCCTGCCCGGCACCCTGTTGGAAGCCAAAGGCATGGCTTTCGCCCTGCACTATCGCCAGGCGATGGAATTTCAGCCGCAGGTCCTCAAGCTTGCCGAAGCAGCGGTGACGCGCTTTCCGGATCTGACATTACAGCCAGGCAAGTGCGTGGTTGAAATCAAACCGCATGGCACCGATAAAGGCGCAGCGATTAAATCTTTTATGCAACAGGCTCCCTTTGCAGGAAAAATACCGGTTTTTGTCGGCGATGATCTGACAGACGAGAAAGGATTTCTGGCAGTAAATGCGGCTCAAGGTATCTCGATCAAGGTCGGTGATGGCACGGGTCACGCTCGCTATCATCTGGATCAGGTCGCGGATGTTTATGACTGGCTGGAAACAATCCTCAAACAATTAAAACAAGATAACGTCGTTAAGGGGTCAAGGTTATGAGTCGTTTAGTGGTAGTTTCTAACCGAATTGCAATTCCTGATAATTCGAAAGCCAGCGCGGGCGGATTAGCGGTCGGCGTTTTGGATGCACTGAAAACCACCGGCGGACTGTGGTTTGGCTGGAATGGTGAGATCAGCGAAATCTCTGGCGAAGAGGATGACAAAGTCGACGTGGTCGAGCATGACGGAATTACTTACGCGTCAATGCCATTGAATCAGAACGATTACGATCTCTATTACTGCCAGTTTTCGAACGCCGTGCTGTGGCCCGCTTTCCATTACAGGATCGACCTGGTGGATTTCCAGCGCGAGGCCTGGGAGGTTTATGGTCAGGTCAATGACCTGCTGGCGAAACGTCTAAAGCCGTTGATTAAAGAAGATGATGTCCTGTGGATCCACGATTATCACCTGCTGCCATTTGCTGCCGCGTTGAGAAAAATTGGCGTTAATAATCGTATAGGTTTCTTCCTGCATATTCCGTTCCCGACTCCAGAAATCTTCAATTCGCTGCCTACGCATCAGGAATTGCTGAAAATGATGTGTGAATACGACCTGCTGGGCTTCCAGACAGAGGCTGACCGCGTGGCGTTTGTCGAAAATCTTAAGCAGCAAGATTTGCTGGAAGAAATCGACGAGAAAAACCATCGCGCCTACGGCAATACCTTTAAGACCGAGGTTTACCCGATTGGTATTTCCCCGGACAGCATTAAAGAGATGGCCGAAGGTCCGCTGCCGCCAAAAATGGCCGCAATGAAAAAAGATCTCGGTGATGTACAAAATATTATTTCCTGCGAACGCCTGGATTATACCAAGGGATTACCAGAGCGTTTTCTGGCTTTCGAAGCCCTGTTGGAACATTACCCGCAGCATCGCGGCAATGTCCGTTATTCGCAGATAGCGCCGACCTCGCGCGGTGATGTCCTTGCTTATCAGGATCTTCGCCATCAGCTTGAAATGGAAGTCGGCCGCATTAACGGTAAATACGGTTCGTTAAACAGCACGCCGCTGTTCTACCTGAATCAGCATTTCGATCGCCGCCTGTTGATGAAATTATTCCGCCTCACAGACGTAGGCCTGGTGACGCCATTACGTGACGGGATGAACCTGGTTGCCAAAGAGTACGTTGCGGCGCAGAATCCTGAAGATCCCGGTGTGCTGGTGCTTTCCCGTTTTGCGGGTGCCGCCAATGAGATGACTGCCGCGTTAATCGTCAATCCTTACGATCGTGACGAGGTGGCCGCAGCGCTGGATCAGGCATTGAATATGCCACTGGAGGAACGTGTTTCACGTTACAACGAGATGATGGCACTGCTGCGTAAAAATGATATTGGGCAGTGGAGCAGAAGCTATTTACAGGATTTGCAAAACATCCCTCATCGTAACAGTGGCCATGATGCAGTAAAGGAACACGCTGCTTCCTGAACCAAACCGTTTCTTTCCAAATCAGCCCCTATTCGGGGCTGTTCATAAATAGTTTCAAACAAATCACCCCAGATTTAGGTGTTTAGCCTCAACCTAAAGTGCCTTTATTTAGTAGCATTTTGAATACGTTATAAATTTCTGCATCATTTGTGCGCTATTAAAATGTGATGAAGTACACACTTTGGCGGTTGATAAGCAGGCGAATGTCTACACTTATTAAAGATAAGCACGGGATACTCCCCGTTAATTTGGACGCAATGAAGAGGTTTGTAGCGTATGCACAACTCTAAATTACAGACAGTTGAAGAAGTGGATTTCGAGCTAGAACAGAACAATGAATATCAGCTTGAGCCGCTTGAGCTAATTTTAGAAAAAATGATGGACGCCGAGCCAGAACCGGAGATGATTGAAGGGTTGCCTCAGTCGGATGCCCTGACCCCTGCGGACCGTTATTTAGAACTCTTTGAGAACGTGCAAGCCGCACGGATTTTTCCTGACAGCAAAACTTTTCCCGATTGTCCGCCAAAAATGGATCCGCTGGATATCTTGATCCGCTATCGGAAAATCAATAAACATCCGCAGTTTGACCTGAAAAAATTTGTCGAAAAACACTTTTGGATGCCAAAAGACTATGGCAGCGATTATGTCTCTAACCCCGGCGATACGCTTAAAGAGCACATCGATAATCTCTGGCCGGTACTGACTCGCGAGCCTGAAAACCATATTCCGTGGTCATCACTACTGACCCTGCCGCAGGCGTATATCGTGCCCGGTGGTCGTTTTAGCGAAACCTATTACTGGGATTCCTACTTTTCGATGCTGGGTCTGGCCGAGAGTGGGCGTCACGATCTGCTGCGCACTATGGCGGATAACTTTGCCTGGCTGACCGAGATTTATGGTCATATTCCCAACGGCAACCGCACATATTATCTCAGCCGTTCCCAGCCACCGGTGTTTGCGCTGATGGTCGAGCTGTTCGAAGAGGACGGCGTACGTGGTGCCAGGCGTTATCTGGATCATCTCAAGAAAGAGTATGAATTCTGGATGGACGGTGCCGATTCGCTGGCGCCAAATCAGGCTTATCGTCATGCGGTGAGAATGCCAGACGGCAGCTTGCTCAATCGGTATTGGGATGATCGTGACACCCCGCGCGACGAATCGTGGCGTGAAGATGTTGAAACCGCGAAACATTCAAGTCGTCCGGCCAATGAGGTTTACCGTGATCTGCGTGCCGGTGCCGAATCTGGCTGGGATTATTCGTCACGCTGGCTGCGGGACGCCGATCGTCTGGCGAGTATTCGCACCACCAAGTATATTCCGGTCGATCTCAATGCCTTACTGTTCAAATTGGAAAGCGCAATTGCCAATATATCCGTTTTGAAAGGCGAGAAAGAAACTCAGGCGTTGTTCCGTCAGAAAGCTGAAGATCGCCGCAAAGCCATGAATAACTATTTGTGGGACGAAGAACAAGGCTGTTTCCGCGATTATGACTGGCATCGCCAACAGTTTGGCCTGTTCTCTGCTGCCTGCGTCGTGCCGTTATATGTCGGTCTAGCCACTCACAATCAGGCCGAAAAACTGGCTGATGCAGTGCGAAAGCGTCTGTTAACGCCGGGTGGGATTATGGCCACCGAATACGAAACTGGCGAACAGTGGGACAAACCCAACGGCTGGGCGCCGCTGCAGTGGATGGCGATTCAAGGCTTTAAACAGTATGGCAACGATGCGCTGGGTGATGAAATCGCCCGTAGCTGGCTGAGAACCGTCAATACGTTCTATCAACAACACCATAAACTGATCGAAAAGTATCATATTTTTGGTGATACCCCACAGGGAGGCGGAGGGGGTGAATACCCGCTTCAGGACGGTTTCGGCTGGACTAACGGCGTTGTCCGCCGCCTGATTGGGCTGTATGGCGAGAATTTTGATTAATGTAATTTAAGTATTCTGCCTCCTTTTCCAAAAGCCACCTTAATGGGTGGTTTTTACATTTTTGCACCTCGCCTCTTGAAATCCTCCAGATTACCTCTGTTTTATTGCACATTTAGTGCTTCTAACATCAACAAAGGGAAAACTAAGCATTTTCGGACGTTGATAGATAAAAAAGCCATTACTAAAATAAATCGGTTATTCATTACCTGAATGAAAGAGGGTCATTCCCGTAGTGAAATGTTTTAGAAACAGCGCTATCTGCTTTCCCTTTTGTTGTTGCAGGCTCGGAGCGCAAAGAGAAGTAATCGGACAGGGAGTGAATCTCACTATGCAAGAAGTACAAGAAAATAAACCGAAACCGCGTCCCCTCTGGAAAAAATTGCCTAAAAAAATTGGCAAACACTTTTTACGCTGGAACGGACGTTTCCAGGCGCGCCACTCGCTGATCTCGACGACCCCAAAAATCAACAATGATGAATTTGATTGGGTTGAACGTCTTGAAGCTGCCTGGCCAGAAATACGTGCCGAGCTTGACCATCTGCTTGAGCATCCTGAGGATATTCCCGCTTTCCACCAGATTTCCCCGGATCAGAAAAAAATCTCCAAGGGCGATAACTGGAAAACATTCGGAATGTATGTGTACGGACAGCGAATCGACCAGAACTGCGAGATTTGTCCACGCACTGCGGAAGCCATCAGCTCCATTCCGGGTATGTATACCGCAATGTTCTCAATCCTTAAGCCGCACTATCATATCGTCCCTCATAAAGGGCCGACAAAAGCCGTGGTTCGTGCACACTTGGGGCTTGTCGTTCCAAAAGAACGTGAAAAGGTGTGGATCCGCGTCGATGATCAGATCCTGCACTGGGAAGAAGGTAAAGTCCTGCTTTTCGACGATTCCTACGAGCATGAAGTTCTTAACGATACCGATGAAATGCGCGCGGTACTGTTCCTGGACGTCGTTCGCCCAATGGACAAAGTTGGAACTTTCTTTAACCGTATCCTCTTTGCCCTGATCAAGGCCAGCCCGTACGTAAGAAAACCGATCAAGAACCTGGCTGCCTGGAAGAAAAACAATCACTAGGCTTACGGATTATCTTTCCAAAAGCTCTAAAAACCGCTTTTCTTGATCCATAGAATATATTGATCCGCAGAATAAAATGCCAAAAGAAAAACGCCGGAGCAGGCTTTGCCTCCGGCGTTGATTTTAAAGGGCTTAAAGGTTTAGAACGTTTTACCCTTCGGTAATCCCTGCCCTTCGATTTCCTCTGCCACTGCCCTTCTCGAGGTTAGCGCCTACTGGTGATTATAAACCTACAGCCCTTCTGCTGCTTCGCCCTGAAATTCAACAAATTGCGGCGGCTGGAAGGCGGTGACTTCGGGTAATGCCTCATGCCACGGCGTAATCTCAACCCAGCAGCTTTGCGCACTACAACCCTGCCCAAGCCTTGAACTGCCGATATCTTCTGTCAACACGTTAGGATTGCCGTGCTTGTCCAGCGAACCGGCAATACAAGGATCCTGCGGGTCGTACCACGCACCGGTAGACATCTGCACTACGCCCGGCCGAATATCTTCACTGAGATGAACGCCTGCCAGAATAGCCCCGCGATCGTTAAATACCTTAACAATGCTGCCCTCTGACACCCCGCGCGCTGCCGCATCCAGCGGATGCAGCCACAGCGGCTCACGATTTTGTACTTTGGTACGGCGACTCACGCTGCCGTGATCATACTGGCTGTGCAGTCGGGTTCGCGGCTGGCTTGATAACAGATGCAACGGCCAGCGGGCAGAAACCTCTTGCTGGACGGCCTCCTCTGCGGGATACCAGAACGGATAACCGGGGCATTCTTCATAGCCAAAATCGGCTACCGTTTGCGAAAATAGTTCGATCTTGCCCGATGGCGTATCCAGCGGGAATCGCTCAGGATTATCACGGAAGGTTTTAAGAAACACCTGCGGCTCTTCAGGGCGTGCGTATTCCAACTTGCCCTGCTCCCAGAAATCGTCGAAGGCAGGTAACTCAATACCGTCGTCCTTGGCGCGTGGCACGGATCCTTCATAGATGTGGCGGATCCAGGCTGCGGCGTCGCGCCCTTCGGTGAAGCTGTCGCCAAAGCCCATACGCTCGGCCAATCCGGCAAAGATCGCGTAATCGTCACGCGCTTCGTTTTGCGGCGCAATGTGCTGACGCATGGCAATCATAAAGCCGTCATTGCTCGAACTGCCGATGTCTTCCCGCTCAAGCGAGGTCGTGGCTGGGAACACGATATCGGCAAACTTCGCCTGCGCTGTCCAGAACTGCTCATGCACTATCACGGTATCAGGCTGACGCCAGGCTTCGACCAGACGATTTAAGTCCTGATGATGATGAAACGCATTGCCACCCGCCCAATAAACCACGCGGATATCAGGATAATGACAGTCTTTGCCATCGAACTGATAGCCGCCGCCGGGATTAAGCAACATATCGGAGAGTCGCGCCACGGGAATTTTATCGCCAATGGCATTCTGACCAGCAGGGAAACGCGGGCCGGAGAAGGTACGGCGATCGGCACCGGCCAGATTAGTGGAAGCATAGGCAAAGCCCAATCCACCACCCGGCGTGCCAATCTGGCCGATCAGTGCAGCAAGCGCAACCGTGGCCCAAAAGGTTTGTTCACCCTGACGCGCGCGCTGCAATGACCAGGCGATATTGATCATGGTGCGTTTCGCGGTCATCTGGCGTGCCAGTTGGCGAATGTATTCGGCGTCGATGCCAGTGAGCTTCGCCGCCCACTCTGGCGTTTTCGCGATCCCGTCTTTTTGCCCCAACAGATAGCTTTTATAGATATCGAAACCGACGGTGTGCGTAGCAACAAAATCTGCGTTATACAGAGATTCATCGATCAGCACATGGCTCAGGGCCAGCAGCAATGCCGTATCGCTACCCGGTTTGAGAGATAACCATTCGGCATGGGTCACGCCAGACAGATCGTTTTTAACCGGGCTGACGTTAATAAATTGCGTGCCATTTTGCTGCATCTGAGCAAGCCAATGCTTAAGGGAGTGATCGTTAGCCCCCCCGCCGTTTACCTGAGCATTGCGTAGCGGCAATCCGCCAAAAGCCACAAACATCTCACAGTGCTCGGCCAGTGAAGACCAGTGAGTATGCTGCTTTTGCAGCACGTCGAGATCGCCAATAATATGCGGCAAAAGTCGTTCGGCCGCGGCCAGACTGTAAGTGTTGGTGCTGCCGGTGTAGCCGCCAAGCTGATTGAAAAAGCGGTGTAGCTGGCTTTGCGCATGATGAAAACGTCCTGCGCTTGACCAGCCATAGGAACCGGCATAAAACGCCTGATTGCCATAGTTTTTTTTCACCCGGCTGAGCTCATCGGCCACCAGTGCCAACGCGGTTTCCCAGCTGACTTCCACAAAAGGTTCTTTACCGCGCCCGTGGCGGGAATCGCGGCCATGCCTAAGATAGCCAAGACGAACTGAAGGGCGGCGAATACGGCTCGGGCCGCTCACGCCATCAACCAGCGACTGCCCTATAGCCGAGGGATTGCGGTCCCATTCCACCGGTTCAATGCCGGTTATCGCGCCATCGGAAGTTTTGACGCGGTAAGTGCCCCAGTGCATTACGGCGAGGTCGTGGTTGGTTTTCATTGTTATGCGCTTCTAGTGCTTCGTTTAAGATACCTGAATATTAACATAGACGGCTAGACATCTACCAATGCCGTTATGCGTGCCGTTTATCGACCTTCGCAACAATGCGGTCGCCGACCCACTGAATGCCGCAGACCATGATAATCAGCACCACAATGACTTCGATCATTACCGTGGTATCAAAGCGTTGATATCCGTAGCGGATTGCCAGATCGCCAAGGCCGCCAGCTCCAATCGCCCCAGCCATTGCGGATGCGCCAATCAGCGCCACCAGCGTAACCACGAAACCGGATAAAATCCCCGGCAGCGCTTCGGGAATTAATACATCCCAAACGATGCGCAACTTGCTGGCCCCCATGGCGCGCACCGCGTCGATTAATCCGCGATCGACGTCACGCAGTGAAACCTCGGCAACCCTTGCAAAATAAGGCGTTGCGGTAATCGATAGCGGAACCATTGCCGCCCAGATGCCCAGCGAAGTGCCGATGATAAAACGTGTCACCGGAATAAGCGCCACTAGTAGAATAATAAATGGCAGTGAACGAAATCCGTTGATCACTAGCCCCAAAGAACGGTGAATCCAGCGGTTTTCGGCGATCCCTCCCGGACTGGTCATCACGAGAATTAACCCCAGAGGCAAGCCCGCAACCAGTGAAAATAACCCTGAAATCGCTGTCATCAACAGCGTTTCTTCAATCGCATTGATCAGTAAATCAAGCATAACGGGTGACATAGCCTATCAACTCCACTTCTGCCTGGTGCTGCCGCAGCCAGTGTAAAATAACCTGTTCCGCAGCGGCGTCGTCTGCCGTGACCGCGAAGAAGAAACGAACTACAGCGTAATGCTGAATATGATCGACGCCGCCCTGAATCAAACGGAATTGACCTGCCAGCTCTGAGGCCATCAGCGTGAGGATCTCGCCTTTACGATCCTGCCCTTGCTGATCTTGTGAAGCATAGTGCACGCTGTAAATTGCCTCGCCGGCGCGAGTCTGAGACAGGCGTTCGGCCAGTGCTTCAGGCAATTGAGGCAATAATCCGCTGAGTAAGGTGCGCGTCAGTTCTGCCTGCGGATGGGCAAACACTTTCCATACCGGCCCCTGCTCGATGATTTCACCGCCGTTGATCACGGCAACGCGATGAGCGACTTTCTTGATCACTTCCATCTCGTGGGTAATCAGTAAAATGGTGATGCCGAGTTTCTGATTAAGCGACTGCAACAGGGCAAGAATAGAACGAGTCGTTTCTGGATCCAGCGCCGAAGTTGCCTCATCGCACAGTAATAGCGCGGGATTGGCCGCCAGTGCGCGAGCGATGCCAACGCGCTGTTTCTGTCCACCGGACAGTGCGGCGGGATACTGCCTGGCCTTGTCCTCCAGACCCACCAGTTTCAACAATTCATCGACGCGCGCCTTGCGTTTGGCTTTAGCAAAACCGGCAATTTTCAGCGGCAGGCCGACGTTCTGCTCCACGGTTTTCGCCGACAGAAGATTAAAATGTTGAAACACCATGCCCACGCGGCTGCGCACCGACCGCAGCTCTTTTTCGCTCAATCCGGTTATGGAATGGCCTTCAATTTCTATCGTGCCCTCGTCCGGTTGTTCAAGACCGTTAAGGCAGCGGATTAGCGTTGATTTACCTGCGCCACTGCGGCCGATAATGCCGAGAATTTCTCCGCGTTTAACCGTTAATGACACATCTTTAAGTGCCTGGGCGGCGCCAAAGCGGCGATTAACGCGGTGCAAGCGCACGACGTCATCACTCTCCCTGACGGCTCCAGCGCGTGCCAAATCCTCAGGCGTTCTGGCGTTTGCCCCTTGAGCACTATTCCAGTCCGGCGAGCTGTTAATGAAATGCGCCTCGGGCTCAGAGAAAGCTGACATAGATATTTTCCTTAGAGGTTTAAAGCGCTTAGAGAACCGTTGATGCTTAGCAGGTCGTTAAGCCGGAATGTAGGCAGTATACCGGCACACATATGCCTTTATAATTTCAAAATATCGATATTTATATCATTTATGCATATATGAGTTTTACCACCTCATTCAGCTGAGAAGCCGGGCATCGCCTCGTTCTCGGTGCAAGGCAAAACTGCCGGTAGCGGCTATATTTTTAGCAACAAGATTTTTTAAAAAATCGGCTATAACTTTCCAAAAATTCTCGTTGCAACGCGGGATCACCCCATCGGGAGTGGCTATGACACGTCTGACAGCAAAAGATTTCCCCCCTGAACTGCTCGAGCTTTATGACTATTACGCTCATGGAAAAATCACTAAACGCGAGTTTCTGTCGATGGCGGCAAAATATTCTGTCGGCGGAATGATGGGCATGACGCTGCTGAGTTATATGAGCCCAAACTATGCGCTGGCACAGCAGGTGGAATTCACCGATCCCGCTATCCTGCCTGAATACGTTCATTACGAATCGCCAGAAGGCAACGGGGAAGTCAGGGCCTACATGGTAAAACCGGTGGGGCCGCCGGGGAAACCCCAGCCGTGGGTGGGGTTAATGAAAAAACCCGCGTGAACCCCTAAATTTAAAAACTTTCAACCCCCCTACCCCAAACCCGGGTTTATGCGCAAACCCCCCCCCGGTTTACCAACGG
>CAWUIY010000123.1:0-12490 GCA_963922555.1 uncultured Serratia sp. | reverse complement strand
AAAACACCGGCAAGCCGTCTAAATACGGGCTTTTGCGAAACATTTTTCGTGCTTCATTCCAGGTGCCATCGAGCATGATAAACAGCGGTGGTTTGCTGTCTGGTGGCAGTTCGGTAAATACCGGACGCGGCGCTTCGGCGAACGAGGCAGGGAATACCACGTAAGGCTGGCGTGTCGGATCGGCAATTGCCGCCAGCAATTCTGGGTCAGTCTCGGTGCGAGACCACATAAATGCCTGCGTGTCTGGCAGGATGTCGGCAATAAGACGCCCGGTATTACTGGGCTTCAAAGGCTCGGTATCAAACATTACTAGACAAAAACGGCTGTTCGCCTGTTCTGGGGCGATGGTGCCGCACAGGCAGTTGCGTTTTGGCAGCAGGCACGACTGACAGCGGATGACGCGTGAGCCTCGGGCCAGATAGGGGCGAGTTGATTTTGCGAGGCGCTGAGTGCGCAATCGCAGTACGGCATTGTCCGGCATGAGAGGTCCTGCGGCGGTGAATCGGGCTATTCGGGCTATTGTAATCGGATGTGCGAAGGACCGGTAGTGCTTGAGGCTGTTGCAAGGCAGTTACGCGGAAAAATGCGAGACGTCGCGGAGGACGGCAAGAAATAAGACGGCCCCTAAGACTTTGCAGGGGCCGAGCACGTCGTTATGCGTTACAATGATTCATTGAGCCATTGGTTAAACGGCGCTTTAGGCATCGCACCACTGAGTTGATCGACCATTTTACCCTGGTTGAACACCATAATGGTTGGAATGCTACGGATACGGAAACGCGCGCCAAGTTCTGGCTCGGCTTCGGTATTAATCTTGATAAAGCGCACTTTACCCGCGCGTTCGCCCGCGACGTCTTCAAAGATTGGCGCGAAGTTGACGCAAGGACCACACCACGGGGCCCAGAAATCAATGACTACCGGCAGATCGTCTTGCAGGTATTTATCCAGCGTTGCCGCCGTGGCATGAACCACTTCACCCTCAAACAGCGGGTGACCACAACGGCCACATTTGGCACCGTCATCAACGCGGTCTTCAGGCAAGCGATTAGTCGCCTGGCATGATGAGCAAATCGTATTAATAGTCATAGTTAAGCCTCTGTCATTGAGACCGTATCCCGTCACCAGCAACCTTGGCCGGCGGCTAAGATACGAAAATATTCTGATAATTATGCGGTTTGCCTGCAATGTGAACAATGCGATTTACCCAATGAATACGATAGTTTTAAGCTTTTGGTCCAAAGCAGGTGGCTTACCACTCAGACATCAGGTAATCTTCGCGCCCAGCGCGTAGGTGGAGAAAAAAATGAACGATTCATTCAGTGGCAAGAACGGCAAAGTCAAAGTGATGTACGTCCGCAGTGACGACGACGGCGATAACCGAAATAAAGATAAACGTCCTTCAAACAATAAAGGACGTCCAGGTGATAAAGCTCGCCCGGGTTCCCGTCCCTTTGAAGGTTGCAACAACGAACGTCGCGGCAGTGATTCACGCGGTGAAGCGCGCGGTCCTGATGCACGTCGCGGTGACTCACGTTCGAGTCGCCCTGCAAGTCGACCAGGCCGTGATACTGAAGGCTCAGGTTCATCTTCCCCGTGGGAAAATTCCTCTCCGTGGAAAACCGTTTCTCGTGCGCCTGATGATGAATCAGTGCCGGATCACGGTGGTATCAGCGGTAAGAGCTTTATTGACCCTGAGCAGCTGCGTCGTCAGCGCCAGGAAGAAACCCGCGTCTATGGCGAAAACGCCTGTCAGGCGCTGTTTGCTAGCCGTCCGGACTCAATCGTCCGCGCCTGGTTTGTGCAGTCAGTCACGCCGCGCTTCCGTGAAGCCCTGCGCTGGATGGCGGCAAATCGTAAAGCGTATCACGTCGTTGAAGACGATGAGCTGGCAAAAGCATCAGGCACCGAACACCACGGTGGCGTGTGTTTCCTGATCAAAAAACGCCAGGGTCTGGATGCAGAAACTTATCTGCAAACTGCGCCGGCAAAAGACTGTGTGCTGGCGTTGGAAAACGTCGGTAACCCGCACAACCTCGGCGGTATCATGCGTACCTGTGCGCACTTTGGTATCAACGGCATGCTGGTTCAGGATCCGGCTCAGCTGGAATCTGGTGCCGCTGTGCGTACCGCTGAAGGCGGTGCGGAACACGTTAAAGCCATCATTGCTGATAACTTTATCGACGTTCTGGATAACTTCCGCAAAGCGGGTTACACCATCGTCACCACCTCCAGCCACAAAGGGACTGCACTCGGTAAAGCCGAACTGCCGGCCAAAATGGTGCTGGTGCTGGGTGAAGAGAGTGACGGCCTGTCTGATAGCGCGTGGCAGCAGGGCGATCTGAACGTTTCCATCGGCGGTACGGGCAAGGTCGAAAGCCTTAACGTTTCCGTTGCAACCGGCATTCTGCTGGGCGAATGGTGGCGTCAAAATCAGGGCTGATATTCTGGCCCCGATGTCATCGTAACTCATTGCTCGTTAAATGAGGCTTGATGAAATCAACGTGAAAATGGACGCCTTGTGCGTCCATTTTTGTTTTCTACTTTAAGATTACTGTTCTGCTGTCGCCTTCGTTGGCAATCTCAGTCCGAGCTGCTGGCGATATTCTCCCGGCGTTATGCCTGCAAAACGTTTGAATGCCCGCCCCAAAGTAATAGCCGAGTCATACCCGACGCGGTCGGCAATGTTAGTAAGCGTTAACTGGGGATGTCGCAAGAAACAGCGTGTTCGATACATCCGCCAATGCGTCAAATAGTCCCCCGGCGTTTCGCCAGTCACCGCTTTGAAATGAGCCGCAAACGACGAGCGCGACATTCCGGTCTCGCTCGCCAGAGTCTGCAGGCTCCAGGGGCGCGCGATGTCCTGATGCATACGTTTAACTACTGCGCTAAGTTTGGCATCTGCCAGTGCGGCAATCCAACCACGCTGCGTATGCTCACGCTGACAGTGCGCCCTGATGGCCTGCACAAACAGCACATCAGCCAATCGGCTGATGACAATACGCGAACCTAAATTTTGCTCAACGGTTTCGATCGCCAGCAGCTTCAGCGTTGCCTCCAGCAACGGCGAACGAGTGGGATCGGACGGAATAGTAACCACTGGTGGCAGTAGCGATAGCAACGGCTCAGCGCCCGCACTATCAAAAGTGAAATAGCCGCAGAGCACATCAGCCGCCTCGCCCTCACCGCCAAAAAAGAGATTTTTCCCCTGACATTCAGCAAATACGTCTTCACACCATTTTGTCGGGCTGGTGGGGGCATCTACCAGAGAAAATAGAGTATCAGGTTGTACCAAAAAGCCGTCACCCTGCTGCAGTTCTATGGGTTGCTCTTGATTTTCAACCATTAACCAGCCGTGGCCCGATACCATAAAACCAAAGCGAATAGAGGCGCTTTTTACAAAGCTGATACCCCAGGGGGCCTGAGGTAAGAGGCGTGAATATAGCGCACTTTGCAGGCGCATGGCGGCAAACACGTCGTCGAGAGGATCCATATAAGACTCGTTAAAGTGGACGATAAGTCAGTATAAATACGCTTTCAGTCATTCAACGTCCAGAGGATAGTCAGTAGTGTTAAAGGCTATCTTCAGTGAATGAAAGGAAATCGTTATGCAAAGCTATCGTCTTGAACATTTTGGTAGCCTTGAAGGGCTGCGTCTGGTCAATGAAGAAAAACCGGTCCCAGGGCGCAATCAGGTTTTAATCAAGGTTCGTGCCGTCAGCCTCAATTATCGAGACCTGGCAATCCTGCACGGTACCGGAACTTTATCGCCGCAGGCAGGGCTTGTCCCGTTGTCGGATGGCGTCGGCGAGGTTGTCGAAGCTGGTGAGGCGGCGAGTCTGTTTAACGTTGGCGATCGCGTGGCGGGCAGCTTTTTCCCCTACTGGTTTGGCGGCTCCAGAGATGCTGCTGCCGGACGTGGGACCTATGGCACGCAGGCCGATGGTTGGTTGACGCAATATAAAGTTGTCGATGAAGAGACGCTGGTTGCCGTTCCTCATTACCTCAGCTGGGAGCAGGCTGCGACTCTACCTTGTGCAGCCGTCACCGCGTGGAACAGCCTGCAAAAATCGCGTCCGTTGCAGCCAGGAGAAACCGTGTTAACACAGGGCACCGGCGGCGTTGCGTTGTTCGCGGTGCAGTTTGCCAAACAGATGGGGGCACGGGTGATTGCACTCACTTCGACGGACGAAAAGGCAGATGTGCTGAGTGAGTTGGGTGCCGATCACATCATTAATTACCGTGAACATCCTGCATGGTCAACGAGGGTAAGAGAGATTACTCGGGGTGAGGGGGTCACTCGCGTGGTGGAAATCGGCGGCCCAGGCACCTTGAACCAGTCTTTGCTCTCAACCGCGCCAGGCGGCGAGATTGCGCTACTGGGATTTGTCGCTGATGGCAGCCCGTCGGTTGATTTTATGACGCTATTCAAAAGTGGTGTCACGGTCAGGCCTTTCAGCGTCGGCAGTCGCGAAGATTTCATCGCCATGAACCGCGCATTGACCCAGAGCCAACTACAGCCGGTGGTGGATAAGGTGTTTAACTTTGCAGATGCGATAGAAGCCTGGCGCTATTTCGATAACCGCCTGCAAACCGGTAAGGTGGTGATTGCGATTAATTAAGGCCAACAAAAAACGGACGCATTGCGCGTCCGTTTGAGTTTTTGCCTGACCATCGAATCAGTGTGCGCCGCCGCCGTCGCCGCCCGCAGTAAACGGCGCTCGTGCAAACCACACCAAAATCAACAAGATGAGGAACACGCCGCCAGCCGCCCAGAACACTTCATTGGCGGAAATAATCAGCCCCTGATTGGTTATCTGTCGCGCGATAAAACCAGACGCCTGCTGGTGGCTCATGCCCATTCCTTGTAGCTGGGTGTAAGCCTGCTGGGTGGCTGGATCAAACGGGGTTATGCTCTCCGTCAGATGCGCATGGTGCAGCGATTCACGGTTACTCCACATCGTGGTGGTAATCGAGGTACCAATCGAACCTGCCAGCGTTCGGGTAAAGTTCGACAGGCTAGATGCCGCCGCCATTCTTGAAGGCGGTAATCCTGATAATATGATGGTTATCAGCGGCATAAAGAAGCAACCTACCGCGAAGCCCTGAACAAATTGCGGTAACGCCGAGGCGGCAAAGTCCATACCCGGCTCAAACGTATAGGCGCGCCAGTAGAAGCACACCGCATACATAATGAAGCTGAATGTTACCAGCCAGCGCATATCCAGTTTGTGGGCAAAGCGGCCGATAATTGGCGACATCAGTACCGGCAATATCCCGACCGGTGCCGATGCCAACCCCGCCCAGGTGGCCGTATAGCCAAATACCTCCTGCAATAGCTGCGGCAACAGAACGATGGAGCCGAAGTAGAGCATGTAGGCCAGGCTGATGCACAGCGTACCGATGGTAAAGTTTCGCGATTTAAATAACGATAAATCCACAATCGGGTTGTCGTCAGTCAGTTCCCAAACGATCAGAAACGACAGCGCAACCACGGCGACAATGGTTAGGGTGATAATCTCCGGCGAGTTGAACCAGTCCAGCTCCTTGCCCCTGTCGAGCATGACCTGCAAACAACCAATCCCCAACACCAGTAGCACCAGCCCGACACTGTCTATCGGCCTTATCTGCGTCTCGGTTTCACGACCTTTCAGCGTTCTCAGCGTCAGTAATACCACCGCAATGCCGATCGGGATGTTGATAAAGAAGATCCATCCCCAGTGGTAGTTATCGCTGATATAACCGCCGAGGATCGGGCCACATATCGGCGCGACGATCACCGTCATCGACCAGAGCGCCAGCGCGGTACTTCGCTTCGCGGGAGGGTAGTTATTTAACAGCAAACTCTGTGACAACGGGATAAGCGGACCCGCAACCAGTCCCTGGATCACGCGGAAGAAAATCAGCATTTCCAGGCTGTTGGACACGCCACACAGCCATGAGGCGAGCGCAAAGAGCCCCGTAGCCCACAGGAAAAGCCTGACCTCGCCGATGCGTTTGGCGAGCCAGCCGGTGATTGGGATTGAAATGGCGTTGGCTACCCCAAACGAGGTGATAACCCAGGTTCCCTGCGAGTTGGACGCCCCAAGATTACCGGCGATCGTCGGGATCGCAACGTTGGCGATGGTGGAGTCCAGCACCTGCATGAAGGTGGCCATTGCCAGCGCCACCGTCATCCAGGCGAGGGGAGCACCTTCCAGCGGTTTTCTATCAGCCATGAAGACCTCCGGACAGCTTAGCCCGCATTGGCATTGATCACGTCATTAATAATGGCGTTAACCGGTGCCAGATTTAATGTCAGGGCCGATGTCTGATACAGCGGTTCAGAACGCACTTTGTCCGCCAGCACCAGGCCATCCAGGTTCTGGGTGTCTACGGTAACTAGCGTCGATAACCCTATGCGCAGCGGATGTTTTTTCACTTCGTTATCATCCAGCTCGATACGCACTGGCAGTCGCTGAACGACTTTGATCCAGTTACCGGTGGCATTTTGCGCTGGCAGCAGGGAGAACGCGCCGCCGGTGCCCATGTCCATCCCGACCACTTTGCCGTGATAGGTTACGTCATCGCCGTAGATATCGCTGACCACGGTCGCCGATTGGCCGATACGCATGTTAGCCAGCTGGGTTTCTTTAAAGTTGGCATCGACCCAAATGTGATCAGCCGGGACCACCGCCATCAGAGCGATAGAGGGGTTGATCTGCTCGCCAACCTGCACGGTACGTCGTGAGACATAGCCATCGACCGGGCTGACAATTTTGGTACGTTGCAGCGCCAGCCAGGCATCGCGCACCTGAGCTGCGGCCTGCATCACCTGCGGCTGTTGAGCCACCGGGGTGTTAAGTACCATCGCCTGATTGGCATTCAGCTGCTGAACGGCCACGTCGAGCTGAGCCTTGGCGCTGTCCACTGCATCGTGGGCGTGTTGCAGATCCTCACGACCAATCGCATCGACCTTGCCCAGAATCACGCGGCGTTTCAGGTCAGCTTCTACCTGATTCAGCTGGGTCTGGCGCAGTACCACGTTGGCCTGATACTGCTTGCTGTTAATCATCAGCTGATGCGTCTGGCGCACGCTGCTTGCCAGCGCCGTTTTAGCCCGTGCGAAGGCCTGCTCAGCATCGGTAGGATCAAGCTGCACCAGCGTATCGCCTTTCTTGACGAAGTCGGTGCTGTCAAAATTAACATCGGTGACGCTGCCGGAAACCTGCGCCATCACCTGCACCTGGTTACCTGAAACATAGGCGTCATCGGTGTCCTGGAAATGACGTAAGACTAAAAACCAGTAGATCAGATAGGCAATGGCGATGATCACAAAGATCCCGGTCAGCAGCAGCAGGGCAACTTTACGAGATTTCTTTTTCTTGTTTGCTGGTGGCGGGGTCGGCTGTTGAACTTCCGCGTTTGCGCTCATGTTTTTCTCCACGCTGGGTCTTGTTATTATGCTTTCGAGTCCGTAGCAGGGGCTTGATAACCGCCACCCAGCGCACGGATTAAACTGATTTTCGCCTGCAATACGTTGCTTGAAGCCGTCAATGCGGCCTGCTGCTGTTGCAACAGAGCGGCCTGGCTGGTGAGCAACTGGTCGCGCCCGATAGTGCCAGCGGAATAGCGAGCGCTGGCAACGCGATACACTTCTTGCAGGGATTTCTCAGCGGATAAAGACTGCTGCAGCTGCTGGGCAGAACTTTTCTGCACCGTCAGCGCGTCGGCAGTTTGTTGAATCGCGTTCAACAAAGTCTGGTTATAGGATTCGACAGACTGGTCATATAGTGCCGACTCTTCACCCAGCTTGCTGCGCAATGCGCCCGCATGGAAAATAGGCAGCGAAATAGCCGGGGCGAGGTTCCACGCCTGGCTCGCTGCTTCAAACAGATTAGGGCTGGTATTGCCGTAATTGACGGTACTCAAACCCGCGAATGCGCTGATCGACAGGCTTGGATAGAAGTCTTTTTTCGCTGCGGCAATGCGCTGCGAGTATGACTCGACCAGATCGCGTTGCGCCACGATGTCCGGGCGTTTACCCAGTAAATCAATGGTGAGATCGCCCTTCGGTGCAAGAATATCGTCACCAGGTAGCGTCACAGGATGCAGATTATTCATCGCATCCGGGCCTTTGCCTGCCAGCGCGGCCAGCTGGTGTTTCTGCTGGTCGATCTGCGATTGCAGCTCAATGATTTGCTGTTTTGCGCCGTCAGCCTGTGCCTGGGTTTGTTGAGGAATATCCACACCATAAACGCCAGCCTGATACTGCGCTTTACGCAGATCTGCCAGGCGCTGATTATTGTCGACTTCCTGTTGCAGAACCTTTTGCACCGCAAAATTGGCCTGCAGCTGATAATAGGTTGATGCTACAGAGCTGGACAACGTCAACGCTGCCTGAGCCTGCTCCGCACGGGCAGAGTCAACCTGTGCCTTGGCGGCATTGACCTGATTGCGGTATTTTCCCCACCAGTCAAACTCGTAGGTCAGATTGAGGCCCAGAGTATTGGTCGTCTCATAGATCGGATTACCGGGATACCCGCCGAGGAACGGCTGATAGGTATTTTGCGACATTTTTTGGCGATTGCTCGAGGCATTGAGATCAACATAAGGACCATTCGCCGCATTGGCTTCACCCATCACGCTCTGCGCCTCGCGCACGCGCGCAGCTGCCTGACGTAAAGACGGTGAATTTTGCAGAGTTTGGGTCATTAGGTTGTCGAGTTGCGGATCTTGCAAACCGCGCCACCACTGTGGGCTTATCGCCAACGAGCTGACTTGATGCTGTTTAAGATTAAGCTGCTGATTGTTCAGCAGCGTAGACTGTGGCGCAATATTATTGCTGGAGGCACAACCCGCCAGCAATAGGACAGCGAACAGCGGCGTAAATCTCCAGCTGACTGGAAGGAACATGGGTAAATTACCTGAACAATTATTCGATTATAATGTTGAGGTTGCATCCATCTGGTCGAGGCGTGTCAGCAGTTTGCGGGTTAGCGCTTCCAGCTCTTTTTGTTCTTCGACGTCCAGTGTAGACCAGAGAAAATGCAAACTTTTGTGCTGAGGCGGCAATAGCTTCTGAATAAAGGCTTCGCCGTCCGCCGTCAGGTGTAAATGCAGGCATCGACGATCGTTGTCGCTCTCACGTCTTTCAATCCATCCGCGTTTTTCTAACTCATCGGCAATACGGGTCGCGTTGGTGCGAGATGACCCCAGCGCAGCACTCAGTTCAGAAGGTTGAATGCTGTGCGATTCCCGTGCATCCAGCGTAATGAGCGCCATAAACAGCGTTTCGTTAATACCTTGCGCTTTCAGCATCTTGTTTCTATTTTCCAGCAACTTGCTGTGCATGTGCATGCAAAGGCGAGTCAGCAAAATTTCCTGATAAGGGAAATCTTTTTGCTTTTTAGCACGAAAATTCAACATGTGTTCAATAGGTGCGAATGAACTTTCCATCGTAAGAAACCTCATTAGTTACATTTGAGATAGTAACCAGTGTAATTAATAATGTAAATGTCATAAGCCATCAAATAGTTAGCTATTCGTGTGGTCCTGTGACGGTTGCAGGTAGATAAAATTTATTTTTTTGCGAACACGTTAAGTGCTCGCCAGGTAAAGCAAAGTCATGCGACCCAAACGATTGCGCAAAAAACGCAATAACAGGGGGCAATGTGGTAGGTCATGTAGGGAAAACGGAGTGATTACGAAGGTAAAATTCGAGTTTTACCGCACCAGGCCGGAAGGAATAAACGGCAGGTGGGGTGCCAATCAATATTGGCAAGCATTTAAACGCAGCCGAGGAGATCATTGCTCCTACGGCGGCTAAAAAATTTTCTAATAATGTGCGGCTGTGCATAAGAAGTCTTTTGCTAAAAAAAGCAATATGTTTCGCTAGCGTATAATTTATGGAAAAAATAATATCAGACTGTTAGTAGTCTTTATACCCTTTGGTACAAAAAAATTGCCAGCAAAACTATTTGCATGCTAATCAGAAACGTTATCATCACGAGCGAAACACTTTCTCAGCCAATTCTGTGTTTATGTCCAAACAACCATACAAACAGGTTGATAACACAGAAAATTGCCCCTGCCGCACAAACCCCATACCAGCCGCCCATCTGAAAAGCAGAGGCCGAAACTACTGAACCGACGGCCCCGCCAATGAAGTAGCTCGTCATATAACCGGCCGTAAGACGGTTTCGCGCTTCGGGCATCGACTTATAAATCACACTCTGGTTGGTGATGTGCACGCCCTGTACGCTCAGGTCGAGCACGATGATGCCGAAGATAAGCGAGATGACCGAGTGCTGGCCGTAAGCCACGGCAACCCAGGACAGTAACAGCAGGATCAATCCGCAGGTAGTGACTAAATGCGCTTTACCCTTATCGGCTAATTGTCCGGCGCGAGTTGCGGCTAATGCTCCTGCCGCGCCAACCAATCCAAATAAGCCAATGACACCTTCGGAATAATGGTAGCCAGGACCGGCAAGCAAAAAGGCCATCGAGGTCCATAGCGCACTAAAGTTGGCAAAAATAAACATGCCAATCAGCGCGCGGGTGCGCAGTACCGGCGTAAAGAAGAACAGGGTGAAAATAGATTTCATTAATTGCAGGTAATTGAGATGCGTCTCCTGCTTGTGACGCGGCAACGCACGCCAAAGCACCAGCGCCATCACCACCATCAGTACGCTGGCGACCCAGTAAACGGTGCGCCAGCCGCCTAATGAGGCGAGCAGCCCAGAAACCGTCCGCGCCAGCAATATCCCCAGCAACAGGCCTGACATAATCATGCCAACGATTTTACCGCGACGTTCCGGTTCGGCCAGCGTGGCGGCCAGTGGAACCAGAACCTGCGCTACTACCGAGAACAATCCGGTCAGCGCAGTGCCGATCAGCATCGTGCTGATTGAGGTCGAATTCGCCGTAATTAACAATCCTGCCGCAGCGAGCAGCGTCATCACTACAATCATGGTACGGCGTTCAAACATATCGCCGAGTGGCACCAGAAAAAGCAGCCCCAATGCATAACCGAGCTGAGCGGTAGTGACGATAAAACCTGCCTGATTCACCGACAGGTGAAAGGCTCTGGCGATGGTTTCCAGCAGCGGCTGAGCATAATAGTTACTCGCAGCGGCCAATCCGGTAGCGACGGCCATAAGCAGGATCAGGCCCGGACTTAGCACCGCATGAGGTGTTGTATTAGATGACTGCGTTGAAGGTGTCATAAGGTTTATTTCATTACTTAGGGTGATTTAATTTATGGCGATAATTGAGGGCGAGTATCTGTTAATTAAAAGTTATAAACCAATGTATAATTATCATCCCAACTATCTCGTTTTGAGATGAATAAATGAATTTGAAGCAGATCCGTTTTGCTTTGGCAGTCGCTCAGGAAAAGAACTTTACCCGAGCGGCTAAACGCTGCCATATCGTGCAGTCGGCGCTAAGCCATCAGATCGCCAAACTTGAAGAAGAGCTGGGTAGTCAGCTATTTGAACGAAACTCGCGACAGGTCCAGCTTACTGCCGCCGGTCGGGCATTTCTGGCCCCGGCAGAGCAGCTTTTAGCTGCCCATAATCATTTGCTCGATACCATGGAAGCGTTGAAAGATGAGATAGGCGGTACGTTGACCGTCGGAACAATTTCAACCCTCAAGACCATCGATCTTATCGGGCAGCTTGCCCGTTTCAATCAGCGTTATCCGCTGGTGAATATTCGTTTGTATGTCGGTATGAGTGAAAAATTGCTTGAGGATGTACAGGAGTCGCGCACAGATGTTGCTTTTGTCGGCTTATGGCCGGGAGACAGGGCGGCGTTAAACGTGCCTTATAAATTGTTGACTGATGAGCCTTTGGTCGCGTTAGTCAGTCGCGATCACGTTTTTGCCGGGCGCGAGCGCCTGCGTTTATCCGAGCTTTCACAGGTGCCCATGGTTGATTTTTATCAGGGATCCGGAGCCAGAAGACAGTCTGATAACGCTTTCCTGGCCGAGGGGATTACGCGGCACGTGAGCTTTGAAATCGATCACATTGAATGGCTGGAAAACATCGTTCGCAAATCGCTGGCGGCGGGAATTGTTCCGCTGTCTACCGCCGAACTTGCGAAAGGATTGGTGTCTATCCCGCTGGAAAGCGGAATTCGACGTCAGGTGTTTTGCGTTTGGCAACAAAGCCTTTCAACCGTCGCCGAACGATTTATGGCATTTTCACAGGAAGAATTACTGGCGGGTCCATAACAGAAAACCAAAAGGGCAACAGGAAATCCCGCTGCCCTGGATCTTAGGTTTTGGCGGTTATTTCGCCGCCGCCGCGGCCTCTTTGATCCAGCCGTCAAAGGTCTCCTGGTGCGCCTTAATCCAGCCGTCGGTCTGGGTTTCGATATCCGCTTCTGAGCTTTTACCGTTGTGCATTGCCGCGTTTTGCGCGTTGATGTCGGCCAGTGGCAATTTCATAATGGCAAACAGTCTAGCGGCGGCCGGATTGGCCTGTGCCCACTTCAGATTAGCCACAAT
>CAWUIY010000122.1:0-12584 GCA_963922555.1 uncultured Serratia sp. | reverse complement strand
GAACAACCTCTCTCAAGACACCACCGCGGGCATGCATACCCTGGGTGAGGTTAACGCCTCGAAAGGTGCAACGGTAACCACCAAATTTGCCAACGATAAACAAACCGTCTCTGCACGTAATGGCGCTTACAATAACGATCTTGCGATTCTTGAGCCGAGTAAAAAATCCAAAGCAGGCGCTGATCATCAGACAACTGTGCTTGTCGTGAAAAGAACTGAACTGGCAAATGATGTACAAAGCAACCTTGCCGGTCTTGATGGAGCAAAACAGTCAGCAGTCGCGGTAACAAACAGCATTGCTAACCGCATGAACACGCTTAATGCCAGCAACCTGTTTAACGGTGTGCATGAAGGCGCGAGCGTTTGGGGCGACTACCTTTATCAGAATGCCAACCTGAAAGGTAATACTGAATCTGCTAGCACATTACAGGGCCTGAACACAGGTGCAGACTGGACATGGAAACTTGCTAACGGCGATAGCCTGACTTCAGGCATGTCATTGGCGCAGGTAAAAAATAAACTGAGCAACGCATCAGCTTCCGGCAATTACAACAACCACGTGACAGGCAATTTCTACAGCCTTTACGGCGGTTGGCAGCAGGCGCTACAGAATAAAACCTGGAGCCTGTTTACCAATGCCAATCTAAGCTATGGCAAGTTGAGCTACTCTGCTAACAGCAATAACGTAAGCGATGTAACCTCAGGCATTAAAGAACATCTGAACAGTGCTTATAAAGGCAACGTGCTTAATGGTGAAGTTCGCTCTGGTATTACTATCATGGCAACTAAAAATATCGCGGTTCAGCCTTATGCCATACTGGGTATGAACAAAGCCACCTCTGACGAATATGCTAATACAAATATCAAGTTCAGCAATAATAAGAGCGGTTCATGGTATGCCGGTATCGGAACGCGTGTAACGGGTGATGTTGATGTGAAAAGCATCAAACTGATGCCTTGGGCTGATGTGAGCTACACTCAGGAATTTGCGGATAAAACCAGTATTGCAGCGACCTCGGCCGCGACAAATGGTGATTTCCAATCCACCAAGGGCAAAGCGCGTAAAGTGCTTTCAGCAGGCACTGGCGTCAATGCTGCGGTGACCAGTAACCTGAATCTGAATTCAGGCATCTACACCAGCGCAGGCGATATCAGCAAAGATATCAGCGTTCGTCTGGGCGTAAACTACAACTTCTAAGCCTGATGATTTAGTCGTTAAAAAGGGCTGGCGCTTGCCGGCCCTTATACTTTCAATCGCCGCGACAAATCATGCAAAAAGTTTCTTTGCCGCCTGACGGTGTGCCGCTATCAGAGATTTCACATCCAGATCGACAATTTCCCCTTCCCGCACGCGCCATTGGCCACCGACCATCACGCTGTCTGCCCGCTCTGCACCACAGAGCAATAGCGCGGCGATGGGATCATGACTGCCGCTAAAGCGCAGTTCATCCAGTCGAAACAACGCCAGATCCGCCTGCTTACCCACCGCTAATTGCCCAATATCATCACGCCCAATGACTCTTGCCGATCCCCGCGTTGCCCAGCCGAGGATCCTCTCTGGCGTCGCGTATTCGGTGCCATAACGCAGCCGCTGAAGATACAGTGCCTGACGCGCCTCGTACATCATGTTTGAGGCATCGTTGGAGGCCGAGCCGTCTACACCCAGACCGATTGGCACGCCCGCAGCTTCAAGATCTTGCGCAGGGCACATTCCAGACGCCAGCCGCATATTCGAGACCGGGCAATGGCAAATGCCGGTGCCTGCCGCTCCCAGACGGCGAATCTCTTCATCGTTGAAATGAATACCGTGCGCCAGCCAGGTGCGATCGCTCAACCAACCGACGCTGTCGAGATAGTCCACAGTGCGCAGGCCAAAGCGTTGCAGGCAAAACTGCTCCTCGTCGAGCGTTTCGGCCAGGTGAGTATGCAGACGCACGTTTTCACGTTCGGCCATCGCGGCGCTTTCGCGCATAATGTCAGTGGTGACCGAAAATGGTGAACAGGGAGCCAGGGCGATCTGCATCCACGCGCCCTCTCCGCGCTGATGATAACGATCAATCAGTCGCTGGCTGTCCTGCAAAATAGCTTCGGCAGACTGCACCGTATGCATCGGCGGCAGTCCACCATCGTCTTCTCCCAGACTCATCGACCCGCGCGTCAGCAACGCGCGCATGCCAAGCTCGCGTACTACTTCGACCTGCACGTCGATAGCCTCCTCCATCCCCTGTGGAAAAAGATAATGATGATCCGTGGTGGTGGTGCAGCCGGAAAGCAGCAGTTCGGCCATTGCAACACGGCTTGCCAGCGCCAGCGCCTCAGGTTGCAGCCGCGCCCATACCGGATACAGCTGCTTGAGCCACGGAAACAGCGGCGCATTGACCACCGGCGCCCATGCCCGGGTCAACGTCTGATAAAAGTGATGATGGGTGTTGATAAGCCCCGGAAGCAAGACGCATTCCGAGGCATCGACAGTACTGTCGACCGGCAGCGCGGGATGCTGCCCGGCAGACAACAGCTCGACGATGCGCGAGCCTTCAATCACAAGACCGCCATCGGCATTCAGCTCGTTGGCGGTGAAAACGGCGAGCGGGTTTTTGATCCAGGTTCGTTGCGATAACATCACTGGCTCCTTTAGGTTAAGAATTTAAGGTTAGCCAGCTCAGTTATGCCCTGTCTGCTGATCCAGGGGCGCCATAGCGCAGTTAATCAGTTTACTTTCAACGGCTCCACGACTGTTTTAGTGTTTTCGATCGGCATCAGGAAATTCAGCAGCATCGCGACAATCCCACCGCTGGTCACGGCATGCCCAAAGATGTTGCCGATCACCTGCGGGAACTGTTTGAGCACGTCGGGAACGGCCTCGACGCCAAGCCCAATGCCCAAAGAAATCGCAATAATCAGCATTTCGCGACGGCCAAGCGGTGCCTGAGTCATAATACGAATACCGGCGGCTACCACGCTGCCAAACATCACCAGCGTTGCGCCACCCAGGACAGGAGCCGGGATCTGCTGCAGCACGCCGCCGATTACCGGGAACAGCCCCAATACAACCAGCAACACACCGATATACAGGCCAACGCGACGGCTTGCTACGCCGGTCATCTGGATAACTCCGTTGTTCTGCGCAAAGGTGGTATTCGGGAACGATGAGAACATCGCGGCGATCATGCAGCTCACGCCATCCGCCAAAATACCGCCCTTTAGACGTTTGCGGAAGGTTTCGCCCTCAATGGGCTGCTGCGACAGCATACAGTTAGCCGTTAAATCACCTACCGCTTCGAGAATGCTAATAAAGGAAACCAGCGCGATGGGTACGAAAATAGTCCAGTCGAAATGGAAACCAAAGCGGAACAGGTGTGGCAGCTCAAACCAGTTCCCCTCCACCGGCTTGAAATTCAGGTGCCCGGTCAGCGCGGCAGCCACGCATCCCACGGCAATTCCAACCACGATAGCCGACAGGCGCAATACGCGTACAGGGATACGGTTCAGGATCACAATCACCAGCAGGGTCAATGCACCCAGTCCGAGGTTAGCCGGTGCGCCAAAGTTGGCCGCGCCATTGCCGCCGCCCCAATCGGTGATACTGACCTTAATCAGGCTAATGCCAATCAACACAATCACTGTGCCGGTGACCAGCGGGGTAAACACGCGACGAAGCTGGCCGATAAAGCGGCTGATTAACAGCGGGATAAAGGCCGCGACAAAGTTGACGCCGAAGATCATGGCCATGATGTCTTCCGGCGAGCCACCGCGGCTCTTGACCAAAAAGCCGCCTGAAAGGATCACGCCCAAAAAGGCGAAGCTGGTACCTTGTAGGCAGATCATCCCCGCACCAATTCCCATGATGCGGCGTGCCTGAATAAAGGTGCCGATCCCGGAAGCCAGCAGTGACATACTGATAAGATAAGGCAAATAAGCATTCAGCCCGAGTACCGATCCGATAATCAAAGGTGGGGTGATGATGCCGACGACGCTTGCCAGCAGGTGCTGTACGGCGGTGAAAAACGCTGTCGCAGGGGCGATGCGCTCTTCTAATCCGTACAACAGCTCATTTTCATTGGATTCAGACATAACGAGATTCCGCATTGAGGGAGTAATGATCCTTCAATGCATAAAACAGGCCATCTAAGAGAAAATTTGCGTGAGTCCTCGAAATGCCGCGAATTATCAGGGATTCATGGCCTGATTTTTTTCTGAAACTTTAAAATCAGGAAAATATCATTTGCATACTTTTGTTTCATCAGGTGCAAGATTAACGCGAATTCGCACCACTTTTGTGCACTCAAATCTAGCTTTCTCACATAATGAGCAAAAAAAATCCTGACCATCAGGCCAGGATTTTCTCGAATATTAACGCTGACTCAGGCGCGTGTGACAGGGAATGCCAGCACGTCGCTGAGGTTTTCAGCCCCCAGTGCAATCATAATCAGGCGATCTACGCCTAGTGCAACCCCAGAGCATTCCGGCATGCCGTGCTCGAGAGCCGCTAACAGGTTGTTGTCGATTGGATGCTGTGGCAGGCCACGCGCAGCGCGCTTACGGTTATCCTGCTCAAAGCGCTGACGCTGCTCGCGACCATCGGTCAATTCGCGGAAGCCGTTTGCCAGTTCAACGCCTTTGTAATACACCTCAAAACGCTCGGCTACGCGGTGATCTTCAGTGCTGATCTCTGCCAGAGAGGCTTGAGTTGCGGGGAAATGATAAACAAAAGTCGGCTTGTCGCGGCCAATATGTGGTTCTACTCCCATCGCAAACAGCAATTGAAGCAAGGTGTCGCGATCCTCTTCTTCGTCGGCGATATTGGAAAGATCCAATTTTGCCGCAGCTTCGCGCAGCTGGGCCTTATCGGCTGACAACGGATCAACCTCAAGATGGCGAATAAACACCTGCTGATAGGACACGGTTTCTGCCGCATTGCAGTCGAGGATCTGTTGTAGCAGGTCATCCACCTCATTCATCAGGCGATACATGTCATAACGCGGACGATACCACTCGAGCATCGTAAATTCCGGGTTATGGTAACGACCCGCTTCTTCATTGCGGAAACTGCGCCCCATCTGGTAGATAGGCCCGCTTCCCGCCGCCAGCAGGCGTTTCATGTGATATTCCGGGCTGGTCATCATGTAAAGTGTCATGCCTTCAGCCGCGCCTGGACCAACAAAGCGAGTTTCAAAAGGAAACAGGTGAATGTCGGTAATCGTCGCCTGGCTCATAGTCGGTGTTTCCACCTCCAGAACGCCGCGATCGCTGAAAAAACGCCGAATTTCAGCAACGATAGCCGCACGCTTCAACAAATTGGCGATAGATGCACTGGGTTGCCAGCTTGCTGTTTCGCTCATGATGACTTACTCCAATATCAGACAGGGCATGCAGTCTACTCGCATCGTGGCGGGCAAACAAATTTCCGTTAGCTACAATTAAACTTCAACATAAGAAAGGGAAGACTATGCGTATCTGGTCAAAAATGGGTGTGATTATTTCTGCATTACTTTCAGTCGGCTGTGCGGTTACGCCGCCTGATAACGTCAAAGTGGTGAACAATTTTGAATTGAATCGCTATCTGGGTAGCTGGTACGAAATCGCCAGGCTCGATCACGGCTTTGAAAGCGGGTTACAGCAAGTGACGGCTAACTATAGCCTGCGCGATGACGGCGGCGTGAAGGTCATCAATCGCGGGTTCAACCCGGCGAAAAATAAATGGCAGCAAAGCGAAGGTAAAGGCTACTTCACCGGCCCGACATCTAAAGCCGCGCTTAAGGTTTCTTTCTTTGGACCCTTCTACGGCGGCTACAACGTGATCGAGCTGGACAAAGATTATCAGTACGCGCTGGTCTGCGGGCCGGATAAAAGCTATCTGTGGATCCTGTCTCGTGCTCCACAGCTTGAACCTGGCGTAAAACAGCAACTGCTCGAAACGGCGCAACACTACGGATTTGATACCAGCAAACTGGTGTGGGTCGATCAGTCAAAAGCGATACGCTGATAAACAAAAGGGGTGACATCGCCAAACGGCTGTCACCCTGTTTACTGGTTAATTCGCTGCTCGTGAAATGGCGTGACCACCCGCCGAAACATCTTCACCCACGCCGCGTGTGGTATTGCAGGCGCTCAACAGACTAGAGAGAAGCACTACGGACGCGATCGCAAGAATACTTTTCTTCAACATATGCAAATCCTTCCTAGAAGAGAATAAAAGTATGACGCTATAAGTGTAGTTAAAATTACGTCGCGAAGGGCCGCGTTAGGGAAATTTTCGGAGAAATTAGAGGTATTGCAGAAAAAATAAATCTAAAAAAGAAACAATAATTGAGCAAAAAGAGCCGACTCTGCGGTCAGGCTGCTTTGGCGATTGCGCCGCCGAGGTGTGACACGTCTTCACCAAATCCGTGAACCGTATTACAGCCGCTTAACGAAGCGAGAGCCATCAATGAAAGAACGATAAACAACATTCTTTTCAACATGGTAAATGAGTTTCCAATGTTCAAAGGGTCAAAAGATTATTCAGAAGCCTCTGCCGTACCTGGATACGGCAGAGGCTTCTCGTCATACGCTCAGCGAAAATTACTTAACGCGTGAAACGTATTCGCCAGAACGAGTGTCAACACGAACAACTTCGCCGATCTGTACGAACAATGGAACTTTAACTACAGCGCCAGTGGACAGAGTAGCAGGCTTGCCGCCGGTACCTGCGGTATCACCTTTCAGGCCAGGATCGGTATCGGTGATTTCAGCTTCGATGAAGTTCGGTGGCTGAACTGCGATAGGACGACCGTCCCACAGAGTGACGATACATTCCGCGTTGTCTTGCAGCCATTTAGCCGCGTCACCTACGGTTTTCTCTTCAACACCGTGCTGCTCGAAAGTCTCAGGGTGCATGAAGTGGAAGAACTCACCGTCGTTGTACAGGTAGTTCATGTTGGTATCAACAACGTCAGCGCCTTCGCAAGAGTCAGTAGACTTGAAGGTTTTCTCAACGCGAGAACCGGTCAGCAGACGGCGCATTTTAACACGTGCGAAAGCCTGGCCCTTGCCCGGTTTAACAAATTCACTTGATTCGATAGCGTAAGGCTCGCTCTCGAACATGATTTTAAGACCCGGACGGAAATCGTTGCTAGAATAAGTCGCCATGATGGCCCTCTTAATTTTAAACTGGTAGCTTAGCCAAAAAAATGGCACACATTGTAACCCTAAATACGCCATTTAGAGAAGATTGGTTGTATCAACTCGGCGATGTAATTACGGACCCGGACGAACTGCTTACTCTTCTGGCACTTAACGATCATGCAGAACTGCAGCAGGGCCACGAAGCCCGTCGTTTATTCCCGTTGCGCGTGCCGCGCGCGTTTGTTGCGCGCATGCAGCCGGGCGATCCACAAGACCCGTTACTTTTGCAGGTACTGACTGCCCGTGAGGAATTCATCACGGCTCCAGGCTACAGCACCGACCCGCTTGATGAACAAAAAAGCGTGGTACCGGGGTTATTGCACAAGTATCGCAATCGCGCATTGCTGCTGGTCAAAGGCGGCTGTGCGGTTAACTGTCGTTACTGCTTCAGACGCCATTTTCCCTATCAGGATAATCAGGGAAACAAAAATAACTGGTCTCAGGCGCTGGAGTATATCCGCACTCAGCCAGAACTGGATGAAATAATTTTCTCTGGTGGCGATCCGCTGATGGCAAAAGACCACGAACTTGACTGGTTGATCACCCAACTCGAGGGAATACCGCACATAAAACGTCTGCGAATTCATACTCGTTTGCCGGTAGTGATCCCTGCGCGGATAACTCAGGAGCTTTGTCAGCGGCTCAGTGACTCGCGTTTGCAGGTATTAATGGTGACCCATATCAACCACGCCAATGAAATTGATGATGCGCTGCGCGACAGCATGACCCGTTTGAAAAAGGCTGGCGTCACGCTGCTGAACCAGAGCGTTTTACTGCGCGGGGTGAATGACTGTGCGGACACGCTGGCAAAGCTGAGCAATGCGTTGTTTGATGCAGGGATCCTGCCCTACTACATTCACGTGCTGGACCGGGTCCAGGGCGCGGCACATTTTATGGTCGATGATGAAGAGGCACGGAGGCTGATGAAAGACCTGCTGAGCCGGGTTTCAGGATATCTGGTGCCGACTCTGACGCGGGAAATTGGCGGTGAGCCAAGTAAGACTCCGCTAGACCTGCGCCTGACGCAGTCCTGATTTCGGATTGCGACATTAGCAAAGCAAAAGGGATGCCCGATGGCATCCCTTTTATATTGGCTGAGTCTATCGGTTTTGACCGCTTACGGGCATTTGTAAACCTGACCGACCATTTTGCTGTCCAACGGGGCAAAGCTGGAGAAAATATTCTGCGTTGGGCTGTTGGCACCATAAATGGTATTGCCGCCCATTTCGGCTGCCTTGTTGCGCAGGTCATTTGCCGCGCCGCGCATGGAGCTGCCGTCACCCGAGGTGCCTGACAACCAGTTACTTTGAGCGCCGGTTACGGTTCCCAGAAGCTGACACTGGCTGCTCGGTTTACTGTCGGTGAATTTCACCTGCTGACCGGCAGAGCTTAATTGATTTGCTGTGCTACAACCCGCCAGCAGCATCACTGCCGAAAGGCCAAGCAACATTTTAATCCGCATCTCTTTCCCCATTATTTTTGAGAAGTACCTAACGCCTATCAGATAACATTTCGCAATCTAAGGCATCCGTTGCCGAGTTTACCCAGAATTCAACGCATTATCTGACACGTACTCGTGGCAGAGCGTGCGAATAGTTTACACGTTATTTGATCTCGACGATGAGACTTATCTTACTTAACACCACAAAATAAAGGTACAAATAAAAAAACCCGACCTGTTAAGGCCGGGTTTTTTTAATTCTGACGCCACCTAAGCGACGCCTGAATTCAGCAGATAAGCTGCCGGGGGGATGATTACATCATGCCGCCCATGCCGCCCATTCCACCCATACCGCCAGCGCCGCCCATGTCGACTTTGTCGTCTTTAGGCAGGTCGGTGATCATGCACTCGGTGGTGATCATCAGGCCAGCTACAGAAGACGCGTACTGCAGAGCAGAACGAGTAACTTTAGTTGGATCCAGGATACCCATCGCGATCATGTCGCCGTATTCTTCGCTGTAAGCGTTGTAGCCGTAGCTGCCTTCGCCTGCTTTCACGTTGTTAGCGATGACAGAAGCTTCTTCACCGGCGTTGATAACGATCTGACGCAGTGGAGCTTCCATTGCACGCAGTGCAACTTTGATACCCACGGTCTGGTCTTCGTTGTCGCCTTTCAGGCCAGCCAGTTTGTGAGCAACGCGGATCAGCGCAACACCACCACCAGCAACCACGCCTTCTTCAACCGCAGCACGGGTAGCGTGCAGGGCATCTTCAACGCGGGCTTTCTTCTCTTTCATTTCAACTTCAGTCGCTGCGCCAACTTTCAGAACAGCTACGCCGCCTGCCAGTTTAGCCACACGCTCTTGCAGTTTTTCTTTATCGTAATCTGAGGTTGCTTCTTCGATCTGCTGACGGATCTGAGTTACACGGCTCTGGATAGTCGCTTCGTCGCCGATACCATCGATGATGATGGTGGTATCTTTGTTGATAACAACGCGCTTAGCCTGACCCATGTCTTCCAGGGTGGCTTTTTCCAGTTCCAGGCCAATCTCTTCAGAGATAACGGTACCCGCGGTCAGCGTTGCGATGTCTTGCAGCATAGCTTTACGACGGTCGCCGAAGCCTGGTGCTTTAACCGCAGCAACTTTAACGATGCCACGCATGGTGTTAACAACCAGCGTTGCCAGAGCTTCGCCTTCAACGTCCTCTGCGATGATCAGCAGTGGTTTGCCCGCTTTAGCAACGGCTTCCAGCACTGGCAGCAGCTCACGGATGTTGCCGATTTTTTTGTCAGCAAGCAGGATGAACGGGCTTTCAAGTTCGATAGAACCGGTTTCTGGCTTGTTGATGAAGTAAGGAGACAGGTAACCGCGGTCGAACTGCATACCTTCAACAACGTCCAGCTCGTCGATCAGGCCAGTGCCTTCTTCAACGGTGATAACGCCTTCTTTACCTACTTTTTCCATCGCCTGAGCAATCAGTTTGCCCACAGTTTCGTCGGAGTTGGCAGAAATAGTACCAACCTGAGCGATAGCTTTAGAATCTGAGCAAGGAACAGACAGCGATTTCAGTTCTTCAACAGCAGCGATAACCGCTTTGTCGATACCACGCTTAACGTCCATTGGGTTCATACCGGCAGCCACAGCTTTCAGACCTTCGGTGATGATAGCCTGAGCCAGAACGGTTGCAGTGGTAGTACCGTCACCCGCAGCATCGTTAGCTTTGGACGCAACTTCTTTCACCATCTGAGCACCCATGTTTTCGAACTTGTCTTCCAGTTCGATTTCACGTGCTACAGATACGCCGTCTTTAGTGATAGTTGGCGCACCAAAAGATTTGTCCAAAACTACGTTACGGCCTTTAGGACCTAAGGTAACTTTAACTGCGTTAGCAAGAATGTTTACGCCGTTCAGCATTTTTACGCGGGCGTCATTACCGAATTTTACATCTTTAGCTGACATTATAATTTCCCTTAAATTCGTTCAGTTCAGAAAAAAGTGATACGAGACGATTAGGCTTCAACGATAGCCAGAATGTCGCTCTCAGACATGATCAACACTTCTTCATTGTCGATCTTCTCAGCTTTAACGCCGTAACCGTCGTTGAAGATGACGATATCGCCAACTTTAACGTCAAGCGCTTTCACTTCACCATTTTCCAGAATGCGACCATGACCGACGGCCAGGATCTCGCCACGGGTTGATTTACCCGCTGCAGAGCCAGTCAGAACGATGCCGCCAGCAGATTTGGATTCAACTTCTTTACGCTTGACGATAACGCGGTCATGCAATGGACGAATTTTCATTGATAACTCTCCTGTGAGCAGGTCCAGATCTAATTATTTAGGGTTGAACGCCAGGTAGAAAGCCTATCCTGACCTCGTGGTTTGATTAATGGGGGCATTCCGCGCCCCTTCAAGGGCAGAAAAGAAAAATTTTTGTTTTTCCTGATCTGCCGTCTTAGTGATCCTTGGGATCGTGTCGATCTTCATCATATGGGCGAACAAGACGCTCGGGGCTTTCGTCCTTACGCTGAAATTCGCCTTCAAAGGTATGGCCTGACGTCGGGCCAGCCCCGCCCGGACGATAGACGCGCAGAATCGGCAGCAGCCTCAGCGTCAGCAGTTTTTGTACCGGCGGCAGTAACAGCAACAGGCCAAGAATATCGGTAAAGAAGCCAGGGATGACCAGCAGAAAACCGGCCAATACCAGAGAAACGCTTTTCACCATCTCGGCTGCTGGGCTTTCACCCTGTGCCATCTTTTGCTGCATCTGGAAGAAAGTTTTCATGCCCTGGTTACGCACCAGCGACACGCCGACGCAGGAGGTAAACACCACCAGCAGCAGAGTCATTGCCACGCCTATCGCGGCAGCAACTTTGATAAACAAGGTGATTTCTATGTAAGCCAATAGAAATAACACCAAAAGGGGTAACCAGCGCACAGCGCTCTCCTTGTAATAAGGAATCCCGAAAATATCTTCTAAGACATCGATTCAGAACTCTGTAATGGGGCCTCATAGGGTTATCCTATGAGGACTAACTTTATTGAGATGGTATCGTGAAGTGGCTATTTCAAGCTGTTGGCGAGATTTAAATTGGTAAGGGTGATTTATTGTGAGAAATTTCACAAAATCATAAAGCATTGGTCTTTAGGCATGGATGCAAGGTACTTAAGATGTGCATTTCGCGCTAAGCAGCATATGATCGCACCCGTAGCGGCGCCGAGTGGTGTAATATTTTATTTAGTCCAGCGTCTGTAACATAACTCTAATCAGCCTGTAACTGTTCAGCACCAAAAAGAAGGTTCTCATGTCAAATACGATACGTATCGAGGAAGATCTGCTGGGTACACGTGAAGTCCCTGCCGATGCTTACTGGGGTATCCATACCCTGCGCGCTGTTGAAAACTTTTATATCAGTAACACTAAAATCAGCGATGTTCCCGAGTTTGTCCGGGGCATGGTGATGGTCAAAAAAGCGGCCGCCTTAGCCAATAAAGAGCTGCAAACTATCCCACGCAAAATAGCTGACATCATCATTCAGGCTTGTGATGAAGTGTTAGACAAAGGGAAATGCATGGATCAGTTCCCGATCGATGTTTTCCAGGGCGGCGCGGGCACTTCTGTAAACATGAACACCAATGAGGTGTTGGCGAATATCGGCCTTGAGCTGATGGGCCACCAAAAAGGCGATTACCAGTTTCTTAATCCCAACGATCATCTGAACAAATGCCAGTCCACCAACGACGCCTACCCAACGGGCTTCCGTCTGGCGGTTTATACCTCCCTGCTTAAGCTGATCGACGCTATCGCGCAGTTGGGTGATGGCTTTGAGCGCAAGGCCGTCGAGTTCGAAAAGATCCTGAAAATGGGCCGAACCCAGTTGCAGGACGCAGTACCGATGACGCTAGGTCAGGAGTTCCACGCCTTTAACGTCTTGCTGAAAGAAGAGACGCGTAACCTGCTGCGCACCGGCGAAC
>CAWUIY010000121.1:0-12623 GCA_963922555.1 uncultured Serratia sp. | reverse complement strand
CGCCAGCGCACAGTTGCCGGCGGAGCCACCCGGTCGCAAAGCACTGCTTTCGAGCATGGCCTCGGTGCCTCTTTGCGGCCACTGGTCAAGCGTGCTCATAATTAAATCCACATTCAGGTTGCCCACGACGTAAAGTCGGGCCTGTGTTTCAGGTTTTTGCATCAATTTTTTGGTTCCTGTAGGGATCATCTTAACCTTTGCTCCCACCGCTGGTTAGGCCGCTCACCAGTGTTTTCTGCAACCACAGGGCAATAAACAGAGGAGGGACCGCGGCCAAAACACCCACAGCGGCAATCAGCCCGTCATCGGTAGCGCGACCGGCGGTGAATCCGGCGATAGTCACCGGCAGGGTCTGCGCATCAATATTGTTGGTAAATAACAACGCATAAAAGAATTCGTCCCATGCCAGCAGCCAGCCAAACATCGCCGAAGCCCCTAGCGCCGGTTTGGCGAGCGGCAGAGTAATGCGAAGCAGCACTTGCCAATAGCGTAACCCATCGAGGCGTGCAGCTTGTTCGATGTCCAACGGCAAAGCATCAAACTGGTTTTTAAGCATCCAGGTTAAAAACGGCAGGATCATTGAGCAATAAACCAGGATCAGGCCAAGATGAGTGTTCAGCAGGCTGACCTGCTCGAGGATAAAGTACAGCGGCAGTACGAAAGCCACCGGCGGTACCATATAAATCGCCAGACTGCCGTAAAGCCAGCCTTCGCGACCGGGATAACGTGAAAAGCTATAGGCCGCCGGGATCGCCAGCAACAATGAGATAATCGTTGCGCCACAGGCTACCAGCAGGCTGTTGCCCAGCGCGTGTAAAAATAATGCACCCGGTTGACCGGCCTGTAAGGTCAACAGGCTGGCGTAGCGACTAAAATCCCAATGCAGCGGCAGCCAGCGCAATGGAATACGCGCCAGATCGCTGGCTGAACTGACGCTCATCAGAAAAAGCCACAGCATTGGAGCCAGAATGGATACCGCAACCAGCAGCGCGGCGAAATAACGCAGCACGAGACGCAGCGGTTTTTTCATTCGCTTGCTCCTTGTTTACGCTGACGCAGCAACAGCAGCATATAAATGCCGATCAGCAGTGCGCAGATGATCGTCATTAAAACTGCGTAGGCGGCACCACTCCCGGCACGCAAATAGCTGAATGACTCCTGATAGACGAAAAAACTCACCGTTTTGGTACTGTCCAGCGGGCCGCCACGGGTCATAACATAAATAATATCAAACACTTTGAAGGCATCGATGGTGCGCAGGATAAGTGCGACCGCCAGCGGGGCCGCAATCGCCGGAAAGGTGATGGCACGAAAACGCCGCCATGCCGAGGCGCCATCGAGTCGCGCTGCTTCAAATAAATCCTCTGGAATCGTTTGCAGCGCGGCAAGAGTGAGCAGAGTGACCAGTGGATAGTTTTTCCAGATATCGGCGAACATTACCGCGTTAATCGCCGCATCAGGTGAGCCAAGCCAGCTGCGATAGTGATCGATAAGGCCGAGCTGGGTCAGCAGGGCGTTGATGCTGCCATAGTCAGGATTAAAATTCAGACGCCACATAGTGGCATTGACAATAGTGGGCAACGCCCAAGGGAGGATCACCAAAACCCGCAGCACGGTGCGCCCCCAGAAGGGCTGATTTAGCAGCAGCGCAACCAGTACGCCAATCACGCCTTCGAAAAACACGGAGACAAAGGTGAAGTACAGCGTGCGCCACAGCGCGGCGCGAAAGTCCGGATCGGTCAGGGCATAGAGAAAATTGTCCGTTCCCACCCAGGCGGGAGACGTGCCATCACCAATCAAACCGGCATCGGTAAAGCTCAGCCAGAGGGTGCGAACCAGAGGCCAGGCAGTCAGCAAAAACATCATCACCAGCATGGGTGCAAGCAGCACCCATGCCTGACGACGCTCACGTTGTGGCAAACTGAGCATAGTCATTCCTTAACGTAAACGATCAGCACTTTGCGTCGCAGCGGCCATCGCATCGTTTGCCGAGGCTTTGCCCTGCAATACGCTCTGCACGTTTTGTTGTAAAATTGTTGAAAGCTGAGAATAAGAAGGGGTGACAGGACGTGACAGCATCACGTTTAACGAGGTTTTCGCCGCTGCGATCAACGCTTCCTGACCTTTCTGTACTGCCGGATCGTCATAGGAAGACTTCCAGATTGGCAGGCTCAACCTGGCATACTTGTCCTGTACCGGCTGCGAGGTCATATAGGTGATATATTCCCAGGCCTGATCGGGATGAGCGCTGGCTTTGGCAATTCCAAGCCCCATCGAGCCGTTAACGCCCGATGCCTGACCCGCAGCATCGCCTGGCGCAGGCACTACCCCGACGTCACCCGCAACTTTACTCTGCTTAGGATCGTTGGCCATGTTGTACATGTAGGTCCAGTTCAGCGCAAAGGCGGCATCGCCGTTGGAGAATGACTTACGCACATCCTCTTCAAGATATTCACGGGAATTAGGGTTAGTCAGGCCTTTATCCAGCGTATCTTTCATATAATCGATAGCTTTCATCGCGCCCGGATTGGTGAAATTCAGCTTGCCGCCCTGATAGAAATCGCCCTTGAATGCTGAAACCAGCGTGGTGTAGTCACAAATCAGCGCCTCGGACTGCGACCAACTCCACACCAGTGGATATTTAACCACATTCTTTTGTTTCAGGATTTCAGCCTGCTGCTCAAGCTCCTGCCAGGTGGTTGGGGGAGCCGTAATCCCGGCCTTGGCCAGCATCGCTTTGTTGTAATAGAGATATTTGGTATCGAGGATCCACGGCATGCCCCAGCGCTTGTCTTTATAGGTTACGGTGGAAATAGCGCCGTTGAAGATTTTACTGGCCTCATCGCTGCTGATACGCGACGTCACGTCCTGCAACAGGCCAAACTTAGTAAACTCGGCAGGCCAGATGGCGTCGAACAGCACCACGTCATAACCTTTGTCACCAGCACCGCGCGCCGCCACAATTTTGTCATGCAGCGCCTCGTAGGGCACAAACTCGAGATTCACTTTGATGTCCGGGTGCGCCTTGGTGAAGTCGGCGGTCATCGCGCGTATATCGCTTTCACTGTAGGCCGCCTGAGTCATAAAAAGGGCGCTCAGCGTGGTTTCAGCCAGCGCATTGGCCGAGTAGCCAAAGGCAAGGGCAGACAGCACACATAGGGTAGTGGCGGGACGTAATCTTTTGCTCATCATCTTTCTCCGGTAAAGGCTCGGTGGTGATTAAGTGATTAAATCAATTTGATTGCTTTAATTGCCGCTAAAATACGATGACCTCGGGCATCCTTGCGCCGCCTGCTTTACACATTTTGGCTCCATTAAGTAGAGCCAAGATAGTTAACATGCTTTTAACTTCAGGTGTTGTGATACGAGCGCCATTAATAAAATCAATTTGATTGCTTTAATCGACGGCAGCATACTGCGTTAACGCTTTTCCCTGGTGCATGGGCAGTTATGACGACTTCTGGAACGAATCTCGAACATGCGCGTGCGCACAATCGTCGAGTGGTAATTGAAGCTATTCGCCTTAACGGCGAACTTACGCGCGCGGAACTGGCCCGTTTAACCTCGCTAACTCCGCAAACCGTCTCGAATATTGCCAGCGAGCTTGAACAGGCCGGAATTTTGTCATCCCATCTGCCGCGCCGCGCAGGCGGAAGAGGTCAGCCCGCTACGCCTTTAACGCTTAACCCCGATAGCGCTTATTCCATTGGCATTCATCTCGATCACCAGTCACTTTTAGTGGTGTTGGTCGATTTGACGGGCAAGGTGCGTTTTCGCAAGCTGGTTAACGTGCAAAAACCGCAGCCTGAACCGACCCTGCAATGCATCGCAGAAATCCTGCAAGAAATGCGCCACAACCTGGGCGGTGGAAATAATATCGACTGGCGTAAGATGCTGGGGATCGGCATTGTGATGCCTGGCCCGTTTGGGGTAGAGGGTATTTCATCCGAGGGGCCAACCACGCTGCACGGCTGGGACAATATCGATGTTGAAAGCCGTCTGAGCGCGATGACCGGCTGGCCGGTGACGCTGGAAAATGACGCCACGGTGGCGGCGATTGGCGAGCGTTTTCACGGCGTTGCCAAACAACTCAACTCTTTTGTTTACCTGTATATCGGCACCGGATTAGGCGCGGGTATTTTTACCGACGGGCGGATTTACACCGGCCATGCACACAACGCGGGCGAGGTCGGTCACATGGTGGTGCAACCCGGCGGTAGAGCCTGCTATTGCGGCAATAGTGGTTGTCTGGAACGCTATCTTTCATTACAGGCCGCATACGAGGGATGTGGATTAGACCCGGTTTCCGCTATGCCGGAAGACCTGTTGGCAGTTGACCCCACGCTGTTCGACCAATGGCTTGAGACCGCAGTCGAACCCGCCTGTCAGGCAATCAACATTATCGAATGCATATTCGATGCCCAATGCGTAATCATCGGCGGCATGATGCCTCAGCCGCTGGTCGAAAGACTGATGAAGAAACTAAAACCGCTGTACAGCTCGGTGCGCAGTCGCTATCCCGATAATACGCGCCTGCGATTGGGTATGACCGGAGCTGACACTGCCGCTTTAGGGGCCGCCGCGCTGCCAATTTTTGACGAATTCAATCCACAGTACGAAGTGCTGCTGAAATAGCACCGATAAGAAAACCTTCCGGTTTGACCGATTGGTCAAACTAATGGCACAAGCCTTGCTTATACTCTAAAGATTATAAATCCCCTTAATATTAATCTCGGCGACTTAGACGCCGAGTATTGCGATTAGACAGGTAACTTTATGACCCAGAGTATAACCCGCGCCATTCGCGGCAACTTTTTTGACATCAGCGGCATTGCCGATGCTCCCAATGAGATCGAATCCCTGGCTCGCTATATTGAAGACGGCATGATGTTTTTGAGCGAGGGGGAAATTGCCTGGCTCGGCAGCCGCGCAGAGGGTGAGCAGCGCCTGCTTGATACTCCCTATCCGGTGCCGCTGGACGATTATCGCGACAAGCTGATCGTCCCCGGCTTTATCGACACCCATATTCACTACCCGCAAACCGAGATGATCGGTGCCTACGGTGAACAGCTGCTCGAGTGGCTGAACAATTATACTTTCCCAACCGAAGCGCAGTATCATGACATTGAATACGCTAAGAAAATGTCTCAATTCTTTATCGAACAATTACTCAATAACGGCACGACAACAGCACTAGTTTTTGGCACCGTTCATCCACAATCGGTGGATGCGCTGTTTACCGTGGCGGCGGCACTTAACATGCGGCTGATCGCCGGTAAGGTGATGATGGACAAACATGCTCCAGAAGCCTTGCTCGAAACACCCGAGGACAGTGAGCGCGAAACGCGTACGCTGATTGAACGCTGGCATAACCATAAACGACTCAGTTACGCGCTGACGCCGCGCTTTGTGCCGACCTCATCCGCCGAGCTGCTCGATAAGGTCAAACTGATTAAAGATGATTATCCAGATATCTATCTGCAAACGCACCTTAGCGAAAATCTTGATGAAATTTCGTGGGTTAAGTCTCTGTATCCGGCACATGAGCGCTATCTGGATGTTTACCATCACCACGGTTTGACCGGCTCACGCTGCGTGTTCGCGCACTGTTTGCATCTGGAAGAGGAAGAATGGGACTGCCTGCGCGACACCGATTCCAGTATTGCCTTCTGCCCGACCTCTAATCTGTTTTTGGGCAGCGGCTTATTTAACCTCAAGGCATCGTGGGAGAAGAAAGTGCGGCTTGGAATGGGCACGGATGTCGGGGCTGGTACCACCTTTAACATGCTGCAAACGCTGGGTGAAGCTTATAAGGTCGGGCAGCTGCAACGTTATCGACTTTCAGCCTTTGAAGCCTTTTATCACGCCACGCTGGGTGGCGCGCGCGCGCTGCATCTTGACGATAAAATTGGTAATTTCGACGCTGGAAAAGAGGCCGATCTGGTGGTGCTCGACCCAGGAGCCACCGCGCTTCAGCAGTTGCGCAGCAGCAACAGTAAAACGCTGGCAGAAAAGCTGTTTGTGCTGATGACGCTGGGTGACGATCGGAATATTTATCGTACTTTAGTGGATGGAAAAACCGTCTATCAACGCAAAAACTAATACTACTGTATAAATATCAGGGGGTGTCAATAATGGCACCTCTTGTGAATATTTGATTACTCTTTAACCTCTGGCTTAGCCGCCGTTACGCGCCACAACGGGGCAATAAAACGGGAAGAATGCACCAATAATGAACAGTGAAACCAGCAACAGTCGCGTTCGCCTCGCTCGTGAACGCACCATGGAAAGTATCCATGCCGCGGCGATCGCCGAATTCAGTGAAAAAGGTTTACAAGGCGCGACGACGCAAGCGATTGCGCAGCGGGCAGGGATGAAAAAGACCCAGCTGCATTATTATATCGCCGGTAAAGAAGAGCTCTATGAAGAGCTGCTGCAGAAGGTGCTTAGTGTCTGGGCTGAAATTATTCAGTTTGACGACAGCCTGAAAGAACCGGAGGCAGTACTGAGCCGTTATATCAGAAATAAGCTTAATTTTTCTTTTGAACAACCTGAGCTATCACGCATTTTTACCAGTGAAGTGTTGAGCGGTGGGCATTATTTATCCAAGTATTGGCCTGGGGCAATTGATAAAATCATTCGCAAAGAACAGCTGATAAATCAGTGGATTGCAGACAAACTTATTCGACCGTTGGACGCGCGTCTGTTTATCATGAATATCTGGGCGGTCACTCAGTACTACGCCGATTTCGCCGTACAGGTAAATCATATGTACCGCGATATCAGCAACAGTCAGCAAAACCGTGAACACATTATTGAAGAGGTTACCACGCTGATTTTACGCGGCTGTGCGATTTGATTATTACCAACCTGCTGCTGTAGTTCATTCCCCTTTGCACGGCATAAATTTTGGGTGACGTGGGTTGCCCAATTGTCATCGATACCGGTCTATTATTAAAACATCCCTATTACCTATCAGCCCCGTGAATACGTTCAAGTAATAGATACCCTTAGCGATATTGTTGGCATCAATATTGCTTCGTTTTATTTATAAATTTGACCAGTTGTACAAATCGATTGGTTTGTTGGCAGCGATAATCAGAGCAGGGTACCAGCATGATCCAGTTTTTATTGAATGACCGCTTGCAGCAGGAGACAACCCTGCCGCCGGACACCACGGTTTTACAGTATCTGCGCCGCGATGCGGGACGTTGTGGAACCAAAGAAGGCTGCGCCTCAGGTGATTGTGGCGCCTGTACGGTGGTAATTGCTGAACCGCAGGGTGAGACGCTGCGTTACACGCCGATCAACGCCTGCCTGACATTTATGTCGGCCTTGCAGGGCAAACAGCTTATTACCGTTGAAGACCTCAAGCATCAGGGGCAATTACACAGCGTGCAGCAGGCGATGGTAGACCATCACGCCTCCCAATGCGGTTTTTGTACTCCCGGCTTTGTGATGTCGATGTTTGCCTTGCAGAAAAATACCCATCAGAAATCGCAGTCTGCGGCTCTGGCCGATCGTGGCGCCAACAGGGAGGAAATATTGCAGGCGCTGTCGGGTAACCTTTGCCGCTGCACCGGCTATCGTCCGATTGTCGATGCGGCACATTCCGCTTGTGAATTGCAGACTGAAGATCAGTTCGATCGCGGCGAAAAAGTGACCCTACAACGTCTCAGGGCGATTGCGCCGATTGCTGGTCAGGTTACTCGTCCGCAGGATGATGTCAGCCTGCTGCCGTCATCAATTGATGAGCTGGCGGCGGCTTATCTGGCGAATCCACAGGCTAGACTGGTTGCCGGTGGCACCGATTTGGCGTTGGAAGTGACACAGCGACATCAGCGTTTAACTCAGCTTATCGCCCTAAGCCACATCCCCGAACTTCAGGCGATCAGCGTGACCCCGGACAGCCTGCTGATTGGAGCAGCAGCGACGCTGAGCAGCTGTTTGCCGCTATTGGAGCACGAATTCTCGGATTTTGGCGCGCTGCTTGAGCGTTTTGCCTCACAGCAAATTCGTAATCAGGGCACTTTTGGCGGAAATATCGCTAACGCCTCACCGATTGGCGACGGCGGGCCAGTGCTGTTGGCGCTGGGTGCTTCTCTGGTTTTGCGCCGTGGAAAAGAGCAGCGAACATTGCCGCTGGAACAATTTTATCTGGGCTATAAGCAAACTGCCTTGCAGGCCGGTGAGTTCATCGAGCAGATTATTATCCCTCGCGTGGCGGCCGATTCGAGCAGAACACTCAAAGTCTACAAAGTTTCCAAACGCCTTGACGATGACATTTCGGCAGTGTGCGGCGCGTTCCACATTGAAGTGCGGGAGGGCATCGTGATTCACGCCTCGATTGCCTATGGCGGCATGGCGGCGATTGCCAAACGCGCCTCACACTGTGAGCAGCAACTGGTTGGCCAGGTTTGGCAAAGCACTACCGTTGAGCGGGCCTGTCAGGCATTAGCCATCGATTATCAGCCGATCAGCGATTTTCGCGCCAGTCAGGAGTACCGCATGCAGGTGGCAAAAAACCTGCTGCGCCGCTGCCTGATTGAAACGACCTCTTCTGAAACTTTGATGCGGGTGACGCAATATGTCTAAATCATCACCTATCCCGACTCAGGAAACCCTGGCCGAGCTGTTCCGCGCCGGTCTGGCCAGCGGCACCGGCAAGAGCATGAAACACGAAAGCGCCGACAAACACGTCAGCGGTGAGGCAATTTACATTGACGACCGGCTGGAATTCCCCAACCAGCTGCACCTCGTTCCACGTCTGAGTGACGTTGCGCATGCCGAAATTTTGCGTATTGACATCGAACCTTGTTACGCGATTCCCGGCGTGGTTAAAGTCATTACTGCCGCCGATGTGCCCGGCGAGCTGGATATTGCGCCTTTGACCGAGGGTGACCCTTTACTGGCTAAAGACCGGATTGAATATTACGGGCAGATCCTGCTGGCCGTGGCGGCCACCTCACAGGAAGCGGCACGTCAAGCGGCGGCGGCGGCAATTATTGAATATCGAGAACTCGAAGCCGTATTAAGTGTTAAACAGGCTCTGGCCGAGCAGCATTGGGTTGAAGAACCGCACGTGCACAAACGCGGAGATTCTGCCGCAGCACTGTTAAAGGCCGCGCATCGATTGCAGGGCGAACTGGAAATCGGCGGTCAGGAACACTTTTATCTCGAGACGCAAATTGCCACTGTCATGCCCGGTGAAGACGGCGCGATGCTGGTCTATAGCTCGACGCAACACCCGACCGAAGTGCAAAAACTGGTTGCCTCGGTATTAGGGTTGCCGATGCATAAAGTGGTGGTAGATATGCGTCGCATGGGCGGCGGTTTTGGCGGCAAAGAGACGCAGGCAGCAGGAACGGCTTGTCTGGCGGCGCTGGCGGCGCATCTCACTGGGCGACCGGTTAAAATGCGCCTGTCACGGCAGGATGACATGATGATCACCGGCAAGCGGCATCCGTTTTATGTCTCTTATGATGTCGGCTACGACGATGCGGGTTTAATTCAGGGCATCGAGATTAATTTGGCGGGCAACTGCGGTTATTCGCTGGATTTATCTGGCTCCATTATTGACCGTGCCATGTTTCACGCCGACAACGCCTATTATCTCGGCGACGCGACCATCACCGGCTATCGCTGCAAAACCAATATTGCCTCGAACACCGCCTATCGAGGTTTTGGCGGACCGCAAGGCATGGTGGCAATCGAGCATATTGTCGATCACATTGCCCGTGAACGAGGTCTTGACCCGCTGACGGTGCGCAAACTGAACTATTACGGCACTCACGATCGTAACGTCACTCATTATTATCAGACCGTCGAGCAAAATCTGTTGCAGGAGATGACCGCCGATCTCGAACAAAGCGCCGACTATGCCGCCCGCCGTGAAGCGATTCGAGAATTTAACGCCCGCAGCCCGTATCTGAAGAAAGGGCTGGCACTCACGCCGGTGAAATTTGGCATCTCGTTTACTGCCAGCTTCCTCAATCAGGCCGGAGCGCTGGTGCTGGTGTATACCGACGGCAGTATTCAGCTCAATCACGGCGGCACTGAAATGGGTCAGGGCCTTAACACTAAAGTCGCGCAGGTGGTGGCCGAAGTCTTTCAGGTTCCGCTGTCGCAGATTCAAATCACCGCCACCGATACCGGTAAAGTGCCGAATACTTCCCCGACAGCGGCTTCTTCCGGGGCAGATTTAAACGGTAAGGCCGCGCAAAATGCAGCGGAAATTATTAAAGGCCGCCTGACTGAAATGCTGATGCGCAACTATCAGGCGCAAGAGCAGGAAATCGCCTTCAGTAATGGCCAGGTCAGGGTTAAAGAGCAGTATTTCACTTTCCAGCAGGTGGTACAGGAAGCCTGGCTGAATCAGGTTTCGCTGTCGAGCACAGGCTTTTATAAAACGCCGAAGATTTTCTACGATCGCAGCAAGGCGGCCGGGCATCCGTTCTATTACTTCTCTTATGGCGCGGCCTGTTCGGAAGTATTGATCGATACCCTAACCGGTGAATACAAGCTGTTGCGTGCCGATATTCTGCATGACGTGGGTGATTCGTTGAATCCGGCCATTGATATTGGGCAGGTCGAGGGCGGATTTGTGCAGGGTATGGGCTGGCTTACCTGTGAAGAATTGGTATGGAGCGGCAAAGGGCGGCTTGAGACCAGCGGCCCGGCCAGCTATAAAATCCCGGCTATTGCCGACGTGCCACAGGATTTGCGAGTTAAACTGGTGGAAAATCGCAAAAATCCCGAGGATACCGTTTTCCATTCCAAAGCCGTGGGCGAACCACCGTTCATGCTGGGGATTTCAGTCTGGTGCGCGCTGAAAGACGCTATTGCCAGCGTGGCAGAATATCGCCTTCACCCGCAGCTTGATGCGCCAGCGACCCCGGAACGTGTGCTGCGCGGCGTAACTCTGCTACAAGATCAGATGGCACTCTCAGATCAGATGGCACCCTCCAGTGACGTTGTCACGCAAGAGGCGCAGGTGTCTGCCGTTCAAACCACAGCTTCAACCGCCAATCGCTGATTCTGGAGGCCTTATGCGTACCGATGATTGGATAACTCAGCTTAGCCAACTGCAACAGCGTAAAGAGTCCTGCGTAATGATGACGCTGGTCGAGCATCAGGGTTCTACGCCGCGTAACAGCGGCTGCAAAATGCTGGTTACTGCCAACAACCAGTATTTTACTCTCGGCGGCGGCAATCTGGAGTTTCAGGCCATTGCGATCGCACGGGAAATGATCCAGCAAGGCGCGCAGGAAAGTCGTCTTGAGCGTTTTAATCTCGGCGCCAGACTGGGGCAGTGCTGCGGTGGCGTGGCGACGGTATTGCTGGAGCCGCTTTGCCAGCAGCAGCCTCACGTGGTGGTTTACGGCGCGGGGCACGTCGGGCGCGCTCTGGTGGCTATTTTGTCAACCTTGCCGTGCCGCATTAGCTGGGTAGATTCGCGTGCCAGTGAGTTTCCAGCCACCGTTAGCCAGGAAATCAACTGCCTGGTCGATGAAGATCCAGAAGAGACGGTGCAGCAAATGCCTGCCAACAGTTATTTTATCGTGCTGACTCACGACCATCAGCTGGATCTGGCGCTGAGCGAAAAAATCCTTAAACGCAATGATTTCAGCTATTTTGGCCTGATTGGCTCCGAGACCAAACGCAAACGCTTTGACTATCGGCTTGCTGGCAAGGGAATTAGCCAAGAAAGTTTGTCACGGATGCGCTGCCCGGTAGGCCTGCCGGACGTCAAAGGTAAACTCCCGGCAGAAATTGCGGTGGCTATCGCTGGCGAGTTTATCGCTGCTTATTCGGCAACGGGAAAGGAGCAGTGATTCACAGTCAGGCGATAGGTACAATCGCCTGACGGGTTCTAAATCGGCTATCCAGGCTCGGCAGGTGCACACTTTTGATCAGTAAAATCAAAAACAGCCGTTTTTCCATAGATAAATAACCGGTAATCACAGTCCTGAGTAATATAGTGTTCCGGTTTAAAGTCTTTCATCTCTTGCGTCGCGTTGATGTAGAGCTGATGGATATTTTCTCGCTGAAGAACGGCCTTATATTGCCAGGAAGACGATTCCGTAAGCATCGAAGGGTAAATAAGACCTATCAGGGGAAAATTGTGAATATTATTTTTCGAGTCCGGCGCCACGGGCAACTCTCCAATAAAGGTTATTTGCTGGCGCTGACCCTGAGGAAGATGAGAAATATCGGCCTTGATATTTTGAATGACGTCAGAGGTATAACGCTGCCCATTGACCACAGCGTTGAAACACGAAATCATTAGTACCAACGAGTAAAAAAGCGGAATGCAATATAACCCACTGATCCATAGCTTGAACTGTGGGAAAGCTAATAAATTCACATACAAACAGAACAGGCTAAGACATCCCCAGGCGGTTAATACTCTGGGATCGAAAACGGGGAAAAGTAATAACAACGAAAGCCCCGGAATGGCCAAAATCATCATTAATGGCAACGCACTAACCCCCAGTACGCAAAACCACCACCTCCTTCGAGAATATTGGCGTGTTGTTATTCGTGTTTTAAAGAGGATCATTAGCCCCACCATCGTGGGAATGAGTTGTGCGATGACTAACAGGGCCGTGTAGCCTGGAAAT
>CAWUIY010000120.1:0-12647 GCA_963922555.1 uncultured Serratia sp. | reverse complement strand
GCATCGACCTGGTAGGGCGCAACAATCGCGCCAGTCGGGCAGGTCGTGATGCAGGCCACGCAGCGGCCACACTGTTCTTCCTGAGGTTTGTCGACCGGCAGGGGGAGATCGATCAGCAATTCGCCTAGAAAGAACCAGGAGCCTGACTCGCGATTAAGAATAAGTGAATGCTTACCAACCCATCCAAGACCGGCTTTCTCAGCGAGTGGTCGTTCCATGATAGGCGCAGAGTCGACGAAAGGGCGAAAGCTTAGCGCGGTATCCGGCTGAGATTCACTGCAAAAATCTTGAATCATATCGCCGAGCTTTTTCAGCCGCTGGCGTAATACTTTGTGGTAGTCGCGACCTAACGCGTAACGACTGACATAACCAAGCATCGGATTGTTAAGCGTTTTAGCAAAGGCGGCCTTGGCGGGCAGGTAGTTCATGCGCACGCTGATCACCCGCAAGGTTCCGGGCAGCAGCTCATGCGGACGAGCGCGTAACATACCGTGACGCGCCATCCAGTCCATCTCTCCATGATATTGTTTATCAAGCCACTCTTGCAGCTTAGGCTCTTCTACAGACAGGTCGGTATCGCAGATGCCAACTTGCTGGAAGCCTAGCGACTGGCCCCATTGCTTGATATGTTGGGCTAATTGATTGAGATCGAGGAGGTGCGTCATGACTAACCAAATTGAAAAACAGAACCTGGCAAGTTTACCATACTCTGTCTATTCTGCGGACTGGTTAAGGCAGGCGGAGGCAGATGCTGCGCGGGATACAGGCCTGTCGCTATTTACGCTGATGCAGCGTGCAGCGGCGGCAGCGTTCAGGCTGGCCCGATCAAAATTCCCCTATGCTACTGAATGGCTTGTACTTTGCGGTCACGGCAATAACGGCGGTGACGGTTACGAGGTGGCGCGTCTGGCTAAACTGGCTGGGCTGAACGTCACTTTATTAGCTGATAGCAGTGAAAAACGGCTTCCTGATGAGGCCGAACAGGCCCGTAATGGCTGGATCGCAGCCGGTGGTGAGATTAACAATATTGCCGCGCCATGGCCCGAAAACAGTTCTCTGATTATTGATGCGCTACTGGGCACCGGTTTATCTTCGGCGCCGCGTGAGCCAATTGCCAGTTATATCAAGGCCATCAATCAGCATTCTGCGCCCGCGGTGGCGCTGGATACCCCTTCAGGACTGGCGGCTGAAACTGGCACCGCAGCGGGTGAGGTGGTCCGTGCTGCACTTACCGTGACCTTTATCGCCTTAAAGCCGGGTTTGCTCACCGGGCAGGCGCGTGACTATGTAGGCGAGTTACACTGCGACGCGCTGGGCTTGCAAAGCTGGCTCAGCGGCCATCGCCCTCTGATGCAGCGGCTGGATGTCGATCGTCTTTCTGAGTGGCTGCATCCGCGCCGCCCTTGCTCGCACAAGGGGGAACATGGGCATTTACTGCTCGTCGGTGGCGATACCGGATTTGCCGGGGCCATTCGCATGGCGTCGGAAGCTGCCTTACGCTCTGGCGCAGGTATGGTGCGAGTACTTACTCACAAAGATCACATGGGTCCGCTTCTGACCGCCCGTCCTGAGCTAATGGTGCAGGAACTCACCAAGGAATCGATTAAAGACGGCCTCGAATGGGCCAGCGCGGTGGTGATGGGGCCGGGGCTTGGCCAAAACGAATGGGGCCAGAGCGCTTTTAAACAGATTTCTGCCAGCGATAAACCGGCTCTCTGGGATGCAGATGCGCTTAACATGCTGGCAAAAGCCCCCGAGAAACGGCAAAATCGCGTCTTGACGCCTCATCCCGGTGAAGCAGCCCGACTTTTAGACTGTTCAGTGAAGGATATTGAAAGCGATCGCTTACTTTCATTGCATCGCCTGGTCCAACGCTATGGGGGTGTGGTGGTATTGAAAGGTGCGGGCACGCTGATTGGTTCGCAGGAAGGGCATATTGCTCTCGCCGATGTCGGCAACGCCGGTATGGCCACTGGTGGAATGGGTGATATCCTTTCAGGCATTATTGGCGGTCTGCTCGCCCAGAAGTTATCTTTTTATGATGCAGCTTGCGCAGGAACAGTCGTTCACGGTGTGGCTGCGGATATCATTGCTCAACGCCAGGGCACGCGCGGCATGCTGGCAACGGACTTGTTACACTGGATAGCCCCGACGGTTAATCCTGACCTTAAAAATAGAAATCACCCATGAATCAAATTAACTTACCTTTGCCCGATGAAGCCGCCACCCTGAAATTGGGTGCTGATTTAGCTACCGCCTGCACTGGCGCGACCGTCATTCATCTGTTTGGCGATCTGGGTGCCGGAAAAACCACCTTTAGCCGTGGGTTCCTGCAAGCACGCGGCCACAAGGGCAACGTGAAAAGTCCCACCTATACGCTGGTCGAGCCTTATCAGCTTCATCCGATGGCGGTCTATCATTTTGATCTGTATCGTCTCGCCGACCCCGAGGAGCTGGAGTTCATGGGCATTCGCGACTATTTTACCGAAGACGCAATTTGCCTGGTTGAATGGCCTCAGCAAGGTGCGGGCGTTTTACCCGATCCCGACCTGGAACTGACGCTTGCCTATCAGTCGGAAGGCAGATTGGCGACCATCAAGGCTGTTTCAGAGGCAGGTAACCGCTTACTGCAGATGCTACAAGAGCAAGGATAATGCTGTAATGATTCAATGCGTTAACAGATTTTGGAAAAGCGTTGCGACAGGTGTGTTGCTCGCCGTAGCGGTGATCGCCGTTCCTGCTTTTGGCGCAGGGATGAAAAACATCAATGTTTCCAACGGGAGTACGCAATCCACCGTCACGATCGATTTTGATGGCAAACCTGACTATTCTTTCTTCCCGCTGCACAGCCCGGAGCGAGTGGTCATTGATATCAAACAAAATGGCGTGATGCGCGGTTTACCGCTGAACTTCAGCGGACAAAATCTGGTCAAGCGGGTGCGCGCAAGCACGCCTGCGGAGGCAAAAACGCAACGACTGGTGTTTGAGCTGACCCAGAGAGTCAGAACCAACGCGCAGGTTCAACAGGATGGCAGTCAATACACTGTGACTTTTACGCTGAGTGCATCTACGCCACAGCGCAATACTTCGCCAACCGTTTCACGGGTGCAAACGGCCAGCAGGCCAGTGCCGGCAGCTAACCCATTTGAGGGCGATAAAACGACGGTAGCGACCAGCGGGAAAGTACCTGCTGCCAATCTGACCCCGCGCACCACGGGGACTACATCGGACAATCAAATCATTGTGGCAATCGATGCAGGCCACGGTGGTCAAGATCCCGGCGCGCAGGGCGTAGGGGGGCTGAAAGAGAAAAATGTCACCATCGCGATAGCCCGCAAGCTGCAGGCCGAGATGTCACACGACCCGATGTTCAAGCCGGTGCTGACGCGCGACGGCGACTATTTTATCTCGGTGATGGGGCGTTCAGACGTGGCGCGTAAGAAAGGCGCTAACCTGCTAGTTTCAATCCACGCCGATGCTGCGCCGAATCGCAGTGCCAGCGGTGCCTCGGTATGGGTGCTTTCCAACCGTCGCGCCAATAGCGAAATGGGTAACTGGCTGGAGCAGCACGAGAAGCAGTCCGAACTGCTCGGCGGCGCAGGAGATATGCTGGCGAATACCGCCTCTGACCCTTATTTAAGCCAGGCAGTGCTGGATTTACAGTTTGGACATTCGCAACGTGTCGGCTATGACGTGGCGGTAAAAGTCTTACAGCAGCTGCGCAAAGTTGGCGCGTTGCACAAGGCGAAACCAGAGCACGCCAGCCTGGGCGTGTTGCGATCGCCAGATATCCCTTCTCTGTTAGTCGAGACGGGCTTTATCAGTAATCCAAGTGGGGAGCGGCTGCTGGGCAGCAGCGCGTATCAGGACAAGATTGCTCATGCCATCTATGAAGGCTTGCGCAATTATTTCCTGTCGCATCCGTTACAAACCGGCCCAAAGGTCGAAAACCGACCGTTGCTGGCCAACGCAACGGCGGTCAACAACTCGGCGCCGGACAGCGCTTCCTTAAGCCAGCCGGGTCCTATTGAAACCACGGCGGCCATCGGCGGCGCAACGCAGATCCACCAGGTGAAACGCGGCGAGACGCTGACCGGGATCGCGGCCCGCTATGGCACCACTAACAGCGCGCTGCGCGATCTGAACAAGTTGAAAAAGGATGGCGTGTGGGTCGGGCAGCGGCTGAAAGTTCCGGCAGGCACCTCGGCGGTATCAAGAAATACCACCGCCAGGGTCAGCACGGCGCATGCTTCTAAGAAACGCGCAGCGCGGCATAAAGTGGTGCGCGGCGATACGCTGTCGGCGATTGCTTCACATTACGGTGTTAGCATGAGTGATATCAGAACCGCCAATCATATGAAATCCGGTGACGTGCAGTTAGGGCAGACGCTGACAATTCCGCAGTCCTGACCGGGCGTTAATAACATTTTTCAAGATCACAGGAGCGGTTATGCCGATTCGGGTATTGCCACCGCAGCTGGCGAATCAGATAGCCGCAGGTGAGGTTGTTGAACGGCCCGCGTCGGTAGTCAAAGAGCTGGTCGAAAACAGTCTTGATGCGGGTGCTACGCGCATCGATATAGATATTGATCGCGGTGGTGCCAAGCTGATTCGTATCCGCGATAACGGCTGTGGTATTGGCAAGGACGAGTTGGCGCTGGCTTTGGCTCGTCATGCGACCAGTAAAATCAGCTCTCTTGACGATCTTGAAGCCATTCTTAGCCTGGGTTTTCGTGGCGAGGCGCTGGCCAGTATTAGCTCAGTTTCCCGCCTGATGCTGACTTCCCGTACTGCAACACAGGATGAAGCCTGGCAAGCCTATGCCGAAGGGCGAGACATGGCGGTGACGGTAAAGCCGGCCGCGCATCCGCAAGGCTCAACGGTAGAAGTCCTCGACCTATTTTATAACACCCCGGCGCGACGCAAGTTTATGCGCACCGAGAAAACCGAATTTACTCACATAGACGAGGTCGTGCGCCGCATCGCGCTCGCCCGCTTTGACGTGTCTTTTAATCTGAGCCACAACGGCAAGCTGGTCCGGCAATATCGTGCTGTGAAAGATCCGGCACAAACATCGCGTCGACTGGCCAGCATTTGCAGTACGACTTTTGTCGAGCACGCGCTTGAGGTCGAATGGAGTCACGGTGATTTGGCGATCCACGGCTGGGTGGCCGATCCCGCGGGATCGCGCAATCTTACCGATATGCAATATTGCTACGTCAATAATCGCATGATGAAAGACCGGCTGATCAACCATGCGATCCGCCAGGCTTATCAGGATCAGCTGAAAGACGATCAGCAGCCGGCCTATGTGCTGTATCTTGATGTCGATCCGCATCAGGTCGATGTCAACGTGCATCCTGCCAAGCATGAAGTGCGTTTCCATCAGTCGCGTCTGGTGCATGATTTTATCTATCAGGCGGTCGTGTCGGTATTGCAGCAGGCGGGAACGCCATTGCTGGATATCACCGAGCCTGAACAAGAGGCCCCGCGCTGGCAGCCGGAAAACCGCCAGGCGGCGGGGGGCAACCATTTTGCTCGCCCTTCTGAAACCACGATCAAAAGCGAGTCGCCTCGTGCGCAGATTTCGTCAGGCGGATCTTCTTCTTCCTCCACAGGTGGCGCGTCATTGGGCAAGGCTATCTTTCCGGAAACCTCGCGTTCGGCCCATCTTCGTGAGCCAGCTCAGCGTTTCACCGAGGGAAATCCTTACAGTAAGCCGCAGGGCGAGCTTTACCAGCGCTTGTTGCAACCCGCGGAAACCCCTGAGTATCAGGTCTCTTTGCCCACGGCGACAGAAAAAGTCACTGGCAAAGAGCCTTTAATCGCCAGGTCTGCCGGAGCACAAAAGGCAGAACATGCCCTTGAAGGCCACAGCCAGAGCTTTGGCCGCGTGATGACAGTTTGTGCGGAAAGTTATGCTTTATTGGAGCGCGATCAAAAACTCGTGCTTTTATCACTGCCTGTTGCAGAAAGGTGGTTGAAAACGGCCCAACTGACCCCCACCTCTGATGGATTGAAGCCTCAGCCGTTGCTTATTCCGGTGAAACTGAACCTGAGTAAAGAGGAACGCGCGGCGTTTACTCGCCATCAGCCTCTGTTGCAGCACTTTGGTATTGAGATGTTGCTCGAGCAGCAGCGTGGGACCTTGCGCACAGTACCTTTACCATTGCGCCAACAAAATTTACAAAAGTTGATACCCGACCTGTTAGGCTACATTGCGGTTCTGCAGGAGGTCACTTCTGATGCGGTAGCTATGTGGTTTGCGCGCAGCATTGGCAGTGAACATGAAGTCTGGACGGTATCACAGGCTATACAATTATTGACGGACGTCGAGCGACTTTGCCCACATTTGGTTAAATCGCCCCCTTCCGGACTCTTGCAACCCGTTGATTTACAGCCGGCCTTGGCGGCTTTTAAGCATGACTGATTCTGAAAACACAGCACTTCCACCCGCTATTTTTATTATGGGCCCAACGGCTTCGGGCAAAACTGCCCTGGCGATGGCCCTGCGCCAGCATCTTCCGGTTGAACTTATCAGCGTCGATTCTGCTCTTATCTACAAAGGGATGGATATCGGTACCGCAAAACCAACCCCTGAAGAACTGGCAGAAGCCCCTCATCGCCTGATTGATATTCTCGACCCCGCGCAGTCTTATTCGGCCGCTGATTTCCGCGCCGATGCGTTGCGCGAAATGCAAGAGATCACCGCACGTAAGAAAATTCCGTTATTGGTCGGTGGAACAATGCTTTACTACAAAGCATTGTTAGAAGGACTTTCTCCTCTTCCTCCTGCCGATCCTCTGGTGCGTGAGCGCATAGAAGCAGAGGCTGCGGAGCAGGGCTGGGAGGCGCTGCATGAAAAATTAAGCGTTATCGATCCGGTTTCGGCAATGCGAATTCATCCGAATGATCCGCAGAGACTCTCCAGAGCACTGGAAGTTTTTTATATTTCGGGTAAAACTTTAACGGAACTCGTTAAAATTTCGGGTGAAGCACTCCCTTACCGGGTATATCAATTTGCGATTGCACCTACGAGTCGCCAATTATTACACGATCGTATTGAATTGCGTTTTCGGCAGATGGTTGCCAATGGATTTGAAGACGAGGCGAGAGCGCTATTCACTCGAGGTGATTTGCATACGGACATGCCTTCCGTTCGTTGCGTCGGTTACCGCCAGATGTGGTCATATTTTTCTGGTGAGATCGACTACGATGAAATGGTTTATCGTGGTGTTTGTGCGACACGACAGCTGGCTAAACGCCAAATGACTTGGCTACGGGGTTGGGAGGGCGTTGAATGGCTTGATTCAGAGAAGCCGGAAGAAGCCTTAAACCGTGTAATTCAGGTTGTTAGTGCATAGGTTGGATGATTGTGTACAATTGATAAGTACTCAACGCGCAAATTTTTTATGTGATTTATTTTCGAGCTTCTAGGCTCTAAGTTACAAACAACAAACAAATAAGGAAAAGATAGAATGGCTAAGGGGCAATCTTTGCAAGATCCGTTCCTGAACGCATTGCGTCGCGAACGTGTTCCGGTTTCTATTTACTTGGTGAATGGTATTAAGCTGCAAGGCCAGATTGAGTCTTTCGATCAGTTTGTGATTCTTTTGAAAAACACGGTAAGCCAGATGGTGTACAAACACGCTATCTCCACCGTTGTTCCTTCGCGCCCAGTTTCTCATCACAGTAACAATCCAGGTGGTGGTACTACCAACAACTATCATCATGGTAGCGCACCGACTGCTCCACAGCAGCCGCAGGATGGCGATGACGCCGAATAAGGCGCAAAGCTATTCAATCTTGAAGGGGTTCATAAGAGGTTCTTGCCGCTTATGTGCCCCTCGTTGAATTTTTTTCTCAATTGAGAGGTCACACGCTTGTTTGACCGTTATGAAGCCGGTGAACAGGCCGTACTGGTACATATCTATTTCTCGCAGGACAAAGTCACTGAAGATTTAAGCGAATTTGAATCGCTGGTCTCTTCAGCAGGTGTCGAGGCTTTACAAGTCATCACCGGTAGCCGCAAGGCTCCGCACCCAAAATACTTTGTTGGCGAAGGAAAGGCCCAAGAAATCGCAGATGCCGTTAAAGCAACAGGCGCGTCTGTAATCCTGTTTGATCACGCATTATCACCTGGCCAGGAACGCAATCTTGAAGCCTTGTGTGAGTGCCGCGTGGTTGATCGCACCGGACTTATTCTAGATATTTTTGCCCAGCGCGCCCGTACTCACGAAGGTAAATTACAAGTAGAATTGGCACAGTTACGCCATATAGCAACCCGACTGGTACGAGGCTGGACTCACCTTGAACGCCAGGGCGGCGGGATTGGTGCGCGCGGTCCAGGGGAAACCCAGCTTGAAACCGACCGCCGTCTATTACGTGACAGAATCACCCTTATTTTAAATCGCCTTGAACGTGTTGCCAAGCAGCGCGAGCAGGGACGTCGTTCCCGAGTGCGTGCCGAAATTCCGACGGTTTCTCTGGTGGGTTATACCAACGCCGGAAAGTCCACGCTGTTTAACCGCATTACCGAGGCCGATGTTTACGTGGCCGATCAGTTGTTTGCCACATTGGATCCCACCATGCGACGCATTACGGTTGCTGACGTAGGGGAAACCGTGATGGCGGATACCGTAGGGTTTATTCGTCACCTGCCCCATGATTTGGTTGCTGCTTTTAAGGCAACGTTGCAGGAAACCCGACAGGCATCTCTGTTATTACATGTGATTGATGCAGCGGATATTCGTGTTGAGGAAAATATCGACGCGGTAAATACGGTGCTGGCAGAGATTGAAGCAGATGACATTCCTGCGCTGTTAGTGATGAATAAAATAGATATGCTGGATGATTTTGTTCCGCGTATTGACCGCAACGAAGAGAATTTGCCAATCAGGGTCTGGTTATCGGCCGTGACTGGTGAAGGCATCCCGTTGTTATTTCAGGCATTAACGGAGCGTCTGTCAGGTGAAATAGCACAGGTTGAATTGTGTTTGCCACCCGATGCCGGCCGCCTTCGTAGCCGTTTTTACCAGCTTCAGGCGATTGAAAAAGAATGGATTGAAGAGGACGGAAGTATCGGTTTGATGGTGCGAATGCCCATTGTTGACTGGCGCCGCCTCTGCAAACAAGAACCCGCTATGGGCGAATTTGTCCGTAACGGCTACCCGGTAGATTTCGAACAGAAAAACCACTGGGATGACTTGACTGATATAGAGCCTGAAGAACACCAATCATAGAATAATGGAGCTATAACATGGCGTGGAATCAGCCCGGTAATAACGGACAGGACCGCGACCCCTGGGGAAGCAGCAACAATAGCGGCAACTCTGGTGGAAATAATTCTGGTGGAAATAACAATAAAGGCGGGCGCGAACAGGGCCCACCTGATCTTGATGATATCTTCCGTAAGCTCAGCAAAAAACTCAGCGGTTTTGGCGGTAAAGGTTCCGGTAACGGAAACACCACTGGCCCGCAAAAGAATATGAGCGGTCGGTTCGTTGGTCTTGCCGTGGTTGCCGTTGTGGTGATCTGGGCAGCCAGCGGGTTTTACACAATCAAAGAAGCAGAGCGTGGTGTGGTTACCCGTTTCGGCAAGTTCAGCCATCTGGTTGAACCTGGCCTGAACTGGAAACCGACCTTTATCGACCAGGTTCAGGCGGTTAACGTCGAATCCGTTCGCGAGCTTGCGGCTTCCGGCATCATGCTGACCTCTGACGAAAACGTGGTGCGCGTTGAGATGAACGTGCAGTATCGCGTTACCGATCCTCGCGCCTATCTGTTTAACGTCGCCGACGCTGACGACAGCCTGAGTCAGGCTACCGACAGTGCGCTGCGTGGCGTGATCGGCAAATACACCATGGACAAAATCCTCACCGAAGGCCGTACGACAGTGCGTAGCGATACTCAGCGCGTGCTGGAAGAGACGATCCGTCCATATCATATGGGGATTACCGTTCAGGACGTTAACTTCCAGACGGCGCGTCCGCCTGAAGAAGTGAAGGCCGCCTTCGATGATGCGATTGCCGCCCGTGAAAACGAGCAGCAGTACATTCGTGAAGCCGAAGCCTACGCTAACGAAGTTCAGCCTCGCGCTAACGGTCAGGCGCAGCGTTTGCTGGAAAACGCCAAAGCTTATAAAGATCGTACCGTGCTGGAAGCGCAGGGTGAAGTTGCCCGCTTCTCGGAACTGTTGCCGGAATATAAAGCCGCCCCGCAAATTACCCGCGAGCGTCTGTATATCGAAACCATGCAAAACGTTCTCAGCCACACGCGCAAGATTCTGATCAACGACAAGAGCAATAATCTGATGGTCTTGCCGCTGGATCAAATTCTGAAAGGTAAAACCTCGGCGAATACGGATAGCAACAGCGACAGCGATACCAACAGTATGATCCCGCTGCGCCAGCCGCCGACGCCGTCGACCAGCAGCAAAAACAGCAGTGCCAGCAACAGCTCAAGTTCTTCTGGCAGTGTCATGGATCAACGCCGTGCCGATGTACAGCGTGACGACACCGTTCGCGTAGGGAGAGAATAACCAATGCGTAAGTCAATTTTACTTGTCGTGGTTGTAGTGCTGGTGGCGCTTTACGCTTCTATGTTCGTGGTGCAGGAAGGCCAGCGCGGTATCGTGCTGCGTTTCGGCAAGGTTTTACGCGACGGCGATAACAAGCCGCTGGTGTATTCACCAGGTCTGCATTTCAAGGTGCCTTTCGTTGAGTCTGTGAAAACGTTGGATGCCCGTGTGCAAACCATGGATAACCAGGCTGACCGCTTTGTGACCAAAGAGAAGAAAGACCTGATCGTCGATTCTTATCTGAAATGGCGCATCAGTGATTTCAGCCGTTACTACCTGGCAACCGGTGGTGGCGACGTGTCTCAGGCTGAAGTGTTGTTGAAGCGTAAATTCAGTGACCGTCTGCGTTCGGAAATTGGTCGTCTGGATGTGAAAGACATCGTTACCGATTCCCGTGGTCGTTTGACGCTGGACGTGCGCGATGCCCTGAACAAAGGGACCGACGACGATGACGCTGCCGCCGCTGCAACCACCGAAGCCGATGATGCTATCGCCTCTGCGGCCAAGCGCGTGGAGCAGGAAACCAACGGCAAAGTACCAGCGGTAAATCCTAACAGCATGGCCGCGCTGGGTATTGAAGTAGTCGATGTGCGTATCAAGCAAATCAACCTGCCTGCGGAAGTGTCTGATGCCATCTTCCAGCGTATGCGTGCAGAGCGTGAAGCGGTAGCGCGTCGTCATCGTTCACAGGGCCAGGAAGAAGCCGAGAAGTTGCGTGCAACGGCTGATTATCAGGTTACCCTGACGCTGGCCGAAGCCGAGCGTGAAGCACGTATCACACGTGGTGAAGGTGATGCTCAGGCCGCTAAACTGTTTGCTGATGCATTCAGCGCAGACCCTGACTTCTACAGCTTTATCCGTAGCTTACAGGCTTACAGAGAGAGCTTTAACAGCGGCAACGACGTCATGGTGTTGAGTCCTAACGACGATTTCTTCCGTTATATGAAATCGCCGGACAAGACCACCAAACCCTAAGCCGATGCAGTCAAATTGACGCATTGCCAAAAGGCCCCTTGTGGGCCTTTTGCTTTTTGCAGGCCGGTGATATTTACTGGCAGAGAGCTGCCGCACGAAACGGTAATTTTTCAGCCAGCGGCAGGCTAAAAGTACTGAAAGCCGCGGGTTGGGATGATAGACTCTTTTTTTAACGCAATCGGGTGATTATTGAGATGGGTAAGAACGTCGTCGTACTTGGCACTCAATGGGGTGACGAAGGCAAGGGCAAAATTGTCGACTTGCTGACTGAACGGGCTAAATATGTGGTGCGCTATCAGGGCGGTCACAATGCGGGTCATACTCTGGTTATCAACGGTGAAAAAACCGTTCTTCATTTAATTCCTTCGGGCATTTTACGCGAAAACGTCACGAGCATCATCGGCAACGGTGTGGTTCTGGCGCCTGACGCGTTGATGAAAGAAATGGGAGAACTTGAAGCCCGTGGGATCCCGGTTCGCGAGCGTTTACTGATCTCCGAGGCCTGTCCGTTAATCCTTTCTTATCACGTTGCCCTGGATATGGCACGTGAGAAAGCGCGCGGTGCGAAAGCCATTGGCACCACCGGTCGCGGTATCGGCCCGGCCTATGAAGACAAGGTGGCCCGTCGTGCATTGCGCGTGGGCGACCTGTTTAACAAAGAAACTTTCGCCCACAAGCTGAAAGAGATCGTCGAATACCACAACTTCCAGCTGGTTAACTACTACAAGGTGGAAGCGGTTGATTATCAAAAAGTTCTTGATGAGGTGATGGCGGTTGCCGATATCCTCACCGCCATGGTTGTTGACGTGTCTGACCTGCTGGACAACGCGCGCAAGCAGGGCGAACTGATTATGTTCGAGGGCGCGCAGGGTACGCTGCTGGACATCGACCACGGAACTTATCCGTATGTCACCTCCTCTAATACCACAGCCGGTGGCGTCGCGACCGGTTCTGGTATGGGGCCGCGCCACGTCGATTACGTGCTGGGTATTGTTAAAGCATACTCAACTCGTGTCGGGGCCGGTCCGTTTCCGACAGAGTTGTTTGATGACATCGGCGAATACCTGTGCAAACAGGGCAACGAGTTTGGTGC
>CAWUIY010000119.1:0-12706 GCA_963922555.1 uncultured Serratia sp. | reverse complement strand
ACCTGCGTTTAAAAACGTGCGTGCGCATTCAAGACCGATACCAGAGGCTGCACCGGTGATGGCGACTACCTTATTAGCGAGGACTTTGTTTTCCATGAGTATTTCTCCTTTAGGGGTAAAGATGTTTTATGAACGACCGTGTGAAACGCGTGAGCGACGAGCCAGTGAGTCAACAATAACCGCGACGGCTAATACGCCGCCGGTGATCATGTAGCGCAATGACGAAGGTAGATTAAGCAGAGTCAGCCCGTTGGAAATTGACTGAATAACGATGATTCCCAGTAGCGCGGAGTAAGCACTTCCTCGGCCACCGAACAGGCTGGTACCGCCGATGACCGCGGCAGCAATCGCGTTAAGATTGACGTCTCCGGTTCCGGCCTGCTGGCTGGCAGAGGCCAGACGCGAGGCAGCGAGTATCCCGCCAATAGTTGCTAGCGTGGTGCAAAGCATAAAGGCACTGATATAGATGGCGCGGACGTTGATCCCCGAGCGACGTGCGGCTTCGCGATTACCGCCAACGGCAAACATTGAACGGCCCCATTTGGTGCGTTTCAGCGCGTAATGAAGCAGCATGACAAACACCACCAGCAGGCCGAAAATCCAGGGTACACCGCGTCCCAAATTGAGGTAAAAAACGGCGACTTCAAAGATTACTGTCAGGAACACAACCTTGATCAGCAGCGAGCTAATCGGTTCCGATGACAGATTTACCTGCGCGCGGCGAGCCTGTGTTCTCAGCCCCTGAACCAGCATCACGGCACCAGGAAGTAACGCAACCAGGTGTGAGAACCAGCCGGGCATGACCATCACCTGACCAAAACGCACCAGGGGTGATACATACGGCAGGTTTATGCTTCCCGATGGCCCGAGGATATACAGCTGCATACCTAACAGCGCCAGCAATCCGGCCAGCGTCGCAACAAAGCTGGGCATTCCAAGGCGGTTGTAAAGCTCGGCGTAAACAATGCCAACCACAGCACCGACCAACAGCGCGACGGCGATCGCCCCCTCGATTGGCCAGCCCAGCTTGACCCACAAGACGCCGATGATCGCAGATGACAGTCCGCTCATCGAACCTACGGAGAGATCGATTTCTCCCAGCATCAACACACAAACGATCCCCAGTGAGATAAAACCGACCGTGGCACAGTCGAACAGCATATTCACCAAGTTGTTAGGTGCCAGATAAACCGGATTCAACACGCTAAAGACCAGCGAGATGATAATCAGGCCAAACACCACTGGCAGCGTGCCCAGATCGCCGGTTTTCATTCGATTGATGAATGCATGAAACACGCCGAATACGCTATCGTTATGCAATACGCGTTCATCGCTGCGGTCGAGCGCAACGGCGGCAGGCGCGGTATTATTGATTTTGGTATTCATGGTTTACATGTCTCCAGATTGAATTTCTTGAGATTTTCTCTCGACCCGGCGTGATACAGCATTTTCCGTAGCGCCAGTGATGGCAGCCACTAAATCCTGATTGGATGCATCAGGCGTGAAAATGCCTTTGTTGCGCCCCAAACGCAGTACGACGATGCGATCGGCCACGGCGCGGACGTCTTCCATGTTATGGCTGATAATAATCACCCCCAGCCCGCGCGCACGAACACGCTCAATCAGGTTGAGCACTTCAGCAGTTTGCGCAACGCCTAGCGCCGCAGTCGGTTCGTCGAGCATGACAATTTTGGGATTTAGCAACAGTGAACGCGCGATGGCTACCGTCTGCCGCTGGCCGCCAGACAAAGAGGCGACTGGCTCACGCACGGAGGGAATGCGTGCCGCTAACTCGTGCAGCAGCGTCCACGCGCGCACCTCCATCGACACCTCGTCAAGCCGCCACGCCGATAATTCATGCCCAAGAAACAGGTTGGCGACAACATCCAGATTTTCACAAAGCGCCAGATCCTGAAAAACGGTAGCGATCCCGTAATTCAGCGCATCACCTGGACTATCCAGCGTCACCTCCTTGCCCTCGAACTCAATAGTTCCGGAAGAAGGCTGGTGAACACCGGCAAGAATTTTAACCAGCGTGGATTTACCCGCGCCGTTATCCCCCACCAGCGCCACAACCTCCCCGGCTCTGACTTCCAAATCGATATCGGTCAGTGCCGAAACAGCACCAAAATGCTTTGAAACTTTAGTGAGTTTAAGAATGGGCTGCTCGCTGCCACGGCTATCGCCCTTTTGTTTCCACATAAAAGAAATCCTAATTGTGTGAAATATGTCGAATACGCCCTGGTTAAGGGCGTGGTCGTCATGAATTACTGGGTAATACCGAGCTTTTGGCAATCCGGCAGATATTCACCGATACACACTTCAGCGGCGGTTTGTATTTGCTTGTCGAATATCTCAGCCTTGATATTTTTTGCCGTAATTACCGCAGGCACGAAGAGTTGGGAAGGCGTGTTATAGAGGGTGGTGCTGGCTTTTGGGGTTCCTCCCTGAATGAATTCAACGGCAACGTTAGCGGCGGCAGCGGCAACCCGTTCGGAAGGTTTTGAAATCGTGTTGTACTGATCGCCGGAGATAATCAACTGCAGCGCAGCGATAGTGGCATCATTGCCCGTAACCGGTGGATTCGGCTGAACGCCAGCGGCCTTGAACGCCGCGATCGCTCCACCACCCGTACCATCGTTAGCCGCCACCACACCCTTGATTTGACTACCGAAACGGGTAATTTGCCCCGCAGCCCACTCCTGAGCCTTAGGCGGAGCCCATTCAGGAGTATCAAACTCGGCCAGCGTTTTATAGCCAGAATCCTTAAGACCCTGATGGATACCGTCACGAATCAGGCCCGCAGCGGCATCGGTGGGCGATCCATTAATCTGAAGAATGCCTGAACCTTGTGGAACTTTTAAAGTTTTAAGATGTTCAACAAGAGAGGCGGAAATCGCGTAACCAATTCCAACGTTGTCAAAAGAAACATAAAAATCCGCCGCTTTGTCTGGTATCGGACGGTCATAAGCGACAACTTTCACATTTTGAGAGTGGGCAATTTCAACTAATCCAGCCGCGGCAGAGGAATCGACCGGATCCAGGACGATCACCTTTGCGCCTTGAGCAATGACGGAATTAAATTGTTGCTGTTGCAGGGACGCATCGCCATTAGCATTCTGATAAATCACTTTGCAATCAGCACAAAGCTTAGCTATTTCAGATTTAAATCCTGGAAAATCATGTTGCTCGTAACGTGTAGATGCCTGGTCCGGCATTAAAAATGCCACTGTGGCAGAATCTGCGGCCTGTGCAGCGCCAACAGCACAGACCATAAATGCAGCTGAGACCTGTAAAAGGTTTCGATAATTCATTTCTCATATCCTTATTTTTATGAAAATTTTCGGAACAGTTTTGGCCACTATCAACACATAAAGCACTGCTGATAATTTTCTTTAATGTTGGAAGGAGAAAGATAATTCGGGACATCAGGGGGCATGTTTATCAAAACACGTTCCTCCCGGTTGGCTTTTCCCTTAACATTTACCGATAACGGTAAATCATTAAAAATCGTCGATTTTTCTATTGCTCAATCGATGGTGCATATTTGCGCCATTAGAAATTTGGTGTCAAGTTAAGACAAATACGGAAGGGTAGAAGTGTGATTGAACTCAGAAAAAGCAGGAAAACGACTATTTATGACCTGGCTGAGCTGACAGGCGCATCAGCGAGTACAGTAAGTTCAGTGCTTAACGGGAGCTGGAAGAAGCGCCGCATCAGTGAAAAGCTGGCGGAAAAAATCCTAAAAGTTGCTGAAGAACAAGGATTTTCGCTAAACAAACAGGCTAGCGCGCTGCGTAGCGATAGATCAAAAATCATCGGAATGATTGTTCCGAAATACGACAATCGCTACTTTGGCTCAATCGTTGAGCATTTTGAGAAGATGGCCCGCGAACGAGGTCTGTTCCCGATCATTACCTGCACCCAGCGTGATCCGATTCTGGAAGTTGAAGCTGCCAGCGCCATGCTGTCTTATCAAATTGACTGGATGATCGCCACCGGCGCCACCGATCCCGACAAAATCACCGCGATGTGCGCTCAGGCCGGTGTCCCTACTCTTAATCTAGACCTGCCAGGCACCCTCGCCCCCTCTGTCATTTCTGACAATTATTCAGGAGCGAAAGAACTGACACATCGCGTTTTAGAAAATTGCGAAAAACGTGCAGGTGAAGCTAAATCACTTATTTTTATCGGGGGCCGCTCCGCCGATCACAACACGAAAGAGCGCTTAAGAGGCTTCATCGAAGCGCATAAAGAACGCGGCATTGCGCTCGAAGAAAAAAACATACTCACCTGCGGCTATGGGCCAGAAAAAACAGAAAATGCGCTAAAAAAATATAACCAGCAAGGAAACAAAATAATTTCCGGGATGTTTGTTAACTCCACGATTTCACTGGAGGGAGTAATGAGATGGATGGCAACTTCTGACTATATCGGAGAAAAACAGCTTGCGATGGGATGCTTCGACTGGGATCCGTTTGTCGCGCTTTTGGGTGAAAATATCGAAATGGTAAAGCAGGACGTCCCTGCCATGCTGGAGGCAGTATTTAAAATCATCGACACCGGAAGCGCAGAGAAACAGGTCATAGAAATCCCGCCGCTGTTTCCCGCAAAAATGCGGCAATGATGAAGGAATGAGCAAACAGACAGGCAATACCTTATTTTTCAGATGAAAATGGGTATACTGTGCCCGCGCTGCCCAGCAGCCACGTCTCCTTAGTTAAACGGATATAACAAGCCCCTCCTAAGGGCTAGTTACAGGTTCGATTCCTGTAGGGGACACCATAATCTAGTTTTCCGCAGTTCTCCTCCGTTCGAAAAAACCCATAAAATCAGCACATCCGCAGAATAACTGTTCGTCAAAGTTCATACTTGTTTGTTGACAGCCCCCCCCTTTGCTGGGTAAAAACTGGGTAAATAATTTTACCCATGTTGACCGTAAAGCAGGTGGAAGTCTCTGATTTGTGCTGGCACCGATATTGGGGGGAGATCACCTTCTGGTGTGATCAAAGCTCAATTGGCACTTAAAACTGATCAAATCGAGCAGTAACAACACCGGAAACTCAAGAAAACAGAACGCAATTCGTTAAGAGACGAAGTGCTCCACACTCTGATGCCTTGGGCTTTTACTAATCAATCTCAGGTGTTTATTTGGATTGACACACTTTCAGGCCTCATTTCCGTAGCAACGCCGAGTTCTCGCCGCGCTGAGGATGCCTGGCACTGCTGCGTAAGAATTTGGGATCCTTGCCTGTCAAGCCAATGACTATGGAAACGCATATCGAACGACCCTTACTAAATGGGTTCGCAGCGTTAATGTTCCTGCAGGCTTTGCCCTGAGTGATTCGGCTGAACTTAAAGCTATCTTAAAGGAAGACGGGACACTTCGCTGCAAAAAACAGGCTTTAGTCAGTGATGAGATTGAAGCGCTTATCCCAAACGGAAAGCTTGTTAACACGCTGGATTTGCATTGTCAGGAGAATATTACCTCTGTTCAGGTGGCCAAAATTCAGTAAACCACTACAATATGGATTGCTAATGTTGGAATAACCTATCGTAGAATACTTCTGCTGGGGTACGGTTTTAGTGCCGCACCCAAAATCAAGCTCACTATTTCCAAATCGATAGCTTTTTTAATAGAAATCTAACTATCCAATAAATTATGCCAGCATAGACTGCAATAGTTACCAGTAATGCAATAAAGGTCACGGGATCTGAACCTGCTTCATAAATATCTTGCTGGTATTTCCCAAAAATATTATGAGCATGAGTAATAATGCTTGATGTCATCGAGTGCAGAGGCATGCCATAGGATGAAATATAGAACGCCAGTACATAGCATACGACAAACAACCCAATTTTTTTAACGTACCTTGCAGTCATCAAAATTACTGTCCCCCTGTACATCAACACATCCATAAGCCATTAGTCCAGAACGAGATCCTGGGACTCGAATTTTTATAGTTTTTAATAAAGCGTTTCGTACCACATAGAAATCAGTCCGATTTACGAAAGTAATACACCCTTCAGAGTAACCACTTCCGTCAGGCCTAAGCGGATGCAAACGAAAGCCACCACGGTTAACTCCATGAATAAATACATGATCGCTCATGGTTGAGGCATTAAATAACCCAAACCATTCAGAGTGATCGGTATGGTTCCAGAGGTCGATAACCCAACCCCTGACTTCATTTGCAACCGACCCCGTGGGCCTATTCACAATCCAGTACTTTCCCACAGGAATTCCGCTATTTTCTCTGTATGTACAGTTAGGATCATTGGTGTAAGGCTCTTCTCCGGTGAACACCGGGAATGACCCTACACCATAGACATTGAGTGTCATTTGTCCTTTAGATACGTCCTTGTAGCTCATATTCATTTGAATCATGGCATTTGCTCTATCATCGACTAAATCGGTTTAGATCATCGAACGTGAATAAATTAGAACAATCATTAGTTTTCTACAAGATTGATAAGTCTGAGTTATTAAATTTTATATCGTTCCTTGGGCTATTTTTTATCGAGCAATATCATGACTTATCCTGGCGGTTCGGAAACCCTCATACTTTATGGTCCGCTTATGCTTGAGAACGGCAGTAAACTTAAAACTGCCACTGTGCGCGAACCGCTGGTCCATGATCGTTTAGGTATCCAAGCTTTAGTTCCTGGCACTGTTTTCAGGGGGAAGGTCATCACCATCATCATCAAGTCCCTGAACAAACTGATCCCGGAAGAATATTCGCTGATGGCTGAAAACCCGGGGGGTCTCAATAAGTGTCTGGAACTAAAATGAGTATGCTTACACTGCAAGTTGGACGCCTCTTCAAATATCGAGGCCGTAGGGTATTTAGTTCGAGATTTAGGACGTGTCCATTGCGAGCACATCCTCGAAATGAGACTAGGTGTTAACGATGCTTTATTGGAGAAAACACAGCGACTTTCTTTGTGACAAAGTAGTAACAAACAAACGTCAAAGCCAAGTTAAATCCCACAACCAGTATCAACACTATACTTGAATACGTCTTCGTCCCTGGGAATAGAGTTTCGTAGAGTAAAACGCGAAATAATGCCCAAAAGAAGAAAACGAAAGTAAACAGTTTTGCAAAGCGCCTTTTGGTCGATATAGCCCATTCTTTAGATATATCTTTGAACTCTATTCTTTTGGTAAAAGCATAAAATATAGCCGTAATGAAGCTGAATAAAGGCACGCTAATCAATGTTGTTATTATGATGCTTATGTAATCGATTAATGATTCATAAGGCTCAGGGTCTGACTCGCCGATGATGAATGTTTCAAGCTTGTTTGCACTATCTGACCCTATATGCCCGCCTAATAAACCACTAATAATATCCCCTACATGAACCACCCTCCCCACAATCACCATGGTTATTAATAGCAGGGCAATTTTTAGGGTTAAATTAAGGACATGCTTTACCATTTGCGATCACCTCAATTGTACCGTAAGCCTTCAATTTTTTCATGCAAGGAACATCCATCATTGGCGTTCGCAACAATGCATTCCGTATCACAGCAAAATCTGAATCGTAGTGGAGGGTTACACAGCCATCGGAAACCACACCAGGATGTAAACGGAAATTCCCTCGCCGGACTCCCTCTACCCATGTGTAATCGTCTATTGCCCAATCATCACGCCATAGGGCAAACCAGTCAGAGTGCTTGAATGTAGCCCCATTTACGAAGCGGTTATAAAGGTCTTTACCCTCAGCGATGACTTGTGACTTTATTCCACCATTAGGCCGATCAACAATCCAATACCTCCCCTCTGGTGATGGCATTTATCGGCATCATTGATAACAAACTTTCCATGTAAAGCTATGTGCTTACCTAAATCAAATTTTCAGATATTAGGCTAATGGTATCAAAAGGTTGGAAGATCACAAAATTCATCGGGAGGGATGTTCTATTCAATATGACGATGCATTCCACACAGCCAAAATATATCACCCTTTTTTCAGCTATTCAGAATGACCCTACCCCAAAATCCTGCTCTATTCAGAAACAAAATTCCAGCATAATAAACACTCCACCTGAACGGAGGTGGTGCCGATGAAAAGTCACGATTTACCGAAGAGCATATTGTTTTTGCTCTGAAGCAGACCGATTCGGGGACGTCCATACCGGACGTATGCCGCAAGCTGGGTGTTCCCGATGCCACGTTTTATACGCGGCGGAATTTTGCCTCCTGAACTCAAACATATGCGGCAACTGGAAGAGGAAAATCTTTAGCTGAAGAGGCTGGTTATCGACCTCGGCTTCGACAAGGGGATGCTGCAGGACATGCTGGCAAAAAGAGCTAACCTCGGCACGCCTGCGCGAATGTGGCAGGGATTTACAGGCCCGGTACAGTGCCAGCGAAAGACATATCTGTTTTGCTTTACGGCTTAGCCGCAACTCGTTCAGGTATCGTTCAGTTGCTGCCGATGAAAGTACGCTGCGTCTGCTCACGGTTATCGATCTTTACACCCGTGAATATCTGGGGGGTTCTGCGTTCAACAGAAGTGGCAGAAATGCTGGACAGCATTGCGCTCAGACGTCCTTTACCTCAATCGCTGAAAACCGATAATGATTTTGAATTTGCGGGAAAATGCTGGATAAGTGGGTATATGAAAGGGGTATTCGCATTGATTTCTCCCGGCCGGGAACGCCAACGGATAACGCCACGGTGGAGTCTTTCAACGGCAGGTTAAGGCAAGAATGTCTGATCGAGAGCGGGTTCATGTCTCTGGAGGATGCACGGTGCAAAATTGAGGCCGAGCGCATACATTATAACCAGAGTCGTCCCCATTCTGCACTGGGCTGGATGATACCCTCCGAATTTGCCGAAAAATCTGCCGGTTGCCAGAATATGCAGCCAGAATAAAGCCGGTTATTCCTGATTATGAATGGAGCACATACGAGGAGCAGGTTATTATTTAATGCTCTAGCCATTAGATTTTATTTCCCTGGGGGATAATTGTGTAAGGTAATAATGCCTCACTAAATTACCCGCTATTATGCCTGGCACGGCATTTAAAGCCCCTCAATGTTGTTATAAAAAAGTAAAATATATTACAACCTTTTTCTAGTTGCCATAGTTTGAAGGGGAATTTTATTTGTTTCTTAAGCATAGTGTAAATATTCAAGCCTAGTATAGACCCATAATGCACATTTTATTATGATGCGCGCCGAAGTGTGGACAGACACTTCTGGATAATTTTTCAAGTGTACGATTTAGCCCGCCTTGCGCGGGTTTTTTTCTTATATAATCGCCAATACCTACTCTTACCTCCCCCCAGAGATTACATTTAACACTGAATCTCTATAATTTTGATAAAGCGGCTAATAGTACCCTGCGTAATTAATTATTGCTGGATTTGACTCATAATCAGGTTTTTAGAATCATTCTCATTATTATTCTCCCAATAAAAACTATTATCATGCGTTATAATTTCAGTACTATATTTTCAGAATTTGATTATTTGGTGTTTACATTTAAAAAGTCATAATGCTACCTTGTTTAAAAGAAGAACCTATAGGAGCGGCAATGAAAGAAAAAGTAGCATTACTGGATGCCCTTGAGATTCTTGTTTGTGCTGACTTGACTACTCTGGCTATTTTCATAGGCCAAGATGAAAAATCCACCTACGCACTGCTTTTAAATAAAACCAGTAAAGGTCTGGTTATCTGTAATGATGGGCTATACAGAGTTAATGAAAGAGTTATTCAAGAGGATGAGGAATTTGAAAGACATAGCAATTTAACTTCTTGTCATAAAAATACTAAATTCAATCTTGTTAAAAACAAACCTAGCACAACTAATTCTCTTGATTTACACCTCAATGATAATTATAAAGAGCAGTGCACTAGAGACACTTTTAAAGCATTAATAGAATCTATTAGTAGCGAGGGGTTTAATTCGATCTCATACAATAACACCTCACCTATAAACAATAATGAAGTTACTTTAATTACAGAAGATGAAGTTGTTAAAATAATTGATAAAAGCCCTGCAACTTTGTACAGATTAAGAGTAAACAAAAATTTCCCCAACCCAATAATTAGCCATCCCAAAAGATATGATAAAGCAGCGATTTTAAAATGGTTAAATGAAAACAGCCTGTATTGTTAAAGAAAATATTCTACTTAATCAAGGAAGTATTGAACTATAACATCCACCCTATTTATTATAACAATGCTCCACCTGAACAAACTATTTATGGCATTGCTTTATTATATCGACTAAAGAAATGGCTGTGCATAAAATAAATCTGAAGCCGTTTACAAGCTTGTCGCTGGTTTGAAAGCTCAAGACAATCATGCTTCTGGCATTGTAGTCAGTGCCAGGGCATCACGGTATCGATGGGTAGTCACCTTCAATCTTATTAACTTTTTGATATGCCGAACCCAGATATACCTCTCTGTCCGCCTGCCGCTAAAAAATGCAATTTGTTGTGATGCAAGGCCAGAAGCATTGCTGTCTTTTCTGCCGAAAGGTAATGAGATATCTGCAATCCTTTGCATGGGGGTTAGGAATTTTCATGCACGAAGGGAAAATTGAAGTGTTAAATGACATTGAACTAAAAAATTTTTACTCATCCAGCTATCAAAAGTAGTTACAACAGTGATTTTATTTGGCAGAATCAAAACGCCTGAAGATTTTCGCAAGGATTTGATTTTTCTATGCAATATGAAATGCGGGTCTTTTAATCGGTTGAGCAGATTGCCCAATTTAATTCGTTCTAACCCCCATCAGGCTAGTGCAGTTCAAAAATGCAGCTCATAGGTTTTGAATTTTAGGACTGTTGTAATCTTCTAAATTTAGGCACTCCTTAGCATCACCAGGTAAGTCCTACAACTTAATAAAAAACATGACTGATAAAATCACCGACATTCTACAAACCTCTCCCCTGTTTTCGAAAGCCGAGTATGACCTGCTCGTAGCTGAAAATTTGAAGATGCTTGCGTTACTAACTGAAATAAATTCTAAGAATACTCAACATATTGATGATATAGAAAATGATTCTTATGCAAGAATTCCCCTTGAAATTATTTCTAAAATCAATATTCATCTTACATATGAACAAGGTACGAGCAATACACTAGCAGCCACCCACTCCCTACTCAGAAAGGCAGGCGCAAAAGCGCTTAAAGACTTCGCCAGTCACTTCGATGCTAATGATGAAGCAGAGAATATTTCTGAAGCATCAATACATTTTGCTGCTGAGGCATATGCAGATCAGTTGTTGGGGAACTTATAAGATATAGCCGCGAATCTCGTAACCCGCCCCTCGGTAAGCTTCGCAATGCTAGTTTTTTTCGCCTAAATATCCAGGGCCCCTTAACTCAGTTTGATGAACTCATGGATGGAGTAGGTAAAGATTTTCCAATGTCAGCTTTTTATCATCAAGCCCTGCGCAACTTGAACTGACACCTGACTTTTTTACAATAAAATTAATCAGACTTATGATATTGAGAATTGGTTAAGTAAGTTTCATCACTTCCTAAGCCAATTCTTAATTTGTTCTCCTTCTTTAGCAAAAATTGCTATAAAGGCTTTTTTTTACTTGGATCCAAGATGGATTTAAAGATAGATTCGAGCGGCAAAAATCTTAAAAAAGGAGTTTTTCATGAAAAAGATTCAAGTAGCTAGTTTCACTGAGGCCCAACGCTTACTGGCTTTAGGTGATGAAATTGAAATCGAACTGGCATTTGATGTTACTACTGATCAGTTTTTCTCCATCGCTAAAGAATGGTGCGATGAGGGAGTGAAAATTAAAAAAGGAGACAAATTTTTTGTCTTATCAAGAAAACACTTTTTCATTCCTGAATTAAACTAATAAAAAATTCTTAAATATCTTACCTGTTTATTCTACTAGCCTACATTTGTTCAGCACTCTGTAAGGGAGCTGAGGGCCTGCTGACATTCTTCAGGCAGCGGGCCGAATCGTTTAAGTCCTACACATCATATTACTACCTTTGAGAACATAAATGCGCTTTTCCACCCTATTGATTTTACTGCTTATGCTAGTTTTAAATCCTGCCATTGCCAAATCCACAGCATCGCAATCCCATGACAACGAATTGATTGAGCAAGGTGATTACACTAACTCAGACGGGCAAGAGATCCACCGCCCTGCACATACCAAATCAGGAAATATCCCCGATGGAGCATCTGCCAGATGCCGCGATGGATCTTACAGCTTCAGCACTCACCATCGTGGGACCTGTTCAAGACATCGTGGTGTAGCCGAATGGTTGAGCACGTAAATAATTACGCAGTACCAGGAAATAATAACCCTCCCAATATTTTCATTAAACATTAAATAATCTTAATAAATTTTTTAATTAAAACCTTAGCATTGCCAGGCGATACATTAAAATACTTACCTAATCAAAAATAAATATTTTAAGGCATGGACATTACCCTCTTTTAGAGACAAGCTGAATAATCCGTAATCTCTGGAAATATTATGATTATCTCATTGGTGGTTCCTGTTTTTAACGAACAGGATGCAATACCTATATTTTATCAAACGGTTCGAAAAGACTTGGCTGATTACACCATTGAGATTGTTTTTGTTAATGATGGAAGCAGTGATAACACTGAAGCTATAATTAATAAACTAGCAGAAAAAGACGATCTGATTCGCGCATTAAGCTTTGTTCGGAATTTTGGTAAAGAACCTGCACTTATGGCCGGGCTTG
>CAWUIY010000118.1:0-12709 GCA_963922555.1 uncultured Serratia sp. | reverse complement strand
CAGGCTTTGCTGCATGCTTCCAAAGGCAGGAAGATACATATCCGTGGCTAAAAAGCCGAGCATGCTCAATCCGGCAAGATAAAGTAAAAATCCAAATGAGGGTTTCATGATGTTCTCTTGTTAATCTAAAAAGCAGTCGAAAGTATCGTAGGGAAATCGCAGCAGGGGAGTGTATCTGCTTGGCTAATCGATTGTGAAACGCTAATATTTGCACTATGTGATTAAAAAATTTGAAGGCAGAGTGAGGTAATGATGAGCAGAGTTAAAGGTGCGCATTATGTGGTCTGAATATTCTCTGGAAGTGGTGGACTCTGTGGCCAGAAACGGCAGTTTTACTGCCGCTGCGCAGGAGCTTAACCGTGTTCCCTCTGCCATTAGCTATCAGGTACGCCAGCTTGAGGATTGGCTGGCGGTGCCATTGTTTGAAAGACGCCATCGCGACGTGGAATTAACCCCCGCAGGCCGACTTTTTGTCGACGAAGCGCGAGTGCTTATCAAAAAAATGCTATCCACGCGCAGGCAGTGTCAGCAGGTCGCAAATGGCTGGAGCGGGCAGCTGCGGGTCGCCGTCGATCGTATCGTAAAGCCACGCCGCGTCAGGCAACTGGTGGTCGATTTCTATCGCGCCTTTCCCGACACTGAATTGCTGATTCAGGGTGAAGTATTCAACGGGGTTTGGGACGCATTGGCAGACGATCGTGCCGATGTTGCTATCGGTGCCACCAGTGCGGTGCCGGTCGGTGGGCGTTTCAGTTTTCGTGATATGGGGACCTTACCGTGGCACTGTGTGGTGAGCGCCCAACATCCGTTAGCCAAGCTGCAAAAGGCGCTCGATGATGACGCAATTCGTTCTTATCCCGCACTTTGTATTGAAGATACTTCAAGGAATCTGCCCAAACGCGATACCTGGACGCTGGATAATCAGCGGCGTCTGGTTGTGCCGGACTGGACATGCGCAATTGACTGTTTATGTGAAGGACTTTGCGTTGGCATGCTGCCAGTACATATGGTTGAAAACGAGATTGCCGATCGTAAGCTAGTGGTTCTCGATCTGGCGAACAACTTTCCTGAAAGCCCCTGCTGCCTGACCTGGGACCAGAAAAATCATTCACCCGCGCTGGACTGGCTGCTCGACTATCTGGGCGATAGCGAAACGTTAAATCAAGAATGGCTGCGATAAATAAAACACGCCTGCAGGCGCAGGCGCGAGAGACGGGAATTAACGGCGATAATCGCGGAAAGGACCATCGGCAACGGAGCGTCTTTCTACCAGCTTCGGCTTGACCTCGATGGTCTGTTGAACCTCACGTTTGCTGATGATGCGATCGAGCAGCATAGTAAAGGCCATCTCGCCCAGGCGCTCCTTCGGCTGATGTACTGTAGTCAGCGCCGGAGAGAAATAGCGCGCATTGCGCACGTTATCGTAGCCGATCACCGAGATGTCCTGCGGAACGCGCAGACCCATTTCATCGGCAGCGCAAATTGCCCCCATCGCCATGACATCACCGCCGCAGAACACAGCGGTAGGGCGCTGTTTCTGGTTAAGGATTTTTTGCATGGCCTGATAGCCGGACTCGGGCTCAAAATCACCCTGCACGACCCATTCGTCACGCACCGGGATATTGGCCTCGCTTAACGCCTTCAAGAAACCGCGATAGCGACCTCCACCCGTGTTGCGATTCAACTGGCCAGGAATGGCGCCGATATCGCGATGCCCGCGTTCGATCAGATAGCGGCCGGCCAGATAACCGCCCGCAAAGGCGTTATCGATGATTGAGTCGGTAAAGTCGTTTTGCGCTTCGCCCCAGTCCATCACGACCATAGGAATTGAACGATACTCTTCCAGCATCGCCAGCAGTTCATCGGGATATTCTGCACACATTACCAGCAGGCCATCGACGCGCTTTTGCGCCAGCATTTGCAAATAGGCTTTCTGCTTCTCTAAATCATTGTGCGAGTTGCACAGGATAAGCGTATAGCCTTTAGCGAAGCAGCTGTTTTCTACTGCTTCAATAACTTCGGCAAAGTAGGGCGCTTCACTTGAGGTTGCCAGCAGGCCGATCGTTTTGGTGTTGTTCACCTTCAGGCTGCGCGCGACGGCACTTGGAGAATAGTGCAAATCTTTAATGGCTTCGCGGACTGCGGCTTTAGTTTCTTCGGCGACGAAACGGGTTTTATTGATGACGTGCGACACGGTTGTAGTCGAAACACCTGCGCGCTTAGCGACATCTTTGATCGTGGCCATGTAAAAATCACTCCTGAACTAACCCTTTTCAGCACGTTAGTTTTTTGTTAATCGTTTGCCTGCGTGCATTCAACTGCGTAAATCATTTTATGCAGTTAAATCGTTGGATAGTTCCAGGAAGGCCTGAAAGAAGCGTCGGTCAACTACGGCCGGGCACACAGCGTGGTAACCGCTAATTTTCTCTTATATCTCAAAAAAGGGGAAGCCAAATTTGTGCTTTTGCCTTAACTCGGCGCATTGACAAGTTTAAAACGAGAACGAAAAGAAACAAAAAGGGCGATTTCTTATCGCAGAAATCGCCCTTTTCTATTTTATCTATACCGCCGACGGCGTTAAATTTAAACCATTCGTTAAATGCTATTCACAGGTGTTAAGCGAGAAATCATTATTTAACGAATCGTTTTTGGCGTCATTACGCGGCGTGCGCCTACATAGTGATCTTGCCAGTAGTTATCTGCCAGATAACTGATTTTGATGTCTTCGCCGGAACGTGGTGACTGAATAAACTTACCGTTTCCGAGATAGACGCCTACGTGATCTGCTGCGCCGCGTTTGGTAATTCTGAAGAATACCAGGTCGCCTGACTCAAGCTCACCACGTTGTACCGGAGCCGCGTCGCGCAAATGATACATCTCATTGGCGGTGCGAGGCATTTTAATGCGCATTAAATCTTTGTACGCATAATACACCAGCCCACTGCAGTCGAAACCGGTACTCGGGGAAGTTCCACCCCAGCGATAAGGTTTGCCGACCTGGTGCATCAGCTTGTTCATCGCGGTTTCTTTAGCATGCAGATACTTCTTCTTGTGCGCTGCGCTTAGGCTCAGCGGTGAGCAGGTATCCGCTTTGGTCTGGTGCTTACGATGACGCCCGTAAGCTTTCTTTCCTTCTTTCGCACAAACCACATTAGACGTGGTGGCAAGAGAATGTGTAATCGACGTTATTTCTTTTTTCGGCTTTTCAGCTTGATGCTTTGCGAGTCGAGATGCGACCGGTTTTTCGCTCTTTCGTCGTACCAGCTTGGTGCTGGTCGGGTGCTTGCGTTCTGCCGTGGTTCTGGCATGTGTTCGTTCTTTCGACTTGCTATGTTCTTTGGCTTTTGATTGTTCTTTAATCGGAACAATTTTTGACTTCTTATTGCTTCTGGCCACGACCTTTCGCTTTCGTCGCTCGTCAGGCTTAGCCTGACTAATGTGTTTTTCTGCCTGTTGAGCAGAAACGCGATTCGTTGGCGAAGCATGCGCCAAATTCAAAAAAAGCTGGGTAAACAGCAGCACAAAAAGCGTAAACATTAAACGCATGGCGTCGCTACCAATATTAGGCCGAAGTTAAACATCAAAAGATGTCCCAGTATTCCCCAAAAGCGGGAGACAAAACAGCACGAATTGCTTCGATTCTAATTCATATTGTGAGTAAAAGTTAATAACTTTTTTTCCGGGCGTTTTTTGAACTATGGCGCTGGAAAATTAACCGCTATTCATAGGGTTAAACTCATCTTCACCAAAAGATCTTCAAAAGATCAAGTGGGTTAAAGTCACAGAATAAAAATGTTATTCTATATGCATCTTTATTTTTGCACTGTTTTAACAATCAGGGATACTATCACTGACATTAAGGCGATGCATCCGTTTAAGACATAAAAGCCCTATAAAAAATGGTGTTTTTATCAAATAAGTAATGACCGTGACAGCCAGTTACTGGCTTGAGGAAGCAACAAAATGACCACTACTATTGAAAAGATCCAACAGCAGGTTTCTGAGAACCCAATCCTTCTTTATATGAAAGGTTCTCCAAAACTGCCAAGCTGCGGTTTCTCTGCTCAGGCCGTGCAGGCACTTTCTGCCTGTGGTGAGCGTTTTGCTTACGTTGATATCTTGCAGAACCCGGACATTCGTGCCGAGATGCCTAAATTTGCTAACTGGCCGACTTTCCCGCAGTTGTGGGTTGACGGTGAGCTGGTAGGCGGTTGCGATATCGTTATTGAAATGTATCAGCGTGGCGAACTGCAGCAGCTGATCAAAGAAACGGCTGACAAATATCGCTCTCAGGAAGAACAACCTGAGTAATCGCGATGAATATATATGCTGCACGAAGCTTATTTCTACAGCATACAAATAGAAAGAGCGGCTCTATAGCCGCTCTTTTTTTATGCCTGCCGCTCAGAAATTTTAATGAGTTGCTTATTTTGCTGCTTCGCTCTCGTCTTCGGCAATAGGCAAAGGCCAGCCGCCCAAACGTTTCCAGCGATTGACCAGTTCACAGAACAGATGTGCGGTTTGCTCAGTATCATACAGGGCAGAGTGTGCCTGCGAACTGTCGAAGGTCATTCCGGCGCTGATACAGGCTTTCGCCAATACCGTTTGTCCCAGCACCAGCCCGCTCAATGCTGCGGTGTCGAAGGTGGCAAAAGGGTGGAACGGATTGCGCTTGAGGCCCGCGCGCTCAGCGGCTGCCATCAGGAAGCTATGATCAAAATTGGCATTGTGCGCCACGATAATCGCGCGGTTGCAATCCTGCTCTTTCATGCCCTTGCGGATCGCCTTGAAAATGGCGTGTAACGCGTCGTATTCACTAACGGCACCGCGCAAAGGGTTGGTTGGGTCGATGCCGTTAAAGGCCAGCGCTTCCGGATGCAGGATGGATCCCTCAAATGGCTCTACGTGAAAATGCAGCGTTTCATCGTTTTGTAGCCAGCCATCTTCGTCCATTTTCAATGTCACGGCTGCGATCTCAAGCAGGGCGTCGGTCTGGGCATTAAATCCGGCGGTTTCTACATCTATTACCACGGGGTAAAACCCACGGAAACGACCTTTCAGGGCGTTAATGTCACTTTTGTCAGCCATTGGTATCTTATCTTTAAACGAATTCAGCGCGCATTATGGCAAATTTTCAGGCCAGATGCAGGAGGGAGTATAAAATGAAAAAAGGGCGCTGTTTTTGCGCCCCTTTTAAGCAGCATCAGGCGGGATTAGTTACCCAGGCCCTGACCCGCGTGTTTTGATTCGATAAGCTCGATTTTATAACCATCTGGATCTTCAACGAAGGCGATAATCGTTGTGCCACCTTTGACCGGACCTGCTTCACGAACAACATTGCCGCCAGCTTTGCGGATGTCTTCGCAAGTCTGTGCTACGTTGTCAACGCCCAGTGCCAGGTGGCCAAAAGCAGTGCCATGGTCGTAGCTGTCTACGCCGTAGTTGTAGGTCAGCTCGATAACCGCGCCCTGGCTTTCATCTTCATAGCCCACGAACGCCAAATCGTATTTATATTCAGTATTTTGGCTGGTGCGCAGCACTCGCATGCCCAGAACTTCGGTATAAAATTTAATGGAGCGCTGCATGTCGCCAACGCGGATCATGGTATGGAGTAAACGCATAATTTCCTCTGATTGCCAGTTAAATACTATTGGATACAAGACTAACGTAAAGCAGCCGTTTTGTCTGTAATAGACGCCACGACTGCACAGTCTGTAAACACTGGCCTAATTGTAGACGACTAATTTACAGCGTTGGGTAATCGGTATAACCCTTGGCGTCGCCGCCATAGAAAGTTTCTGGCTGTGGTTCGTTCAGCGGAGCCTGTTTTTTCAGGCGCTCGACCAGATCCGGGTTGGCAATATAGCTGCGGCCAAAGGCCACGGCGTCGATATAGCCTTGCTCGATCAGTTCTTCACCCTTCTCTGCGGTATAGGCGCCCGCGCCGACAATTACACCTTGATAATGTTCGCGAATAGTCTTGCGGAATGCTTCGCTGTAAGGCTTGCCGCCGGCCCAGTCTGGCTCTGAAATGTGCAGATATGCCAAATTGCGCTTGTTCAATTCACCCAGTAAATACACCGCGGCGGCTTCCTGATCTTCACCGTTATCCAGGCCGTTGAACGGGCCCAGTGGCGAAATACGGATACCCACGCGCTCTGCACCAATCTCGGCCACGGTCGCATCGACCACTTCCAGCGTCAGGCGAGTGCGATTTTCAACGCTGCCGCCGTATTGGTCTTCACGGTGGTTAGAGGCAGGAGACAAGAACTGGTGTAGCAGGTAACCGTGTGCCGCATGCAGTTCGATGTAGTCAAAATCAGCTTCGCGTGATTGGGCCGCAGCGTGACGGAAATCATTCACGATGCCGGCGATTTCAGCGGTTTCCAGCGCCCGAGGCGTTGAGGTTTCTTCACGAATGGCGTTGCCGTTTTCATCGCGCAGGCTGGTACGTGTTCCGGCAGCGATGGCGGAAGGTGCGACCGGTGGCTGATTATCTGGCTGCAGACTGGTGTGAGAAATACGGCCAACGTGCCACAGCTGCACGGCAATATGCCCCTGTTTGGCATGTACACCGGCAACGATTTTTTTCCATGCGGCAGTTTGTTCCGCAGTATGCAGGCCCGGAGCGCCAGCATAGCCTTTGGCCTGGAAGGAAACCTGGGTTGCTTCGGTGATAATCAGGCCAGAGCTGTGGCGCTGGGCGTAATATTCGCCCATCAAAGGGGTCGGAATATCACCCGGCTCGATGCTGCGCAGGCGAGTCAAGGGGGCCATAAATACGCGATTTGGCAGGGTTTTGTTACCTACGACAATGGGCGTAAACAGTTTAGACATAATCAGTGATCCCTGGTAATGAATGAAATTTTTTGCTGAGAATACGGTAATAGACCGATCAGTCTAGGTCAACATGACCTCGGGTTGCATAGCTCATTCTGCTTAGTCGAGATGCAGGTTTGCGGATTTTTTGGTATAAAATATAGCCAGAGTGTGGCAATTATGGCCGAAAAATCCCGTTAACGTGGAGTCAGTGTGGCAGAGCAGCTCGAGTTTTTTGATATTCCCAGCCCTTGCCGGGGGGTCTGTGAGTCAGGGCCAAAAGGTTATTGTCGCGGCTGCTTTCGCAGTCGTGAGGAGCGTTTCGGCTGGATCAACATGAGCGATGCCGAAAAACGCCACGTTCTTCGCCTGTGTCACCAGCGTTTCTTGCGCCTAAAACGTGCGGGAACCGTCAGTGACGACCCTGTACCGGAGCAGCCTTCTCTGTTTTAACCTCACGCCGGTTTGCCGTCAGGCATGGCAGGTGTAGCGGCAACATCCTCGATATTAATTGAAGACTGAAGCTGCGACAGTGAGCAATACAGCCGCCAGATAACGCCAGCCAGTTCCCGAGCTGACTCATCAGGATGATGTGAAAGTGCCTCGCTAATGCGTTGCAATTCCGTCAGGCTCGCATCCAGTTTAGGATGACTCACCCCGCGCTCGGTCATAATCCCCTTCAGGCAGTGAATACAGACATCACGCACCTTGGAGAGTGGATTTGATCGCGATTCCCATTCGCGCAGTTGCCAGACGATATGGCTACAGTTGAGTAGTACCACGCCCCAGCGCAGCAGCCAGTTGCGTGAGGTCTGGTCCTTACTCTGGTTTAACTGATTGACGCGGTAGTAGATCAACGATTCAAACTGCCTGTGCGAAAGCTGGGGCTTGCGGCTGAGCTGATCGATAAACTCGCGGCGCAGGGCGCGGATTTGGCGACGGCTTTTGCGGCTGTCTGAGCTGGGGCGAAGCACCTGAAAGAACAGGCCCGCGAGCATCACACCGGCAATCTTGCCCAGTCCGTCGTTGAAAAACGACTGGTAGTCATAACTGGGGGGATTGGTCACCGCCAAAAAAGATCCGCTGAAGACAATTAGCTGCCCCCACAGGGCCGCATAGCGTTTGTATTGCAGTTTCGACAACTGCATGGTGCAGAGCAGCGGCAACAGAAACGAGCAGAACAGCCAAAAATCATTTATCTGCACCATGATGCCAAACTTGATGATAAAGCAGCCGACGAATAGCCAGATAAGCGACTTGGTCAGCAAAGTAATGCTGTTGATAGGCGAAGCAGTTGAGGAGTAAAGCACGCAGCCAATCGCGGCTAAGGTCACGCCTGACGCACCTGAATCCCATTGAGTGTTAATCCAGTAAGCACAGGCGGTCACGATACATAAAAAGGTGCGCAACCCGCTGTAGGCTGCCTCGGTGTTGTCGGCATGGCGGGTCAATCGACTTACGCGCGGAGCCTGGATCTCGTCGGCGGCGACCAGATTGGCATTCTCGACCTTTTGCAGCAGCCGTTCGTTACGCAGGTACAGCCAGCAAAAGTCGCGCAATCGCAGCCAAAAAGCGTGTTGGCGATAATGTGTCGAATCAGCAGGTTTAAGCTGTAACAGCGTTTTTGCCAGCCGATATTTGTTCATCTCCGGATCGCGTAATTGTTCCAGCAGGCTGGCGAGCAGGGCATTGAGATTTTCAGGCGGATTGGGCCAGTTAAGCATCATCCTGCGCAGGCTGGAGATATAGCTGGTTAGCTGCAATTGCTGATGTAACAGATAGTTAAGCAGGTTATTTTGCTGACGCAAACGGTAATGGCTCCAGAAGGCCTGAATGCGCAACAGATTTAACGTCAATATCTGGTTAATCACCCCTTCATGCGAGACGCGGATCTGATTGGTGACCTCGCTGCGCCAAAGCAGTTGGGCGTGTTCGAGCAACTGCGCGTGCATTTTGCGTAGCGAGGTGAGCAGCGCATCGCCGTCTGAGGTGCTGGGAAGCACCATCATCATGAAGGCCCCGCATAAAATCCCGGTGATGACCTCGCAAACCCTGGCCTGCGCGATATCAAATATTGTGGTGGTATCGGTGACGTTAACGGTCGAGAAAACGATAATAGCGGCGGTGTAGCCCGCCAGCGCAAAGGCGTAGGAAACGTTGTTTTGGTAAAGGTTGGAGGCATAGGTGCAAATCCCCAGCCAGGCAGCGATCGAAAGCGTAAACAGCCAGGGATCGTTCAGTGTCTGCCCGGCGATCAACACCGCTGCCGAGGCACCCAGCAGGCTGCCAAACACGCGACCAATGCTTTTGCTGATCACCCCGCCGACGGTCGGAAAACTCACAACCGCTGCCGAGGTCAAGGCCCAATACGGCTCGTCCAGTTCCAGCACAAAGGCGATCCACAGGGCCAGGCACATGGCGATGGAATTGCGCAACGCATAACGCCATTGCGCTGCCGTCGATCTCCCCCAAAGCGTATGGGTCCAGTCAAGCCACGAGAAATTCACACGCCGCCCTTAATAGTGAATCGAGATCGTGCAGGTTGTCCCCGCCACCAGAACCAGATTGGCAGGCACGTTTTCAATCTTGATCCTCACCGGTACGCGTTGCGCCAGCCTTACCCACGGGACGTTGGGTTTCACATCCAGCAGCAGGCCGGTGGAGCTTTCCACGCTCTGGTCGTAAATAGCGCGACCGATGCTTTCGACCTGACCTTTCAGCGGCACGTTGCCGTCGTAGAGTACGATATCGGCTTGATTGCCGACGTTGATATGTTTCAGCTTGGTTTCTTCAAAATAGCCTAAAACATAGAACGAGTGCGCGTCGACCAGCGCCACTAATGGTGTCCCGCTGGTGGCGTAGTTGCCCTTACGCGCCGAAAGGTTAGTGATATAGCCATCGGTGGGGGCGAAAATTTTGGTCTTGCTGAGATTCCAGCGTGCCTGTTCAAGATTGGCCTGATTGGCTTCCAGCGTCGCTTTCATCGACTTGGCTTCCAGATTTGCCTGGTCGAGCGCTTCGGTTGAAATCACGTCCCGTCCCAGTTTTTGACGGCGTAACGCCTCATGATTGGCTTTCTCGAGATCGGCTTCTGCTTTATCGACCGACGCCTTGGCATTATCTACCGCAATTTGAAACGGCACCGGATCTAAAGTAAACAGAACCTCTCCCGCATGGACATACTGGTTGTCATGAACGGTAATATCAGTGATTCTCCCAGACACTTCTGGCGTTATATCGACTAATTCTGCCCGGACTTTGCCATCACGAGTCCAGGGAGACTGCATATAATAGTTCCACATCCACCAACCGGCACATAATGCGACAGCCAGAACTGCAAGAGTTGAAAAATATTTAAGCGTTTTAAGTTTCATTTTTTTACTCGTTCACGATCAGCAGCAAAGCAGCGCATATGGATATGACAAATATAGATAAATCCATCAAAGTTGGATGCCAGATTTCACCGGAATAGATCCAGTCACGCACCAGACGATGAATAATCAGCCAAATTAGGAGTCCTAGTAAAAAAGCTTTGAAAATAGGAGGGAAATAAAGGGAAGCACCCAGCACAAGATCTGGGAGAAAAGGGCCAGAATGGAACATTTGGGCAATCACAATATTAATCTCTGCATCGGGTTGTGTTATAAATAACCGGGCTTCTGGGTGCGCTTTGGCATTCGGGGCACAAGTCTCAGATTAATTGTATTAGAGGTTACACGTCTAGATTTGTAATTTTACGATTAAATTCACGAGAACTAAGTTAAACTCTGGGGAGTTATCTTAGCATGCTAATTATAAGGAGTGGTCATTGGAATCGAACCTAGGGTCAGATCTCGCACGATTAGTTCGTGTCTGGCGTGCGTTAATCGACGATCGGCTTAAGCCATTGGAGCTGACGCAAACGCATTGGGTGACATTACATAACATCAATATTTTGCCGCCTGAGCAGTCTCAGATACAGCTGGCAAAAGCGATCGGTATTGAGCAACCTTCACTGGTCAGAACGCTGGATCAGCTGGAAGAAAAGAAGTTGATTACTCGTCAGACTTGCGCCAGCGATCGCCGCGCCAAGCGCATCAAACTGACTGAGGAAGCGGCACCTATCATTAATCAGATGGAAACGGTGATTGATGATACCCGCAAAGAAATTCTGTCCGGGATGTCTTCTACCGACATTACCCTGCTGCTCGAAATGCTGGCCAGACTAGAAAAGAACATCGCTTCACTACAAAACAAACCATAAAGACAATGAGCTGTACGCATTAAATTTGTTACCAGGAAAAAAAATCGGAACCCCTGAAGCCAGGGATTCCGATTTTTTTATGCCCGCAGTTTGAGCCGCGGGGCGAATTCAAACGATTAAGCGCTCGGGGTAACGGTAATTGTGCTGCCGCTGCTTGCCATGCTTACGCGTTGACCTACATAGAATTTGGTATTGGCATCAACTTTCTGCACCACCTGAATGGTGTTGCCATCGTCTTTACGGATCTGCAACTGAACGCCGTTAGCCTTGTTCAGTCCGTTAGTCACCGCATTACCCGCCAATCCACCTACGACTGCACCGCCGGCGGTTGCCAGGCCACGACCCGCACCACGGCCGATGGTGTTACCCAGGAAACCACCCAGTACTGCACCGCCGATAGTACCAATGGTGTTATTACCTTCATCGCCCTGAATCTGCACGGGACGCACGGCGACCAGAGTACCGTAGGTAACATACTGAACTTGTTTTGCCTGCGAGGAAGAGTAAACGTCGCCAGACAGAGAATCGTTAACGCAACCGGCAAGGGTTGAACCCATCATTACGACGAGGAGAATACGCTTAATCATAAAAAAGCTCCTGTTATTTGCACATCGATGCCAAAGCGATTCGACGCTTGAAATCGGGACACAGTTCAACATCATTGTGGAGAGTGTCAGCTACTATCATAACTCAAAGTAGTGATTATCTTATAGACACGGTCATCAACTAATAATAAACATCAGTTTATTTTTTAAAGATTAGCAAAAAAAATCCTTGTCTGAATGACAGCGTGTGTCGCTAATTCAGGTATGCGGGGCACGGGAACTCGGCCTGGCGTCTTTAGCTTGATAAAAGTTAGTGTAAAACATAGTGTTGGCTGGATAATTCTGTTTTATTTAGCTTTTCCTTTCTGTTTTGACGAGGGAGTTCAAAAGATGCGTTCAATTAAATCAGGCCGCTATATTGGCGTGATGTCGGGTACCAGCCTTGATGGGGTAGATGTCGTTTTAGCCGCTATAGACGACAGGATGGTGGCGCAACAGGCTAGCTATCTGCACCCCATTCCCCCGGCTATCAAGCAGGCGGTGCTTGGAATGTGTCAGGGGCAGGCAGTCACCTTGGCGCAGGTGGGCGAATTGGACGCAAAACTGGGAAATCTCTTTGCGGACGCGGTGCTCGGACTGCTCAATAAAGCGGGTATCGAGGCCGAAGAAGTGACGGCCATCGGCTGCCACGGCCAGACGGTATGGCATCAGCCCAAAGGCGATACCCCTTTTTCGATGCAGTTGGGCGACAATAATCGCATCGCCGCCATGACCGGTATTACCACCATTGGCGATTTTCGACGCCGCGATATGGCCTGGGGCGGGCAGGGCGCGCCGCTGGTTCCGGCATTTCATCAGGCGTTGCTGGCCCATCCAACCGAACAGCGTATGATCCTTAATATTGGCGGCATCGCTAATCTCTCTCTATTACTGCCGGGCCAGCCGATTCGCGGCTATGACACCGGGCCAGGTAATATGCTGATGGATGCCTGGGTCAGCCAGCATCACGGACATGCCTATGATAAAGATGCTGAGTTTGCCAGCCAGGGCCGCGTAGATCTCACGCTGTTGCAGCACATGTTGTCCGATCCCTATTTTGCCG
>CAWUIY010000117.1:0-12745 GCA_963922555.1 uncultured Serratia sp. | reverse complement strand
GTTGTCAATATCAACACGCAGGGCCACGAAGGTCTCGGTGTTGCTGTTTTTGATCGCGCCCTCTTCTTCAAGGTAGCCCGGCACTTTTTTGCCCTGCACGAAGCCCGCGGTGTACTGACCACGCACGGTGTTTTCGCGCACGTTGGACTGATTGATACGACGCAGTGAACGCAGCACCTTAACTTTTTCGTTACGAATGCTGTCGGTGCTCAGGTCAGCCGGAGGCGACATCGCAATCATGGTCAGAATCTGCAGCAAGTGGTTCTGGATCATGTCACGCATCTGGCCTGCTTTATCGAAGTAACCCCAACGGCCTTCGATGCCCACTTCCTCAGCAACGGTAATTTGCACGTGATCGATAGTGCGATTATCCCAGTTGGAAGCAAACAGGTTGTTGGCAAAGCGCAGCGCCAGCAGGTTAAGAACGGTCTCTTTACCCAAATAGTGGTCGATACGATAAACCTGGCTCTCGTTGAAATACTCGGCAACGCCGTCGTTGATTTCCTGAGAGGACTTCAGATCGGTACCCAGCGGTTTTTCCATTACCACACGCGCAGGTTCTTTGTTCAGACCTGCTTCGCCCAGACCTTTACAGATTGCCGCGAAGGTGCTTGGCGGCATAGCGAAGTAGTTGATAGTGGTACGTTTGCTGGTATCGAGCATCTTACCAAGACGGGCAAAATGCTTTTGATCGTTGACGTCGAGATTACAGAATTCTAAACGTGCAGACAGTTTGTCCCACAGCTCAGGATCCAGCTTCTCTTTCATAAAGGTGGTCAGCGCTTCTTTTACCACTTCGGTATAAGCCGCTTTATCCCATTCGGCGCGACCTACGCCGATGATTTTGGTGTCGTCGTGAATGTGTCCAGCCTTTTCCAGCTGATACAGGGAAGGCAACAGCTTACGGCGAGCCAGATCGCCTTTAGCACCGAAAATTACCAGGTCACACGCCTGGGCTGGTTGGTTTACCGCCATGTTCTTCTTCTCCTTAGAGCAGGATATACCCTTTGCTTTTGGGTAGATTGTAATTTTATTTCAACCGATTTTGAGTTTCAGCAACAATGTACTCTGATCGGGCAGAGGCAGTAAACCAAGATCTAAGGCATTAATAAATGAATAAAAAACCACATAATTTGTCATGGTTGTTAAATCGGCTAACCTGTAAGCAAGGGTTGCTGTAATTTTATGACAAATTTGAACATTAATTACCATACTGAAACTTAGATCTAGCTCATACTCTGGGAAAAAAAGCTTGGATTTCACCAGATTGTCTCTGCCACCACGTTCATCGTCGTAGTATATTTTCATCAAACTGACATGATTTCTCCTTTTCGTTGAAATCGATGAAACCTATCGAGTGCTCGCCCATGAATACGCTGGAAAAAATACTCAGCTTTTTGGATATTCTCAGCAAATCTGAAAGAAAAGTTGCTGAAGTGATCCTTGCCGAACCCCAAACTGCCATCCACTCCAGTATCGCCACGTTGGCTAAAATGGCGGATGTCAGTGAACCGACCGTAAACCGCTTTTGCCGACGTCTTGAAACCAAGGGATTTCCTGACTTCAAACTTCAGTTAGCCCAAAGTCTGGCTAATGGAACGCCTTACGTAAACCGCAATGTCGAAGAAACTGACAGCGTCGAAGCCTATAGTGCAAAAATTTTCGAATCGGCGATGGCAAGTCTGGAACAGGTCAAAAATACGCTGGACATCACGGCGGTTAATCGCGCGGTCGATTTACTGACCCAGGCCAAGAAAATCTCTTTCTTCGGTCTCGGGGCTTCTGCCGCCGTGGCGCATGATGCGATGAACAAGTTTTTCCGCTTCAACATTCCGGTGATCTATTTCGATGATATCGTAATGCAACGCATGAGCTGTATGAATTCGGGCGAAGGTGACGTTGTCGTGCTGATTTCTCACACTGGCCGCACGAAAAACTTAGTCGAGCTGGCGCATCTTGCCCGCGAAAACGACGCCACGGTCATTGCCATCACCTCCAGAGATACGCCACTCGCCTACGAGGCAACCCTTTCACTGCTCCTCGACGTACCGGAAGACACCGACGTTTATATGCCGATGGTCTCGCGCCTGGCCCAACTGACGCTGATTGACGTGCTGGCGACCGGATTCACCCTGCGCCGTGGGGCGAAATTCCGGGATAACTTGAAGCGGGTCAAGGAATCGCTGCGCGATTCGCGCTTTGATAAAGGCGTTTCAGCGCCACCGCGGGTTGAATAATTCCTTTGGGTTATGGATGTTTTTATTAGAACACATTTGTTACAGTGTTGTTAAATACTAGGGGTCTGGTTAGCATCTTTTGGCACTTAATTACCATCGATGTCGGGAGCCAGACAAAATTGCCGGGATATCAACTGCTTTCATCAAGCAAGGGTGTCATAATTTTGTATTAAAATTACAATCAACAGCCCTTATGTTGTTATCCAGGTTTTGCTTTACCAATGCTTCACAAGTCAACGGAGTAATGCATGTCCAGAAGGCTCAGAAGAACCAAAATCGTCACCACCCTCGGCCCGGCAACGGACCGCGACAATAACCTCGAAAAAGTCATTGCCGCCGGTGCCAACGTTGTTCGCCTCAACTTCTCTCACGGCACTCCGGAAGATCACCAGCTTCGTGCAGACAAAGTGCGTGAAATCGCGGCTCGCCTGGGTCGCCACGTGGCCATTCTCGGCGACCTGCAAGGTCCTAAAATTCGCGTATCTACCTTCAAGGAAGGCAAAGTCTTCCTTAATATTGGCGATAAGTTTTTGCTCGATGCCAATCTCAGCAAGGGTGAAGGCGACAAAGAAAGAGTCGGTATTGATTATAAAGGATTGCCCGCAGACGTTGTGCCCGGAGATATCCTGCTGCTTGACGATGGTCGCGTGCAGTTAAAAGTGTTAGAAGTTCAGGGCGTGAAGGTCTTTACCGAAGTCACGGTCGGCGGCCCCCTTTCCAACAACAAAGGCATTAACAAGCTGGGCGGCGGTCTTTCTGCCGAAGCGCTGACCGAGAAAGACAAGGCTGATATCATCACTGCTGCAAAAATTGGCGTGGATTTCCTGGCTGTCTCTTTCCCGCGCACCGGTGAAGATCTTAACTATGCTCGCCGTCTGGCTCGCGATGCAGGCTGCCATGCCAAGATTGTTTCCAAGGTGGAGCGCGCAGAGGCCGTGGCATCTGATGCGGCTATGGATGATATCATTCTGGCCTCTGACGTGGTGATGGTAGCTCGTGGCGACCTCGGGGTTGAAATCGGTGATCCCGAGCTGGTCGGTATCCAGAAGAAGCTTATCCGCCGCGCACGCACCCTAAACCGCGCCGTAATAACGGCAACGCAGATGATGGAGTCGATGATTACCAACCCGATGCCAACACGCGCAGAGGTGATGGACGTCGCAAACGCCGTGCTGGATGGCACAGATGCGGTGATGCTGTCGGCAGAAACGGCGGCAGGCCAATATCCGGCCGAAACGGTCGCGGCAATGGCGCGTGTTTGTCTTGGCGCAGAGAAAATCCCAAGCATTAACGTTTCCAAACACCGTCTGGACGTTGAATTCGATAATATTGAAGAAACCATTGCGATGTCAGCCATGTACGCGGCTAATCATCAGAAAGGCGTGACGGCGATTATTTCACTGACTGAATCCGGCAGAACGCCGCTTATCATGTCTCGTATAAGCTCAGGCCTGCCGATATTTGCCATGTCACGCCATGAGCACACGCTAAACCTGATCGCACTGTATCGCGGTGTGACCCCGGTGTTCTTCGACAGCAATAACGACGGCGTCGTGGCTGCTGTTGATGCAGTTAACCTGCTGCGCGACAAAGGCTATCTGCTTTCGGGCGATCTGGTTATTGTGACTCAAGGCGACGTAATGAGCACAACCGGAACCACCAACACCACGCGCGTGTTGACTGTCGACTAATTTTGTTCTGAAACACAGCAAAAACAAAAACCGGCCAAGGCCGGTTTTTTTATTCTCGCGAGGATGCTAAAGCCCATCCAGCTACTTGTAAGGGTACAGCTCGTCGCGATCATAAGGCTCTTTCAGCCCCTCTTTACGCGTTTTCAGCAGTTTAAGGATCCAGGTATATTGCTCCGGGTTCGGCCCCACCAGCACCTCAACTTCTTCATTCATGCGACGGGCGATGGTGACATCATCCGCAGTCGCCAAATCATACATCGGCGGTCGAACATAGATATCCAGACGATGCTCGCTGCCGTTATAAACCGGGAACAGTGGCACGATTTCGGCCCGGCAAACTTTCATCAGGCGACCCACTGCCGGTAAAGTGGCTTTATAAGTTGCGAAGAAATCCACAAACTCGCTGTGCTCCGCGCCGTGGTCCTGATCGGGAAGATAGTAGCCCCAATAACCCTGACGCACCGAACTAATAAATGGCTTAATGCCATCATTGCGGGCATGCATACGGCCCCCAAAACGTCGACGCACGGCATTCCACAGGTAGTCGGTCAGCGGGTTACGCTGATTGTGGAACATTGCCGCCATCGGCTGACCTTCTGCCGCCAATAGCATGGCTGGGATATCTACCGCCCAGCCGTGGGGAACCAGGAAAATAATGTTTTTCCCTTCGGCTTTAAGGTTATCGATGATATCGCGGTCATGCCACTTTACGCGTTGCAAAAGACTTTGCGTCTTGCCGCGGATTGCCAGCTCGGCCATCATGACCATCGACTGCGGCGCGGCGGCAAACATGTCATCAATGATCTCTTCGCGGCGCGCTTCCGGCAATTCTGGCAGGCAATACAGCAGATTGATCTGCGCCCGGCGTCGCGCGCCTTTGGCATACTTTCCGACCAGGCGGCCTAATCCTCCTAACAGCGGGTCACGAATAGAAGCTGGAACACACGCTAATCCCGCCATAAAGCCGACACCTAACCAAATGCCCCAATAGCGCGGGTGGTAAAAGGCTCTTTGAAACTGCGGAATAAACTCAATGTTCGACTTTTTCTCTGATTGCATGCTCTAACTCATAAGCTTTTTATACTGATTATAAAATCCAATCTTCCAATGATAAGTGCCGTGAATTAATTTGCAATGAATGTTATCGCCTGTTTTTGCAGGCGATAACATTCAACCAGTGGAAAAGGCTTAGATTTTTAGCTGTGGCATGACCTCGCGTACCGTTGCCAAATAGTCTTTGCGGTCTTTACCGCTCAGGCCTTCAGAACGCGGTAGTTTGGCGGTCAGCGGGTTAACGGCAATATTGTTGATCCACACTTCAAAGTGCAGATGCGGCCCGGTAGAACGGCCGGTATTGCCTGATAAACCGATACGATCACCGCGCTTGACCTTTTGCCCTGCTTTAACCAGCGTCTTACTCAGATGCATGTAGCGGGTCATGTACTGGCGACCGTGGCGGATGGCCACATAGTTACCTGCTGCGCCTCCTCCTTTGACCACGATAACCTCACCATCACCCACCGCCAGCACCGGCGTGCCAATGGGCACGGCGAAATCGACACCGCGATGCGGGGCAATACGGCCAGTTACCGGGTTAAGGCGACGCGGATTGAAGTTTGAAGAAACGCGATATTGCTTGAGAGTTGGGAAACGCATGAAGCCGCGTGCCAGGCCGCTGCCGGAGCGATCATAATATTTGCCGTCGTCAGCGCGAATGGCGTAATAATCTTTACCGCCGCTGCGCAGATGCACGCCAGCAAGCTCGCTCTGCTGGCTTTTACCATCGAGCATTTCACGCGACATCAATACCGAGAACTGATCGCCTTTGCGCAGTTTCTTGAAATCCATCTGCCACTGTAGCGCCTTCACCACAGCGCCGATTTCTGCATTGCTCAACCCGGCCTCTTTCGCGCTGCTAACGAAGCTGCCGTCAAGAGTGCCTTTAAGGACCTGGTCCTGCCACTCGCCTTTCAGCGTTTGCGTAGAGGCCTTAAAGCCGGAACCACTGCGGTCAAAGGTCACGGTCTCACGACGGGATTTTTCCCAGGTGACGCGCTGCAGATCGCCGTCGTCATTCATGGTCCACGAAAGCTGTTGGCCGACTTTCAGGTTGCGTAAATCGCTGTTGCTGCTCGCCAGCGCCGTGATGTCCGACATATCTATGCCGTACTGATTCAGAATACTGCTGAGAGTGTCACCGGTGGAAACCACATACTCGTGAACCCCCTTTTCGTTCTCGGTTTTATCATCGAGATCGTCCTGGGGAATATCGGCAGCCGGGGAGGTGTCTTCGTCTATCGGTTCACTGGCATCAGGCAGCAGAGAACGCATCTGCTGGCTGTCGAGCATAATCTGCTTAGCCAGGGGTTTTTCATGGTATCCATCTTGATCCAATTGATAAACAACGGGTTTCCAGACAGCAACAACGAGGGTGACGACAGTCAAAGACCCCAGCATAACACGATGAGGTCGAGGGAGATTGTTGAATGCCAAAGCAATCGATCGGGCTAATAGCTGCACGTGTAACAGTCCTTATGGCTTACTTCAGGCAGCTCACGTACTGGTAAGTCAGATGTGACAGGAAGTTCACATAACTGTCCTTAGTCAGTGCGATGCCACTCCCTAGCGGATCCAATATGCCCAAACGCACTTTTGTTCCCTGAGTGACGGCATTAATTACGGCCGGCCTGAACTGTGGTCCAGCAAAAACGCATTCCGCTTTTTGCTCAACCAGCTGAGTTCGAATTTGATGTAGTCGCTGCGCTTCAGGCTGGATTTCGGGATTGACGATGAATTGCCCCGACGGCGTCAAACCGTATTGTTTTTCAAAATAACGCTCGGCGTCATTAAAAACAAAATATCCCTTATCCTGAACAGGTTGCAGCATCTTACCAAGCTTTATGTCAGTTTTTGTCAATCCGCCCTCAAACTGACGCAAGTTGGCGTCTAATTGGTCTTTCTTTTGCGGCATTAGTTCCACTAATTTTGTGTAAATTGCGACGGCAGCCAGTTTTGCCACTTCAGGGGAAAGCCAGATATTTGGGTTATATTGCGTATGCAGCCCCCTCTCCCTGGCGGTTTTATCTTTGGGAATACCGTGTTGGTGCCCTTCGTCGTTTATTCCGTCTAAAAGTAGCGGTTGCACGCCCGGCAGCGCCGAAAGTTCCACCACGCGGTTTGGTGGCAACTGCGCCACGGATTTACTCATAAACGATTCCATACCAGGGCCAACCCACACCAGCAAGTCAGCGCTGCGCATCCGCTGGAGATCGGACTGATGCAGGGCATAATCATGCGGGGAGGCATTGTCGGGCACGAGAACTTCGGTCGGCGTGATCCCGTCGGCAATCGCGGCGGCGATAAAACCCAGTGGGCGGAGGGAGGCCAGCACGGCTGCCTGTACCTGGACGAGTGCGCCAGCACCCAACAGTGAAACGGCCATCACGGCACGTAACACCAAAGATTGGTTTATTTTCATCTTGTTAATCTCGAAATCATTGGCTTATTGGTTTTTATCGTTCTCAAGCCTGGTTTCAGACTAAGCATTCGTGGGCTACTAAAATAAAGTTTTTAGAGCAAATTCATAGTTATTTTGGAAAAAAAAGGAGAGCGGCTTTGTGGGCGGCTCTCCTTCATTCAACTCGTTGACTGTTTATTCCGGTCTTACCATTCCAAAATGCTTATAGGCATGATTGGTTGCCATTCGTCCACGGGGTGTACGCTGAATAAACCCCTGCTGGATAAGGAAAGGCTCTATCACGTCCTCGATGGTTTCTCGCTCTTCACCGATTGCAGCAGCCAGGTTATCGAGGCCTACGGGTCCACCGGTAAATTTGTCGATAATCGCTAGCAACAGTTTGCGGTCCATGTAATCAAAGCCTTCGGCATCGACGTCAAGCATGTCCAGCGCGCCGTTAGCGACGTCACCATTGATGGTGCCATCGCCTTTTACCTCGGCAAAGTCACGCACCCGACGCAGCAGACGGTTAGCAATACGCGGCGTTCCCCGGGAGCGGCGTGCAATTTGATGGGCGCCCTCCTCAGACAGCTGAAGACCCAGACAGGCTGCGCTGCGCCCCACAATATGTTGCAGGTCAGCAACCTGATAGAACTCCAGGCGCTGCACGATACCAAAGCGGTCGCGCAGCGGTGAGGTCAATGAACCCGCCCGCGTAGTAGCCCCCACCAGCGTGAACGGCGGCAAGTCGAGTTTAATTGAACGGGCAGCCGGACCTTCACCAATCATGATATCCAGTTGATAGTCTTCCATCGCCGGATAGAGCACCTCTTCCACCACCGGAGAAAGACGATGGATTTCATCGATAAACAGTACGTCATGCGGCTCGAGATTAGTCAGCATCGCCGCCAGATCGCCCGCTTTTTCCAGCACCGGGCCAGAAGTGGTGCGCAGATTAACACCCATTTCATTGGCAACAATATTTGCCAGCGTGGTTTTACCCAGCCCCGGTGGGCCAAAAATCAGCAGGTGATCCAGCGCGTCGCCACGCTGTTTTGCCGCCTGAATGAAGATCTCCATCTGCGAACGCACGTGCGGCTGTCCGACATATTCGGACAGCATTTTCGGGCGGATCGCTCTGTCGATAACTTCTTCTTCGCTGATCACACCAGCAGAAATAAGACGGTCAGCTTCTATCATCTGTTACCTCACAGAGCCGCGCGTAGCGCTTCTCTAATCAATGTTTCGCACTCAGCGCCCGGTTTGGCGACCTTGCTAATCATTCTGCTGGCCTCTGGCGGCTTGTAGCCCAGCGAGATAAGTGCAGCCACCGCCTCACCTTCAGCATCGGACTCCTTGGCTTTAGAGGCCGCCGCTGGCAGGCTGATATCGGTAGGACTGTTGAACAGATCCCCGTTAAGGCCTTTGAAGCGGTCTTTCATCTCGACGACTAAACGTTCGGCGGTTTTCTTACCCACGCCCGGCAGCTTGATAAGCGATGTAATTTCTTCTTTTTCAACCGCGCTGACAAACTGTTGCGCCGACATACCAGAGAGGATTGCCAACGCCAGTTTTGGCCCCACGCCGTTAACTTTTATCAACTCACGGAACAGCGCCCGCTCCTGCTTGTCGTTAAAACCGTACAGCAGTTGAGCGTCTTCGCGCACAATAAACTGGGTAAAAATAACCGCTTCCTGACCCAGTTCCGGCAGCTCGTAAAAACAGGTCATCGGCATATGCACTTCGTAACCCACACCGTTGGTCTCCAATAACACTAACGGGGGCTGTTTTTCCAGAATAACGCCTCTGAGACGACCTATCACTTTGACCTTCCTTTGCGGTGTAATCCCCGTCGCCAATGCCGACGAGGTCATTTAAATTTTATCGTTTATATCATAAAAAAGCGCTGGATAGATATCCAGTCTTAATTATCGCATTCGGCCACGCGCCAACTGAAGCTTGTCGGTGCTCAAACGTATGGCGTTTTGACTAACGTGACAGTGAGTAATTGCGATAGCCAGGGCATCGGCGGCATCCGACTGAGGATTGGCGGGAAGCTTAAGCAATGAACGCACCATATGCTGTACCTGACTCTTTTCCGCCGCACCGGTTCCCACTACCGTTTGCTTGACCTGTCGCGCCGCATATTCGAACACCGGTAAATCCTGATTCACCGCAGCCACAATCGCAGCACCGCGCGCCTGGCCGAGTTTTAGTGCGGAATCAGGGTTTTTCGCCATAAACACCGATTCAATCGCGAAAAAGTCCGGCTGAAACTGGGTGATAATTTCAGTGACACCGGCATAAATCAGCTTTAAACGCCCTGGCATGTCGTCAACCACCGTGCGAATACAACCGCTGCCCAAATAGCTGAGCTGCCTGCCCTGTTGGCGAATAATGCCATAGCCGGTAACGCGCGAGCCTGGGTCAATGCCCAGAATGATAGCCATAGCTTATCGATACCTTATCCAGTGATAACGCTGCACCTGCCGTTTCGCAGTATTTTTCGTTGTTAATTTTAAAAGCTTTCTGCGGCAAGTTTGTCTTGAAATGAATAAAAAAACAAACCGGACTGAGGAAGTCCGCAAAGCCAGCCGGAAGACGCGAGCCTGTCGCGCTTCCGGCTGAGAGGAAGATTACAGCGTTTCTGCAATCTCGTCGGAGATTTCACCGTTGTGGTAAACCTCCTGCACATCATCACAGTCTTCCAGCATGTCGATCAGACGCAGCAGCTTAGGTGCGGTTTCTGCGTCCATATCGGCTTTGGTCGATGGGATCATGGTCACTTCAGCCTGATCGGCCTTGAATCCTGCAGCTTCCAGCGCGTCTTTTACATCGCCCAGGCTTTCCCACGCGGTGTAAACGTCGATAGCGCCGTCGTCAAAGGTTTGCACGTCGTCGGCACCGGCTTCCAGAGCGGCTTCCATGATCGCGTCTTCATCGACACCTGGAGCAAAGGTGATCACGCCGGTTTTGGTGAACAGATAGGCAACAGAGCCGTCAGTGCCCAGATTACCCCCGGTTTTAGTGAAAGCATGACGTACTTCTGCAACCGTACGGTTGCGGTTGTCACTCAGGCATTCAACCATCACGGCAGTGCCGCCAGGACCATAACCCTCATAAATGATGGTTTCCATGTTGGAATCATCATCGCCGCCCACGCCGCGCGCGATCGCACGGTTCAGGGTGTCGCGGGTCATGTTATTGGACAGAGCCTTGTCAATCGCTGCGCGCAAACGCGGGTTTGCACCCGGATCGCCACCACCCAGTTTCGCCGCTGTCACCAGCTCGCGAATGATTTTGGTGAAAATTTTACCGCGTTTAGAGTCTTGTGCTGCTTTGCGGTGTTTGGTGTTGGCCCACTTACTGTGACCTGCCATAAAAGATCTCCATTAGCCTTACTCAGGCTGAACTCATTTTAGTTAATCAATAAATTACAAATTCTTCTATCGCCTGCTGGTTGCTCGGTGACTTGGTAAAAGCCGCCGCAGCCGCTTTATCCAGCCACCGGTAGGCGAGATGTTCCGTCAGAGGAATCGCACGCTCTTCGGGCAATGCCAGGCAGAACCAGTGCTCTTTATTCCAGCTCACGCCAGGCGCATAGCGATAGCGCAGGTGTGCAAACAGTTCAAACTCGACGCAGCGATTGCAATCCTGCAACGGGAGGTTTTCGGCAGCGATATCGATACCGACCTCCTCCAGCACTTCACGCTTTGCGGTTTGTGCGGGTGACTCACCGTCTTCAAGACTGCCGGTAACCGACTGCCAGAATTCCGTGTCGTCACGCCGCTGAAGCATTAGCACCCTGCCGGTGTTGCTGGCGTAGATTACAACCAGTATCGACTCAGGACGCTTGTAGCTCATTACTCGCTCTCTGAATTTGTGTCCGGCGTCGCCTTTTTGGCGATCACGCTAATACCCAGCTCAACCAGCGACGCAGGATTGGCGAAGTTAGGCGCTTCAGTCATCAGACAGGCTGCGGCGGTGGTTTTAGGGAACGCGATAACGTCACGAATGTTATCGGTGCCGGTCAACAGCATCACCAGGCGGTCAAGACCAAACGCCAGACCCGCGTGCGGTGGAGCACCGTATTTCAGGGCATCAAGCAGGAAACCGAACTTTTCGCGCTGCTCGTGCTCGGTGATACCCAGAATGCTGAATACCGCCTGCTGCATTTCACCGCGGTGGATACGCACTGAACCGCCACCCACCTCATAACCGTTGATGACCATGTCGTAGGCATTAGCAATAGCGGAAGTCGGGTTAGAAGCCAGTTCCTGCGCGGTCATTTCTTTAGGCGCAGTAAACGGGTGGTGCATCGCCGTCAGGCCGCCTTCGTCGGTGTCTTCAAACATCGGGAAGTCAACAACCCATAGCGGTGCCCAGGCTTTTTCGTCAGTGATTTGCAGATCACGACCAATTTTCAGACGCAATGCGCCGATAGCGTCAGTCACAATTTTAGCACTTGCCGCACCGAAGAAGATGATGTCGCCATCTTGTGCCTGGACGCGCTCAAACAGGGCATTCAGCAGCTCAGCATTCAGGAACTTGGCCACCGGACTCTGGATACCTTCCAGGCCTTTAGCCACCTCATTGACCTTGATATAAGCCAGACCCTTCGCGCCGTAGATTTCGATAAACTTGGCGTACTCGTCGATCTGTTTGCGGCTCAGCTGAGCACCGCCCGGAACACGCAGTGCAGCAACGCGGCCTTTCGGATCGTTAGCCGGATCGGCGAACACTTTAAACTCGATAGATTTGAACAGGTCAGCCACGTCTACCAGTTCCAGCGGGTTACGCAGGTCTGGTTTGTCTGAACCGTAACGGCGCATGGCTTCGGCAAAGGTCATGATCGGGAAATCGCCCAGATCAACGCCCTTGACGTCGAGCCATAGTTCGCGCGCCAGCTTCTCCATCACTTCACGTACCTGCTCGGCAGTCATGAAAGAGGTTTCAACGTCGATCTGGGTAAATTCAGGCTGACGGTCAGCGCGCAGGTCTTCGTCACGGAAACATTTAACAATCTGGTAGTAACGATCGAAGCCAGACATCATCAGCAGCTGTTTGAAAAGCTGTGGCGACTGTGGCAGCGCGTAGAACTTGCCTTTGTGCACACGGCTTGGCACCAGATAGTCACGTGCGCCTTCCGGCGTCGCCTTGGTCAGCATCGGCGTTTCGATGTCGAGAAAGTCGTGACTGTCCATAAAGCGGCGAACGAAGCTGGTGATGCGAGCGCGGGTTTTCAGGCGGTTAGCCATTTCCGGGCGACGCAGGTCCAGATAGCGATATTTCAGGCGCGCTTCTTCGGTGTTGTTGTGGTTGGAATCCAGCGGCAACGGCTCTGAACGGTTTATAATGTT
>CAWUIY010000116.1:0-12757 GCA_963922555.1 uncultured Serratia sp. | reverse complement strand
TGTTTACGGCAGCTGCCGCAGAACTCAATATTCCTGCACAGTTTCTTCACCATCATGTTAGAGCGGATTTATTGCAGGCCTGTGAAGATGTTGGAGGGCTAACGCAAAGTATCCGCCAACAAACCGCTGACACATTACTTAGGCTTGCGGCAGACGCCGAGGTAGTTTTGCTGACCTGCTCGACCTTAGGTTCTGCTGCAGAACTGGCGGCAGAACAAAGCTCAGCAAGAATTTTGCGCGTCGATCGGGCACTGGCAGAGACTGCGCTGGCGGCGGGAGATAAGATAGCCGTGTTGTATGCAGTCGACACCACTAAAGCTCCAACGATTAAGCTGTTTGCTGATGTTCAGGGCAAGCTGGCAGCCGATATCAGCTTTCACTGTGTGGCGGATGCCTGGGACAATTTTAAGCAAGGGAATAGCGCGAGATATTTGCAGCTGATTGCCGCTGCGGCAGACAAGGCCTATCAGAATGGAGCTAACGTCGTGGTATTAGCGCAAGCTTCAATGGCGGGTGCGGCAAATTTAACCCAATTCGGAAAACCTTTAGCCAGTCCGCATTGTGGACTTCGCGCGGCAATGGAACATCAATAAACCTGAATTGATAAGCGATAGATTTGTTAGCGGAAAGGAATTATTACGCACAGGGACTATACTTGGGTAAAGGATATCATTGAGTTAGCAATGCATATTCAGCCGCGTACTTACCCAAGGAGAAAATATGAAAATCATTCTATGGATTATTGCGATTATCTTTATCGTTGGTCTTCTGACCATCACTGGCGTGTTTAAACTCATCTTCTAATCTGCCCACTCAGTGTGCCCCGCCTGATTTTTACAGATAGTCTATCCGGCACTTTGCCTTGCCGGATAGACCGTTTAGCGTTTTAAATCAGTTTAGTCGGCGGCCTGTTCTTCCGTCGGCTCACTGCGGCGCTGGTCTTTCTCTTTACGATACACCTTGGCAATTTGTGGAACCGGCACGCTTTTGCCCGTTTCCATCCAGGTACGCAGACGGGCGGCATCGGCAAAGGCGGTAAATTTGCCAAAGGCATCCAGTACTACCAGCGTCACCGGTTTGCCATTAATGATGGTTCTCATGGCCAGGCAGTGTCCCGCCTCATCGGTGTAACCCGTCTTGGTCATCTGAATGCTCCACTTTGGATTCATAATCAGATGATTAGTATTACGGAACGGCAATGCATAAGCTGGATGGCTAAATACGGCCGTTTTCTCCTGCGTGGTGCTCAGTTCGCCAATAAGCGGATACTGACGCGTTGCCATTAACAGGCGAGTCAGATCACGGGCGGTAGAAACGTTATCGATAGACAGGCCAGTCGGCTCGACGTAATGAGTATGAGTCATACCCAGCGCCCTGGCTTTGGCATTCATCGCGCGAATAAATGCGTCATACCCGCCTGGATAATGTGCTGCCAGGCTTGCTGCGGCACGGTTTTCCGAGGACATCAGCGCCAGTTGGATCATCTGGCGGCGGGTAATTTCACTGCCTACTTTGACGCGGGAAAATACACCACGCATCTCTTTAGTATTATGAATATCAACCGAAATCACTTCATCGAGCGGCTGTTTGGCGTCAAGCGTCACCATAGCCGTCATCAGCTTCGTCAGAGAGGCAATCGGCCTGACCTGATCGGGATCGCGAGAATAAATCACTTCATGGTTATTAAGATCCACCACCATGGCGCTGCCAGAAGCGATTTGAACGAGGGGGGCGACAACCGGCTGCGATTTGCTGCCAGCCATGGCGTCAACAGGCATCATCATGCTTGCATTGAGGGCTAAAAAGCTCAGTACCAAAAGACGGATTTTCACATGCATTGCTCTGTATTTGTAAAAGTTGTCATTAATAGGACGGCGAATACTGCCGGCGAATTATAAGGGAGGAAAATACTCTGCGCACTCGGATTTACGCCGTGCATTTGTGACAAAGTCTGTCACAACATAGTTATTGCGTCAGGTGTGCTCTGTGTTTGGGGGTAAGTGAACACTTTCATAGCGACTTTTTAAAACGCAATAAGACAGACCTCGAAATGCAAATATAAGAAAACGCACTGGTCGTAAGCGCCCCGAAAGATTGACCTGCTAAATCATCTTGCCCATATTACAAATCATGTTTGCACAATAAAAAGAACAGTGAATATGGCGTTATCCCCCCTTCCTCCTTTACATACCCTGGTTGCCTTTGAAGCCACCGTCAGACTGGGAAGCTTTACCCGAGCCGGTGATGAGCTTAACCTGACGCAAAGCGCCGTGAGCCGACAAATTGCCATGCTGGAACAGTCATTGGGGCGGACATTGATTCTGCGACAACACAATGGGCTAGCGCTCACTACCGCGGGTGAGCGCTACCTGCAGCGCGTGCGTTATCTGTTGGAAGAGTGTGCCGATGCCACGGCCAGGGTAATGAAACACGCGGGGGAAAACGAGATCAATCTGGCCTGCTCTTCTGGAATTGCCCAGTTTTGGATCCCCGAACGCCTGAGCGCATTTCGCCAGGCCTACCCGGATATTCGTTTTAATCTGATTATGCGCGACGGCATTAGCACCCTTTCCAGTTTTGAATTTGACGTCGGCATGTATTACCTCAAACAGAGCAATATCATGCATTTTGATACCATTCGCCTGTTTGATGAAGAGATCTTCCCGGTTTGCTCCCCTCAATATCTGGCAGGCCGGGAAGCATTCACGCCAGAAGAGTTATCGCAGAAGACCTTGCTGGTATTGGAAGACGCCCAGCGCCAGTGGATTGGGTGGCAAGAGTGGCTTGAACTTAACGACTTACCGCCGATAAATCTCAGCAATACCCTACGCGTAAATCATTATCCACCGCTGATTGAGCTGGCGATTCAGGGAGTCGGTATCGCGCTGGCCTGGAAACGTATTATCGATCGCCCGCTGAAACAGGGAAACCTGGTGCGTGCCTGTGCCGCCTCGGCGCAGCAGGGAGGCGGATTTTATCTGGTAACACCACAGCAGCGCCACGAGAACCGCGCCACACGTTTGTTTAAACGCTGGTTGCTACAATACGAAGGCCTGCAACCGCTTAATTCATCACCTGATAGGGTGTGAATAATTTTTCACCCAGCCACTGATAAGCCACGGGAACCGTCGCCAGCCGCTTTCTTTCATAGCTCGTTGCCTGACTGACATCCCCTTTGCCGCTATAAACGGCGTAATCGGGATAAGGGAAAACCGGTCGTGAAGGCGCTCCCTCGGCAACATACTCAAGCCGCATATCACCCTGTAGCGCTTTGGTGACAATTTTGCTTTTCTGTCCGGGCAGCGTCTGGTAGGAAACCAGCGTGTCAGGTGCTTTACCCTGTTCAACCCATGCCAGCATCGGCGTCAAAAAATCAATCTGGCTCGGGCCGGGCCCGCTCGAGCAGTGATAAACCCCCGGCAGCATATATAAACGTTCAAATTTATCGCGCGTGACATAGCCCATGGTCTGACCGATCGCCAGATGATAGGCCAGCGTATTAAGCGGCGTAATGCTCGGATCGGCCCAGCCGTGCCATAAAATCAGCTTTCCCCCGGCAGCATAAAAAGGCTGCAGGCTAGCGTTGCTGGAGTCGTAAAGGGGATGCAACTTGCTCAGATCGCTAAGGGTCTGTTGAGTGAATTTGAGATCTTTAAGGGTAAAACTGGCGGGCGGATTTTTTTCGAAATTGAGGTATTTCAAGGTCGTGAGCGCGACACCCTGACTATAGTTCAGATCGCCAGCTTTTCTTGGTACAAACAGTCCCGCCCAGGCTAACTCGGAACCCGGTAACGGTCCGCCCGCCGTTAACCGCTGGCCAGTAACGCTATCGCGAGGACCGCCATAGATTTTTTTTAGCGCGCTAATTTGCATCTCTGACAGACAGTCTTCCCCGGCAATATTATCAGCACTCAAATCGGCACAGCTCAGTACCGAAGGGTCAAAATGACAGCTTTGCGGATCGGAAATCAGGCCGTCTTTTTGCCCATCCATTGCGTCACACTGCGCCAGCACCGCCTGATGAATCATCGGTAGCTGTCGAGCGGTGATGATGGCGTTGCCGCTGGTATCAGTGTTGGAAAGCGCTTCCCAACCGTGATCCAGCGCCTTATGCACCTGAAAATTGTTGACCGGCGCACCGGCAATAATTCCGTTGAAATCGTGAGGATAACGCTGTGCCTCGACCAGCGCTTCGCGCCCGCCATCGGAGCAGCCACTAAAATAGGAATAGGCCGCAGCTCGCCCATAATAGGCAGCGATCAGCTGTTTGGTCGCCAGGCTGGTGAGATGCACGCTGCGATAGGCAAAATCGCGCCTTTTCTGCGGATTACTGCCGAAATCAGTTTCGCCAGTGGCATGCCCCATATCAGTAGCCGCAATCACAAAGCCGCTGGTCTCAAGCGGCTTGCATCCGGCAGCGCCATCAAGTTGTAACAATACTCGACCACATAGCCCGCCGCATCCAACCTGGAGATAGCGTTGAGTCCAGCTGTTGATTGGCAGCAAAGCGGTAAAGTTAATTGTTGGCTTAAGCAGTCCTTTGACTTCACAAAAGGTATCGCCTTTGACGACTTCCCTCACCGACATCACTTTACTGCCCGCACCGCCGATAGAAGAAAGATCTACATTAGCCAGATCGGCACAGTCGATAACGGGCTGAACGATAGTGAGCGCTTGCGGGGTGGCATATGAAGGCAAAGTAGCAAGCGGCTGAAAGTCAGCAAAAGCCGGAGTCAGCGGGCTAAGAAGACCGCTTGCGATAACCAGCAATAGCGTCACGAATTCTGTCTTGCAACGGCGGGATAAATAGTTAGCGATCTTCACTGCTCATCTCTTGGTTAAATTGCACCCACCCCCTTTATAACAGCAATAAATGCTAAAGGGATAATATCAATAATGCATGTGTTATTTTTCGCCCGCTTCATTCCGCTAACGCATGGCGGCATGCGACTTTTTCATTTCATTATTTCAAACAGATGACAGATGCTGCAAAAGCCTGTTCAGAGAATAATCAGGCCATTTAAAAAAATAATATCAATTTTAATTCAGACACTTAATCACAATTCCAAGACATAAGGGAGTGCTATGCCTGCGACATCCTCAACCCGTGCCATGCTCTTTATCAATGCCAATCTGGTCGACGGTAATTCCGAAGAGCCTTTAAAAAATCATCAATTATTAATTCGCGATGGACGCATTGCCGAGGTTTCGGCCAGCGCTATCGATGCCGCCGACGCAATCGTTGTCGATCTGGCGGGCAAAACCTTGATGCCTGGATTGATTGACTGCCACGTACACGTGGTTGCCAGCAGCGCCAACCTCGGTGCAAATGCCCTTTTGCCGGATTCTCTGGTCGCAGCCCGCGCCGCTAAATTAATGAATGAAATGCTGATGCGCGGCTTCACCACAGTGCGCGACGTTGGCGGTGCCGATTACGGCCTGAAACAGGCGCAGGAAGAAGGGCTGATCAACGGCCCGCGCCTGGTAGTTTGCGGCAAAGCGCTATCGCAAACCGGCGGACACACCGACTATCGCGGCCGTTTTGATCGTCGCAATGTTGATTTCTATGCTCAAAAGCTTGGCGCTTTGGGCCGCGTCTGCAACGGTATCGATGAAGTTCGCAGCGCCGCGCGTGAAGAAATAAAAGGCGGCGCACAGTTTATCAAGGTGATGGCCAACGGTGGGGTGTCATCGCCAAGCGATCCGATTGAATTCTTGAGTTTTTCAGTCTCTGAACTCGAAGCGATTGTTGAAGAAGCCAGTAATGCACAAACCTACGTCAGCGCCCATCTTTATACCGATGAAGCCATCCGCCGGGCAGTCGATGCCGGGGTACTGTCGCTGGAACACTGTAATCTGATCACTCCAGAAACCGCTGCACACGCGGCTGCCAAAGGCGCGATGGCCTGTCCGACACTGGTCACTTACGAGATGCTCAAGCTCGAAGGCGCGCAGTATGGTTTGCAGCCTGATTCGATTGCCAAGATCGACGATGTTCGTCTCGCCGGCCTCGACAGCCTGAAAATCATGTATGAAGCCGGATTACCCATGGCTTACGGCAGCGATTTGTTGGGCGACATGCACGTTCATCAGTCAGAAGAATTCGAGATCCGTTCCCGCGTATTGCCGACACATGAAGTGATCCGCAGCGCGACCGGTCTTGCCGCCAAACTCTTGCGCATGGAAGGGGAAATCGGTTCCCTGCAAGCAGGTGCCAGTGCAGACCTGATTGTGGTTGATGGCTGCCCGCTGGCAAATATCGGATTACTGAGTGGTCAGGGTAAACATATACCCATGATTATTCGCCAGGGTGAGGTTGTTAAAGATAGTGGCTTGTTAGCACAATAACTTCTTATGTATCAGGCATCTGGGCGGCTTCAGCTGCCCGGTTCAGGCTCTCCCCTTTTACCTGTTGAGAACGCCATTATGTCACTGTTACAACGTTTAGACCGTTTACCGTTGAGTGCGCCTCACTATTTTCTGCTGTTCATTGGTGGCCTTGGCTACACCTTTGACGGCATGGATATTGCGATTATCGCCTTTCTGATGCCCGCCGTTCATGGCATTTGGGGGTTAAGCAGCGCCGAGCTGGGTCTGGTCGGGTCAGCCACGCCGATTGGCGTCCTGTTTGGCGCGTTGATGGCCGGGTATCTCGGCGATCGTATTGGCCGCAAAGCCGTCATGTGCTGGGCTTTGGCTATCTATTGTGTGATGACCATTTTTGCTGCGGTGGCACCAAACTACCCTACTTTCCTTGTTGCTCGGGTGCTGGCGGGCGTCGGTGTAGGGGCAGAAAGCGTGATAATCGCGCCTTACCTCAGCGAATTTATTCCGCCAAAAAAACGCGGCTGGTTTATTGGCGCACTGGCGGGATTCTTCTCGTTTGGGTTTGTCGGCGCAGCGCTGATTGGCCGTTTTATCGTGCCGTCGTTTGACGAAGGCTGGCGCTGGGCGCAGGTCATCACCGCGCTGCCGATCCTGATGCTACTGTGGTGGCGTCGAAGCCTGCCGGAATCACCGCGTTTTCTGCTTAATCGCGGCCGGATAAAAGAGGCTGAACAAGTGATTGAAAATCTTGAAATCAAGGTTGAGAGATCTACCGGACGCCCTCTTCCCGCCGTGGCGTTTTCGTCGCAAGCGCCAGAGATTGAAGCCCCCAGCGCGCCTCTGGGATTTTTCCAGTCAGTTGGCATGATGTTCACCGCCTCGATGCGTAAGCAAACCATCGTTATCTGGCTTATCTGGTTTGTGGTCACTTTTTGCTATTACGGATTTTTCGCCTGGATCCCATCACTGTTGATCGCCAAAGGCTTCACGGTAACCAAAAGCTTCGAGTTCTCGATCATTATTTATATCGCGCAAATACCCGGCTATTTCTCGGCAGCATTGCTTTCCGATCGTCTGGATCGCAAACACACCATTGCCCTGTATTTGATCGGCGGCGCAATGAGTGCGTGGTTCCTGAGCCAATCCGGCGGCCACGTATCAATCATTACTTCGGCGGCGGTATTGTCATTTTTCCTCAATGGCGCTTATGCCGGATTATATGCCTATACGCCAGAGAGCTTCCCCACTGCGATCCGTGCTACCGGCTGCGGTTTTGCCAGCGCATTTGGCCGTATTGGCAGCATCATGGCACCGACTATTATTGGTGTCTTCTCGGCGTCTCTAGGATTTGCAGGCGTATTTGCTATGACGACGACCATTTTAATGGCAGGCGTGCTGATCGTTATTATCTTTGGGGCAACGACCAAAGGAAAATCGCTTGAACGAATTAACACTACCGCAGAAATAAATAATATTACGCAAACGTCCATCGAGTAGTTCAATCCCTTCCCTGTTAACTATTAGGGCAGTGAATACCTCACTGCCCTTATGTTAATCCTACCGCTGCTTGACATGAAATTTATTCATAAAACACACCTGGCAACATTAACTTTCTAATTACTTACCGAAAAAAGCCTAAAAGATAACTAAAACTGACACAAGCTAACATTGATAACGATAATCATTATTGATAGCATTCTCATGTGAGAAGCCCTATTCATACGTATAAATCTAAAAAAATACACAGCTGCATTTTTCCAAGCAAAGGAATGGTCCTGCTATCATTATGAAAAATATCCTCTTCTATACCAAGGTCACATTATTTTCCGTGTCCTCTTTCAGCCTGATTTTGCCAACAATATCTCAAGCCAAACAAATTCTCCCAATTGAAGATGCAGCAAAGAAACCTGTTGCAGAAAATGAAGCTAAAAAGGAGAAAGAGTCTGAAGACACCATTACCGTGACTGCTAAACAGCAGACACTACAGGCACCCGGCGTTTCAATCATCACCGAAGATGAAATCAAGAAGCATCCACCGGCGCGCGACCTGTCTGAAATTATACGCACCATGCCCGGCATCAACCTGACAGGTAACTCGACCAGCGGCCAGCGTGGCAACAATCGTCAGATTGATATTCGCGGTATGGGTCCAGAAAACACCATGGTAATGATCGATGGCATGCCAGTAAGCAGTAAAAATGCCGTGCGCTACGGCTGGCGCGGGGAACGTGACAGCCGTGGCGACACTGACTGGGTACCGCCAGAAATGGTACAAAGCATTCAGGTTATCCGTGGACCGGCAGCAGCGCGTTACGGGAGCGGCGCGGCAGGCGGTGTGATCAACATCATCACCAAACCCACCACTCAGGATCTGCACGGATCGTTCAATACCTATTTCGATGCCCCACAGCATAAAAGCGAAGGCGCAACCAAACGCACCAGCGCCAGCCTTTCCGGCGGCATTACCGATAATCTCACCTTTAAACTTTATGGCGGATTATCTAAAACCCAGGCCGATGCGAAAGATATCAACGCCAGTCATGAAGCCTTGCGCACCGGCACTTATGCCAGTAGCGTCCCTGCAGGACGTGAAGGCGTGATCAACAAAGATATTAATGGCTTGCTGCGTTGGGAGTTTGCGCCGATGCAGGCGCTGGAGCTTTCTGCAGGATTTAGCCGTCAGGGAAATCTCTACGCGGGTGATACTCAGAACACCAATACCAATGCGCTGGTTAATGCCTATTATGGCAAGGAAACCAACGTGTTGTATCGCCAGACGCTGAACCTGAAACACACCGGCGCATGGGACAATGGCGTCACAACAACCAACTATATTCAATATGAACGCACTCGAAATAAACGTCTCAACGAAGGTCTGGCGGGCGGAACCGAGGGGATTTTTAGCACTACAAATCCGGGATTCTCGACGATTGAACTCAGTGACGTTAACGCCCACACCGAAGTCAACGTTCCGCTTAATCTCTACTTTCAACAGACCGCAACTTTCGGGGCAGAATTCAATCATCAGACGATGAAAGACCCTATCTCCGAAACTCAGACCGCACAAGGCGGCGCGGTTGAAGGTCTGAGCAGCACCGGACGCAGTCCTTACTCATCGGCAAACATCTATTCACTGTTCACCGAAGACAATATTGAAGTTACCGACTCCACCACCGTCACACCGGGATTGCGTTTTGACTACCAGAGCATTACCGGTAAAAACTTCAGCCCGTCTTTAAACCTGTCACAGGAAATGGGCAGTGATTTCACGCTAAAAATGGGTATCGCTCGTGCCTATAAAGCGCCTAACCTTTACCAGACCAATCCCAATTATTTGCTTTACAGCAATGGACAGGGTTGTTACGCCAGTGCGGGCTCCTGTTATCTACAAGGTAATAAAAATCTTAAAGCTGAAACCAGCGTTAACAAGGAAATCGGCATTGAATATCATCATCAGGATGTTCAGGCTGGCCTGACTTATTACCGCAACGATTACCACAACAAAATTGAAGCTGGTTATTCGGCGGAATATTCTAACGGTACATCTGACGTCTATAAATGGGAAAATGTGCCAAAGTCTGTCGTACAAGGTATTGAAGGAACACTTAATTTCCCAATAAGCCAAAGCGTTTCAATGACTAATAACTTCACCTACAATATCGAGAACAAAAATAAGACCACGAATGATTACTTATCGGTAATCCCGAAATTTACGGTCAACTCGACGGTAGATTGGCAGGTGCGTGATAACTGGTCGGTGAGCGGCACCATGACCTGGTACGGCAAACAGAAACCGAAAAAATACAATTACAAAGGTGACGCCGCAACAGGGTCCGAAACCTGGGTTGTGAGTCCCTACGCGCTGTTTGGTTTAAGCACGACTTATACCGTCAACAAATATGTCGATATCACGGCAGGGATTAATAATTTGCTGGATGAACGCCATTTCCGCGAAGGCAATGCGCAAACAACCGGTAATTCGACTACTGGCGCTTATCTCTACGGCGCAGGCGCATACACATATAACGAGTCAGGCCGCACGGCTTATATGTCGATCAATACCCATTTCTAAACCTGTACATCGACCGGCCTGTTATTGGGCCGGTCAGTTGTAAATTTTAAACGGCTGATGCTGAGTGTTGGACATTATTGTCTTGAGTGGTATTGAAAATGCTTCAATAGTAATAGATCCTTGTTTCAGATACCCTATGAACCATAAAAAGAGGATCCTTTTCGATACAGTTGGCAGTTGTTTTCATATCCTCTAAACAAAGCAGATCTGAATCCTGATCAGTGTTTCTATCAACTCTGTACCCTTTCCCATAATTCAAGACAAACACCATGTAAGATCCGTCACTGTATAATGATGGAATTTTGTATTTCTCATGAATTTTTGTTTTATTTTTTTCCCACCACGCAATTTGTTGAGATTTCAATAATGGGAAGTGTTTTACCAATAAAGTATTCCCATCGTGCGCAGCAATAATTTCCACCGGCCGAGTTATTCTCCATACGAGACATAGAACGGCGATCATAATAACTGCTAAAGAAACCCTTATTTTTTTCACACTTTTCTCACTGTATTTTAATTATGCGTTAATATGTTAAATATAAAAACATCATTTATTAGATAATTTAGCTGAACAAAATAAAATAAACTTACCAATAATAGATCTTTGAGTTAAATGAACAGCCAACCATAAAAACAGGTTTTTTTTCAATACAATTGACCAATTCTTTCATTTCCTCAAAACATAGCAGATTTGAATCCTCATCTACCCATCTATCGATTCTATATCCATTACCGTACTCCAAAACGAAAACCATATAATGACCATAGATATAAGGGGATGGGATTTTGTATTTATCATAAATCTGTTTCTTATTTTCATGCCACCATGAAATTTTTTGAAATTTCAGCAACGGTAAATTTTTAACCAATAAAGTATCTCCATCGTGTACAGCAATAATCTCCACTGGGCGGGTCATTCTCCATATTTGACAAAGAACAGTAATTATAGTAATTGCAGTTAAAATTTTAATTTCTTCATTTACAACCCTTTGTACTTTAGGGGTTTTAACATTTTAGGTAAATCAAGTTAAATGAATTTTAAATATCATAAATTCATTAATAATAAAAAAATTGCCTAATCAACTAATAAGAAAAAATTTAACACAAATACACCCTCTCTCAAAAAATGACAATGTTAAAAAATATTTAACTTGTCTATAGTTAAAGTAAAAGATAATAAATTCATCTGTAATATAACTTCTCATTTCTTGCGCTACCAATATTTAACAGAGGTTCCTTATCAATGCAGTTGGCATTGAATTTAATGTCTTCAAAACATACAAACTCTGAACCATCAGTTCTACCAGGGTCAATTTTATAGCCTGAACCAAAATTTTGTATAAAAACGTCATAATCTCCATCACTTTCTACAACTGGAACACCAAATTTTGTTTTTATTTCATCTTTATTTTTTTCCCACCACGAAATTCTTCTAAATTTCATTAATGGAAAGTGTTTTACCAACAATGTATTTTCATCATGAACAGCAACTATTTCAACCGGGCGACATAACTCCCACAAGACTAAGATGAAAATGATTACAATACACTTTTGATATATTTTTATTTTATACATTATGCTCTCCATTTATCTCTAGCCTAACATTTATCTCTGTAATAAAAGGCTTAAATCCATACCTCACCCAGCGCTGAAGTAAAAACCAAACTTTAAAAATCCTTAAGTCATGGTATAACCAATCCTGAATATCTTTATCATCAAGACCAAAATGATCCTGAATATGATAAGTAATTACAGCATGATATTTACCAGCTATAATCTCTAATGACTCAAGAGTAATATGAGTTGCCCAAGTGTCATGTACTGTTATACCTAGTCCATTAACCCTGTCAATATAATTATCAAATTTAGGCAGTATTGATTTTTCATTAATTTGCAGCATAAACCGTCCTGCTCGGTCTAATGGATAAAATTTATTTTCGAAATCTATTCCACTATCTAAAATCTTCTTTATCCTTAATAATGTGCTCCCCTCAGACTTATCATTTAAAATCCGCTCCTTCATTGCCTTATCGAGTAAAGGGTCTGTAAAAGGCGTTCCATTTCCATACTGCATATGGGTAATCATTTTTCGGGCTAGCCCTTTATACTCTCCAAAAAACGAAAATGTGTCTGATAAACTCCTAAATTCGTCAAATAACAACTTAGCGCTATTTTCCAGACTGACAGGCTCCTGCTTTGATAATCTTGGATAAGGATGGGCGTGCGATTTAGAGGGAATTTCATGAATTCCTCTATAAGGGTCAACATATAATGAAACCCGCTTTAAACCAAAATCCCTTTTAAGCTCCTCCTCTGTTAAATCCCCATAACGCATATCCTCTGCTTTATAGTCGTCCA